>JAUMTX010000026.1:0-16118 GCA_030530985.1 Corynebacterium sp.
ACCGTGGTGTAGGTGAGGTTCGGCGCAAAGCTGGAATAGTTAAAGCCCTGCTCAAAAGTATTGGTTGTGGTGGTTTCCGCACCCAGCGCCCAGTTGGCCACGCGGCGCAGAATCGAATTGCCACCAAAGAGTGGGCCATTATCATCGGTCACATGGGTGAACTCGTGAGTGAAGGTCTGGTAGCCAGTAAGTAGGCGGATGGTGAAGTGAATCTCCGGCCCCTGGGCATAGGCTGCCGTGCCGCCACTATATGCGGAACGAGCACCCCTAAAGAGCTGTGCGAACTGATTCATATAGGGGTTATCAGTATCGGTATAGGACGCATTGGCATTGCCCTTGGTATCCCACACTGGATAGATGCCGCCACCATATTTTGCTGAGGTCAGCTCACTAAAGTAGTCCGGCACAAAATTATTCAGGCGCTGCATAAAGGCCGTGGAGTTTTCGGTGAAGGTCTCCCCCACCCGGGCAAATTCTTCCTTGGTGTAGAGGCCCGCATTACCAAAGGCAAGGGTGCCTGGCAGCACCACCATAAACATGGATGGGTCCATATAATTGCTTGCCTGGGTATTATTGCCACCACGGGCACCTGGTGACCAGGTGCCATCCTCACGGGTTGGGCTGGTTACTGGCCCGGACACGCTCAGAATGGAGTTTATGGTGCCACCCAGATTGGATGGATTGCCACCATAGTTAAAGTTTCGCAGATTAGTCCACAAACTATAGTCATGGCCCTTATAGCTGGTCTCAGCTGGCTTAAAGACATGCCCCTTGAAGGTGGATTCCGCCCAGGCTGAATAGTCGGTGCCGAACTCGGTAAAGCGGCGCACCCACTTTTCCGTGGCCTCCGCGAAATTCTTGGTGCCACCGAAACCATCGGAATAGAACACATTGGCCCAGCGGCCACCATTGGCCAAGAGCATTGTCCACTTATCAAATCGCGACTGCTGGCTCAATGCACGCACCGCACCATAACCCAGGTGGCTGCGCGCAGTATCCCCACGGTAGGCGAGGAACAAGGTGGAAGCCTTCATTCCATCAAAGTCATAGCGGAAGCCACGGTCATTCCAGTTGAGCAGCAAAGCCACACGAGTGGCATCAGTCTGCGCAACAGTATCGGAGCTTTCGCGCACCAGTGGTGTGCCCAGGCTAGTCGCAATCTTCCGATAGGCAGCATTATCCCCCACGGAATTCCACAGTGGGTCAGCTGCAATAACAGTGGCAAGATCGCCCTTGAGGCGATTGGTCTTATAGTCCTCCCAGTTATCGGTCAAACCGACTCGGGACTGTGCTTCTTCCGCCGGCCAGTTTACATTCGTGGCTGCCGCCACCTTGGTATACAGGGCCGAAATATAGGATGTATCCGCATTGAAGTATCCTGTGGCCGGCTGGTACCACAGGCCACCGTTAAAGCCGGCAATACTGCTGGAAATATCAAAGCTAATGACCGAATCATCCACCTGGGATGTGCCCACTGGCAGGGTGATTGGTGCCGCATCCTCAAAGGCAATGAGTACACTGGCCACCTGGCTATAGTTATCCGGCCCCACATAGCCGAGCGCCGAACCATCAGCGGCACGTGGCACAATCTGGCTAATGGCGTGGCTGCGCAGCACACTATCTGCTGGCAGGAAGTATGCGGCACGGGTACGCACCGCCGGATCCAAATATGGTGCCAATAGGTAGAGGTTGTCCTGCGCCCTGCTTGTCGACGCCTCATCGCCCACAGCACGCGGCGACCCATTGCTGTCCAGCGCAATGCGCCAGCCTGTCGACGCCGCCTCTACTGCCCCATTGGATTCACGCGGATCTGAATTAAAGCTACTTGGGAAAAGCCCTGCGTAACTGCGTAGTCGTGCGGAATCGCCGCGGATAGCAAGGGTCAAACCCTCCCCATCAACGGCAGTAATATCGCGCATGCGAGTCATGCCATTAGAAAAGCGAACAACCGCAATATCGCCTACGGCGGCACTACCCGCCGCCTGCTCTACCGGGGTGCCATTGACCACACGATAAATATCCACACCGGTGACATGGCCGTAGCTAATACGCATGGCCGCATCCACCACGCCATTGGCTTCCGTGATGATCCGTTCTGCCTGCACCCCACCTTGACCTGCGGATTCGCTAACCTCATCGGTATTAATCGCCCAGTGAAGATCTGTGCTGCCATCGGCGGTCACACGCACACGCGCACCGCCACGTGTGGATTCCACGGTGGCAAGCTGCGCACCATTATCATCCGTAATTGTCACACTCTCACCACGACCGGTGGCAACAAATTCCACGGTCGTTGGATCCACCCATGCCCACTGCACAGCAACGGTATAAGGCTCAGGTGCCTGAGTGGTAGTTGTACTAGTAGCAGCACTAGTAGTCGGCCTAGAACTACTTGGCTCAGCCACAACCTCGCCACTCGGCTCCGAGGGTGCAATGACCTGCGAAGTTGTCGACTTAGTTGAAGTAGAGCTGGTCGACTCAGGTGTCGCAGAGGCTGCGGACTCTGCCGTTGTGGCAGGGCTTGCCTTTGTAGTTGCCTCAGGGGTTAGTGCTGGAACTGGTTCCGGACTCACCACTGGCACCGCCGCAGTAGTCGACCTGGTGCTAGATGTGGTGCTCGATGTAGCGGTCGATGGATTGGTCGATTCTGGAGTGGACTCTGAGCCAAGCTCAGCATCGGGCTCAGCATCGGGCTCAGCGTGAGGATCCGTGGAAGACTCGGTCGGCAGTTCTACTGGCTTATTAAAGTACAGCGACATTGCGCCATCCCAAATCACACCATCGGCAGTTTTGACTGCGGTGAGCTGCAATTCGGGGGCGTTATTTTCAGCGACTATGTAGTCGAAATAAAAGTTACCCTCATTATCCTGGGACAATGCGTAGTCTGTGCCTCCAAAGGTGACACTGCTTGGGGTGAATGGTGCACCATCTTTGAGGCGCAGATATATGCGTAGAGGCTGACTATCAGCATAGGAATCCGTGCCTGTGACATCAGAGTCAGGGCTGAGGCTAAGCGAGATATAGTAGCCGATTGGCTTGGTGACATCCTCCTGCTGTTCTGCAGGGACATAGTCTTCACCAGTGGTTTCTTGAGATCGACCTGATCCAGAACCACCCGAACTACCGGAGGATCCGGAGGAGAGACTGGAGCCAAAAAGCTCACTTGAACCACCGCAGGCAGCAAGCGTTGGGCCGCTGAGTGCCAGCAGTGAATACAGAGTGATGAGTTTCTTGGCAGAGCGCATAACTCCCTATTCTAATTGAGAGAACATGCTAATGATCAAACGCAATAACCACCGTAGGTTTTTACCCACGGTGGTTACATCAGGAAGTGCTAAATTCGCACGTAACAGCCATCTTTGCAGCGAATTCTCTAAGAAGTTTTTACTGTTTTAAAGCAGCTGTTGTATGTGCAGTATTTTAATCGTCCTGGTTCTTCTTGCCTGGGAAGTTAAAGTTGTCCAGGTTTGGCAAGTTGAAGCGGGAAGGTGAAGTTGGGTTGAAGTCTGCGTTCTTCACGAAATCAGCACCAGCGGAGGCGGCCTTCTTCACACGGTCCTTGGCGCTATCAAAAGCGGTAAGGGCCACATCGGCCGCATTCATCTTAATGCCATGGAGTGGATTATTGGCCTGCGAGGAAGAATTATCACTCTTCACACCAAACTTGTTTTCACCATTCTTATTCAGAGCTTGCTTGGCTCCACGAGACATCTCAAAGAGACTCAGGAATAGCATTGGGTTGACCATCTTGGCGGCGGTCATTGGGGCCTTAACAGCACGGGCTGCAGGCACGGCGAAGAGCGCAACATTCATTGCCACAGTGGCAGTGGTGTCCATGCGCTTAACAAACTTCTCCTTGCGCTGCTCATAGGCTTCCGCGCAGGATTCGCAGAAGCGGGCATTACCTTCAGCCTTGAGATTATCGCAGGTCGGGGTTTGGCAGTTATTCACTACCTCACCTTCAAAGACTTCACCCTCAAAGACATCATCTTCAAAGCTATCGCCGAAGTTATTATTCTCATCCTGAACCATGGGCTAATTATACACCTGCTTATACACCTGCAATCTATCTATTTAGTGTGGACGGCAGACCTTCGAGCCGGCAGTAAATATTGCTACTGTTGGCTTCACCAGGCGTTGAGTCTGTGGGCTGAGGTACTTGCGGTTCAGGCTGGCTTCTTCAATCAGCAGCTGGTCACAGTAGCAATCAAAGAGCCCTCGAAGCATATAGCAGGCGTCGTGACGCATGCAGGTGGTATCAAATTGGTCGATTGGCGCGCCAGGCCCAGAGATTCCCGGCCCACACCAATTTCCCCACAGGCGAATACCGATCGGCGGGATTGGACCGGCAAAGCGGCTTTCAAGCCATTCGCCTTGTTCAAATTGCTTCTCGGTCATTGTGCCATCGGCCACTGCCCTGGCGGCAGCCTCCCTATCAAAGTAGACTGCCCTGCCATCAGCACTGGAATACATATAGCCCAAGGAAGGAGCGACCCGTTCAGCAAAGAGATTGACCGGGCCGGTATCCACCTCATCAGCATATGCTTGAGCCTGGGTAAAGCCCGAGAAATAGGCCGGCACAAAGAGAAGCATGGAAGCAATGACGAAGGCTGCCGCCCCGAAGCGAGCAATTTGAGCGCGGATTGATACTGTGCGCACCAGACCATCCCTTATATAGGTAGTGAACTATCTGTAGACATCATATTTGCAGTAGATAGTATCTGTCTAACCTATGGGTGTCGGCTCTTCACTACATCCGCAAGGTAGCGTGGCCACAGGGAATTGAAACCACAATTGTGCAAGTCATAGGGCTCGCATCCGGCACTAAAGTCCGAAAGACCAGCAATAAAATTGAGGGCCTCATCTTCCGGCAGGAGCGTAATGAGCGCAAGGGTGACGGCGAACATGCTGCGTGTATCCACCGTGGCACCTGGCTCCACGTCGTGGAGAATCTCCAAAGCCTCCTGCTGAACAGGACAGGTGTCTACGAAGCGGCGTCGAAAAAGCCGGGAATGGTGGGCACACACATTACGGACCACGGTGAGGGAGCGCAGGTAACCAGAAAAAGTGCACTCATCCTCAATGCCAAAAGCACGGGCAATAGCGACCTTATCTTCATCCTTCATTGCGCGGTAGAGGGACTTGGTCAGAATACCGAAGGAAACATAGTCGATAATGCTCCAAATACTCATGCGGTCATGAGTCTCACCACCGGCCGTGTCGATGAATAGCTCGCGCTCGCGATTAAGCTCACGGCCAAGGTTAGAAAGGAAGTTAGCATGACGCTGCCAGCTGTGGAAATTTCGGCTATCCAAATAACCGAAAGGACCATATTTCTGAGTCAATAAAGATGCAACCTCAGTTTTGATTCGCACCTCAACTACTTCTAAATACTGGGAGTAAAGGGCACGCAGCTCACGGTCACCTCGGATACGCGCCACCAGGCGTGGCCATGTGGTGCCGGGCTTAAAGCTCACACCATCCTCTTGGACCAGGTCCTTAATAAAACTGGAGACATTATAGTAACCAGCATCTTCCATCTCACTGGCTGCTTGATCTGCACTCTTACCTTGTAAGTCAAGCCCACGAGATTCCAACAACACAAAATAATCTACATTGCATGCATGGGGCCTCAGTTGGGGTTCCATACGGGCAACCTCCTAAACATCGAGCCCTACCTAATAATGTCTGCATCGGGCCAACAACATCTCAAATGGCAGGATCGTTAGATTTATAATAACACCAGATCCTACCGTTTGTAAACAGGTACCAGCGTTTGTAATACTGCTGCGGAAAAACCTCTTCGCCGGAATAGACTTCAACGCCCCATAATTGAGTTGAGTTTTAGGCCTTGATCTTAGCCACATCACTACCCTTTTCTGCTGTCCTTAAAAGTGCGGGGACAATCCGGGGACAGTGCGGGGACAGTGCCGTGACAATGCGGGGACGCCGGACTTACGGTACAGTATCTATGTACTCACATGGCCACAACCGTCATAGTATTGCGCCGTGTGCCGCACTCTACCGTGTTTCTCTTGGAGGATTTAGTGAAACTTCACACTAAGGGCCTTGTCGCCGCTTTGATGACTGCCACCCTGGGTATGGGCATGATCCAGTACGCCGCAACTGCGGATGAAACCAGCGCCACCGACACCGGCACCTCCCAGACAAGCAGCACTGAAGAGAACGGCTCTACAGAAAACGGCTCTGCAGCAAGCAGCACCGAAACTTCTGATTCCGACAGCTCCAGCACCGAGAATTCTTCTAGTGAATCCTCCTCTGCTAATACTGGCTCTGAGGCAGGCGCAACTGCGGTGGATGAGCCTGAGTCCGATGCTTCTGATGAGGATTCTGATTCCCCTTCTAAGCTCTCCCAGTTCTGGACCAAGCACAAGGGCACCTTCAAGGTCTTGGGCATTATCACCGGCATTTTCCTTGTTCTGTGGACCTATGCTCACTCCCTCTATATTCAGGCTGCACTCTCTGGTTAAAGCACCAACAACGGCCCTGTATGGCCGATAAAAGCCCCAAAAACCGCGAAAAATACCGCTCAAAAAATTTTTTTTGAAGGGTGTCTTGCATTTTTACCAGCATGTTTTGATTAACATGCTGGTTTTTTGTATCCCAACCTGCTTCTTTACTCAATAATCTCTTTTTCAAGATTATTTTTTCGCGCGTGGAGCCACCATAACTCCACGTGCCAGAGTAGAGAGGAGCTCAATTTGAGATCTTTATTTCGGGTGCTTGCACTCACTATCTCACTGCTATTGGCCTCGAGCCACGTTGCTCATGCGGCCTCTTTATCCGCCCAAGACGCAGATAACCTCCGAGCAGGTAAAACAGTAGAGATTGGTGAACGCTACGGCACCGTCAGAGCACAGGTCAAGGACCAACAAATCACCATCACACCCGGTGGCTCCGGACCAAAGATTATCGACAAGGGTAAGTTCCGCGACCTGCTGAACCTATACTCCTATACCGGTGCTGACAATGTTAACTCTCGCCGCTATAACATCCGCTTTGATGGGCGTGTGGCGCTGCCAGCAGATTCCTCATACCTATTTTCCGGCTGGCGTGGTAACCAAATTACTGGCCACCAGAACTTGGATACGTCGCGAGTCACAACGATGAGGGGCATGTTCCAAGGAACCGATGCGGTCCTGTACCTCACATCCTTGGGCTGGAACCTCAATAACCTGAAGGACTTTTCCCTCTTCTGCGCTGACTCTACCCTGGTCAGCACAGCCATTACTTTCCGCATGCCAGGCGACATTCCAATGACAGACTGGAATAAGAACTGTGCAGTCCCAGATAGGCGCACTCTGCAATATACGGTTAGCCCACCTGAGGAAAAAGCCAAGCCAATCACCGCCACCATCAATATGGAGACTTTGCGCTCAGAGCTCATTGGCCGCGGTGATATTGACCGTGCAGCCTTCCTGACCTACCGCGATGCCCTCATCTCACACAAAGCCCAAACAGTGGTTTTCGGTGGACGCCTCATTCTTCCGGAAGATTCCTCCGAACTCTTCCGCAATATCCCGGCTCATATTGAGGGCCTACAGTTTGTCGATCCCTCCCAGGTCAAGAATATGGCCCGAATGTTCCAGGGCTATCGTGGTGAAATCACTGACACCACCACCTGGAATGTGCGCAATGTGGAGAACTTCGAGTCCCTGCTTGCTGATACTGAACTCAGCACCAAAGCACTCAACTACTGGCTAATCCAGGACAGTGCAAATACGAAGAATATTCTCGGCACTAATCCACCAGCCCCGCTCGATGCTGATGCTTTCAACCCATATTTTGTTCCCCCACAGGATAAAGAAACCCAGGAGCAGATACGAAAGCACTTTAAAAAGACATTCCAGTACAACTCCCTTATCCAGGGTCTGAATATGAAGCTCGCCGATACGGAGGCCCCGTTTAATGATTTGATTCGCGCCCACACCGCTGAGGTTCTGCAGCAGTGGCCGCTACGCGACATCATTATCGAAATATCCAAGGGCCTACCGGAAATGGAACTGCCGCAAGGCAAGCTCTTCCACTGCGGTGGGGATATGGAATCCCAGGTCGAATGCCTACTGGCAATTCTGTATTTCACCTACTACCCAAGCAAGCAGGCCTATGACCCTGGCTACCGCAGTATCTTTGCGCAACCAACCAAAGAAGCGGATGTAGAGGAAGAAGCTGCCCCACCAACAGCGCTTCAGCCTGAATCACAGGAGGAAGAAGCGAACCCGCAACAGAACAGCCCCCAGCAGCAAGCACCAAACACGAGCACCCACACCCCGCAGCTCCCCCGCGCCAGTAGGGTGACCGACTCGGTGGACAGTGAGCCTCAGGACTCCGGTGAGCCCCAGGGCAATATCTGGGCCTGGGTGGCAGTCGGCGCTATTGCAGTCATTCTTGGCGTGGCTAGCAGCCTAACCCCCTTGGCCTTAGAATTGGCCGCCAATGCGGCACCTGTCTCTGCCCCATCCATCAATGTGACATTCGGCTAAAGAAAGGAGCACATATATGAAGAAACTGCTTAGTGCCTGCGCACTCGGCGCCTCACTCATTCTCACCACGGGCCATCTGACCCATGCAGATTCCACAACCCAATCAGCCACCTTCACTACCAGTACCGCCAAAACTAGTGTTGCCCCAGCAAAACGTATCTTTGAACTGGGCGCCAATGGCACTCAAGTGACAGCAACTGTTGAGGGCCGCAAGATAACAGTGGCGGGTGATGGTTCCGGTACCGGCCACCTGGATAAAGCACGCTTCCACGACATGTTTAGTCAACTGCAAGGCGAATGGTCCGACCGTGACGCTGATCCCGTGATTCTCTTACGATTCGATGAGAAAATTTACCTCCCTGAGGATTCCTCTGAGTTGTTTAAGAATTGGCCTCGCGGCATCATCCGTGGCCTCCACCTGCTTGATACCTCACAGGTCACATCAATGCGCGCCATGTTCAAAGGCGCAAAACCAAAACTCGCTGTTCAAGAAGCTGAGGACCTGGGGTGGGATCTTTCCCGACTAACTGACTACTCCGAGTTCTGCGCTGACTCCAAGCTTGGTGGACGAAAGTTCGTCCTCACCATGCCGGGTTTTGCGAAAAATACGGACTGGAATCGCGGTTGCGACATCCTCACAAGCCAAGTCCTTAAGTTCAACCTTGGCGCTGACACTAATGGTGGTCGAAGCCTGCCTGCTACCTATGTCACCGGGGACAATGTGCTCTTTGTCGGCGGTTCCACAGACGCACAACTCGACCGCGCTGCGGCCCTTGAATTGCGGGATTGGCTCATTGCGAATGACGTCACACTCCACCTCTGGTCCCTCCGTCTGCCCGAAGACTCCTCATCCCTGTTCAAGGGACTAAAGAGGCCCGTCGTCGGCCTTCAGGCCCTGGACACATCAGGGGTTGTCGACATGAGCGAAATGTTCCAGGACGCCCAAGTCGACTTCAGCCAAATCGCACACTGGGATGTCCGAAACGTAAAAAGTTTCAAGAACATGTTCAGCGGCACAAGATTTGATACCTCAGTAACCAAGCATTGGCTCATCCACCCTGAGGCTGACATCACCAATGCCCTGGGCACCAATCCCCCACCGGCCCCGGCAACCAACCTGGTCACCCAATACTTTGACCTGCCACAGAAGCCCGAAGAACAAGAGGCCATTCGCAATAAGCTGCGCGGCCCCTTGTCCGCCTTGACCAACGCTGAAACATTCAAAGCTCAGCTCAAAGGAGTCAATGCCCCATTTACGGATGCGGACCTGCGCCTTGCCCACACCTTCTGGGAACACAACCGCCATTCCACTATCAGCATGATCGCCGATGCGGCCTTCCCGGAACGCGAAACCATGTATTCCCGCAATGATGCCGAATGGATTCTGTCCCTATTCATCTTCGTCTTCTACCCCGAACAACGCATCACCGCGCCGGGCTACCAAACCAGGCTCAGCACCCGGGACATGGCCGGTGGCACTAGCGGCCCAGCGAACTCGGAGGAAGCAACGGACACAAACCCACCAACGGAAACTCACAGCACCCCCGCCCAGGAGAATCCTGAGCCCGGCGCGAAATCTTCCGTTGAGGAGCCGACCCCTGATGCGCATGAAAAGGCAGACCCGGATGAGCGACCTAATGCCTCGAAGCCTGCCCCGAAGGATGAGGGTGTTGCGGTGAGTAGTGGGCCTGTGAGTCCTTCGGCGGATGATGGTACCGACCCGCCTGTTGAAGAGTCGAAGGCTGAGCCTACCGCTGAGGTTTCTGCGCAGTCGGAGTATGCCGATGGCGATTCGGTGCAGGAGGGTGTGCAGCCTGTGGATTCTGATGTCTCTGAACCGCAGAGCACTTCTGGTCTCTGGTTGGGGATTGGTGTTGTCTCGCTGATTTTGGCGGCGCTTTCTGGTGTTGTTGCGCTGTTGGTGCATCTTCCCCATGTGGCTGCTTTACCGGCGTAGGTTCGTCCACCTGCGCGCCCCTATGTCTTTAGCGCCTTAGCGCCATTAGCCTTTTCACCCATTCATTCTGAATTCATCCTTTTAGGTTGGGGTATTCCCCAGCTGCTTGTCTCTTACACGTTGTGCAAGTGGTGTTCCGTCTTGCCGCTTGCTCTATCACGAAAGGAACTCAGTTATGAGGTCTCTATTTCGAGTGCTTGCGCTCGCTAGCTCGCTGCTTTTGATTCCTTCCCATGGTGTTCATGCAGCTCCCCTGTCTTCTGCAACCATTGATGCTTTCAAGCAAGGTCAGGTCATCAGTATTGCCGATGGTCCTACTCCTGTTCTTGCGTGGTTGAGTGGGAACACGATCCATATCACTGGCGATAAGTTTGGTTTCGGCACTATCAGCAAAGAGTCCTTCCGCGACTTGTTGGCCGCATTTAATATGGGTGGTTCCTCCCCTACCTCGACGGTGCCTATCAATATTGAGTTTGCTGATCGCGTCTTCCTTCCTGAGGATTCCTCTGAGCTTTTTGCTGATTGGAAAGGTGGAAGCATCACTGGCTTGGGCAAGGTAAATACGGGCCAGGCTCAGAGCCTTAAGGGCATGTTCAAGGGTACGGAGGCCGCTGTTGACTTTGGTGGCCTGTATTGGGATCTTTCCAGCCTTGAGGATTTTTCCGAGTTTTGTGTTGGGTCTAAGCTCACTGCGCAGACTGTGGACCTTATTATGCCGGGGGCTGTGCGTGACGGTGATTGGAATAAGGACTGTGCCCTTACAGACCGTCGAACTCTTGAGTTCCAGCTTGGTGGCGGTGAAGACGGTCAGAAGATTACTGCCCAGATTTCTCCTCACCGTCCGCATTCCACTATCAAGGGTCAGGGCACAATTGACCGTGATACCTTCCTTGCCTACCGTGATGCCCTAATTGAGTTTGATAAGCAAGCGGTCTTTACGGATCCTATTGCTCTTCCATCTGATTCTTCGGAGCTCTTTAAGGGTGTGTCTAAGCCCATTGTGGGTTTGGATAAGCTCGATGTTTCTGGGGTTAAGGACATGAGCCGTATGTTCCAGGGCTATTCGGGTGATATTTCTGAAACCAGTGCGTGGAATGTTCGTGGGGTTGAGAGTTTTGAATCCATGTTTGCTGGTTCCACTGCGGACCTTGGCCCTTTGACTACATGGCTGATTAGTCCTAAGGCGAATGTCACCAATATGGTGGGCGATAATTCGCTCAAGGACTTTGGTCGGACTACGGTCAGTCCGTATATCGCCTTGCCGGATAGCCTGAATCAGCTGGGTGATTTACGTGTTGATTACCGTAAGCGCCTGCAGTCCGATACGCAGGTGCAGGATTTGGTGAAGAAACTCAATGGTGTGAATGCCCCATTTGATGAGTCGGCCCTCAACCTTGCTTCGGATTTCCTCAAGGCTTATCCAATTAGCCGGTTTATCACGGCATTGGGTTCTGATCCTCGTATCACCTGTGGCAGCGACCCGCAGACTCATGCTGAGTGCTTGCTCACTGTCTTGGTCTTCACCTACTACCCGGGTCAGCGCTATTTGGATACCACCTATCGCAATAAGATTGGCAACCCAACTGTTCCTGACTTGGAGCATGCTGAACCAGCACCGACAGAGTCAGAAGAATCCACGCAGCCAGGTGAAGTATCCAAGCCAGCTGTCTCAGCACCTCCTGCTGAAGCCGAGCCGCCAGTAGAGGCTGAGCCGCCGGCAGCTTCTTCGCCTGCAGAGTCCAGCCCGGCGCGACCAAGCAAGGATGAGTCAACTTCACCTGTACAGGATGAGCCGGAGGCATCTACCCCTGCAGACACGAACCCACCGGTTGATGAGTCTGCGCCTGCGCCTGAATCTGAGCAGCAGTCTACTGAACCATCGAAGTCGGCCGATGCCCCTCGTGGTGAGGCTAAGACTCATTCAATTAGCCGAGTCGCGGATAGTCCCGTGGTAGGCGAATCCAATTCCGAGACCCCTAAGAGTTCTGGCTGGGCTTGGGCGGCTTTGGGCACAATCACCCTCATCGTGGCAGTGCTCAGTGGCCTTGCCCCACTGGCTTCGCAGATACCAGAACTTGGTGCGCTTCTTCCATAGAAGTAATTCACAGTAACAGTCCATCATGGCGGGCTTCTACCCGTGATGC
This sequence comes from Corynebacterium sp., assembly GCA_030530985.1. Classification (GTDB taxonomy): domain Bacteria; phylum Actinomycetota; class Actinomycetes; order Mycobacteriales; family Mycobacteriaceae; genus Corynebacterium. The sequence goes on from JAUMTX010000026.1 coordinate 12,606, forward strand.
TCGCCTTAGTATTAAGGAGTTCAGATGAGCACTTTGCTCCGCGCTATTGCGCTAGCAGTTTCACTGCTGTTATTTTCCACGCATGTAACCCATGCGGCACCAGCAACCTCCTTCGCTTCCATGTTCAAGGGTACGACCCTTGAGGACTTCAAAAGAGGCGTGGTCATTGACCTTGGTGCTAATGGGACCGTAGTTCAGACCCAACACCTAGCCAGCAGGATCGGTGTGTATGGCAACAGTGACGGTAGTGCAGTCCTTGATAAAAATAAGTTCCGCTTCCTTTTGAGTTACTTCAATATGGCGGATCCGCGCACTTCTGACCAAAGGCCCACGAGCATCCAATTCTGGAATCGCCTTTCGCTACCCGAAGACTCCTCTGAGTTGTTCGCTAACTGGAGTGGCGATGCAATCTGGAACCTTGGGGCGTTGAACGGCGATTCGGTTCGCAACATCCGAGGCTTTTTCAAAAATACTAAACTGACAAACTCGCTGGGTAGCGCGTCATTGAAACTCGAAAATGTGACGGACTACTCCGAATTTTGTCTCAACGCGGACCTATTCGGTTCATTCGTTGATCTGACTGTTGACGCAACTGCTCTCAATAAGAACTGGGATAGGGATTGTAATGCGAATCTCAAGCTGACTCAGTTCTACAATTTGGGCGCAAGCCCATCCCCACGTAATAGCATCAAGGCCACTTTAGGCCAGGAATATTCGTCAATTATGATCAGGGGTTCTGGCCATTTGGACAAGGAAGCGTTCCTGAAATTCCGCGAAAGCATGGGAACTAAGAGCTATAGCATGAATTTCATTGATCCGATCATTCTTCCTAGTGATTCTTCTGAGCTATTCAAGGACTTCAAGGACTATATCTATGGCCTGGATAAATTAGATACGTCCAAGGTGACGGACATGAGCTCCATGTTTGAGGGAACAACAAACTCTTTTATTCGAGTCAGCCGTTGGGATGTGCGCAATGTGCGAAATTTCTCCTCCATGTTTGCTAATTCCACGCAAAACCTCGATGGCCTGGCGTATTGGAGAATCCACCCAGATGCTGACATCACAAATATGCTCGGTGATAAGACGGTACCGGGGACCTTGGGAGCTGTCGTCAACCCATTCTTTAGCGACTACAAGGATCCAGTCCAAGATCAGCGCAACCGGGACCGCTTCAAATCAACCCTTGATCGTGATTCCTCGATTCAACCCCTAGTGGCTCAGCTCAAAGGCGTCAATGCCCCATTCTCTGAACAGTATTTGCGGTTGGGTGCTGACTATGCGCAGAAGAACCCCAATAAGCTGTACTTCAACAGCATGGATCTCCTATATCCAGGCTGTGGCGGCACCATCGAACGGCGCGCTGAGTGCATTCTCTCCATGGTGGTCTACGCCTACTATCCGAAACAGCAGCACCTTGACCAAACCTATAAGAATCGAGTTAGCGTACCAGCTAAAAACTCCACATTTGGATACCTCGAGTCACCAGAAGAGTACTACCCCGAGCTTGACTATGACTTCGGGGACTTGGGTACCACCGGTACCTCTGGGAAGCAAGAGAATTCCAATGCTAATAAGCAAGAACAGAAGGCTCTCACCCAGTATGAATTTAATAGCAGAGTCCCTAAGAAGGACGCTAGTGAGACCCGAGACAAACTTGTCAGCAAACTTGCTTCAACATTAAAGAGTCTGCTCGTATTCATTGGTGCCGGCGCCATAATTGTTGCGATCTTCAATGTCATAGCGCCACGGATCACCCAACTCATACCAGCCCAGCTGGCCTAAAAGCTAAGCCGGGACAGTGGCTCTAGCCGTTACGCATTAGTGCGGCTAGAGTTGCTTCACTAACCGGGCGTTTGGACTTAGCCAGGCTCGAAACTACCAAGGCATAGGAGTTTTTAATCAAGTCGGTGAGTAGTTCCTCCGTGAGTTGCTCATCCGGGTACACACTAATCCAGTGCTTCTTATTCATGTGGTATCCACGGGTAATGAACGGATAGGTGTCGGTGAGAGTGTCCACATCAAGTGGTTCGGCTTTAAGGTTCACCAGTCGTGCTTTATGGCTGGTGGTGAGCAAGAACCACTTATCCCCCACACGGACTTCCTCCCAGTCATCACGAAAGACTCCCGGCTTGGTTGCAGGCAGACTACCAGCAATCAGCATTGAGCACTCATACAGCTGCTTTTCATCCATGCCTTCGAGCATAGTCCTTTAGCCCACTTCAACCCCTACTATTGATGAAAGGACCCGTATATGGGAGTGGAAGAATTCACCAAGATTATGGTTCTGGACAATGGGCCAGAGATTGTGCGCCAATGCGCACGGTATTGCTTCAAAGACACGAAACTCATGTTCCGCATTTGGGGCCGCGAAGAAGCACGCAACTTCCTGCCAGGTGTGGTGGGCGATGGCTTTGATAAAAAGATAAACCGCTTCCACCCAGATGTGTACAGAGAACTCCTCAATGCACCATATAGGGATCTAGAGACCCTCATGGCCAAGGAGTACGGAACCCAGCTGGACCGCACACCGGATAAAAACACCATTGCCTCAACTTTGATTGGCCTTATGCGTGATCACAGTGCTGCTCAGCTGATGCGCAGTGGCGAAGCCATGTTTGTCATTGATTCACCATCCCATTTGGTGCGCAATACTGGTGGCACCCCGTTCTCCTTTGAGCTTGAGGTAACCGCACTTGAACCAGCAAAGAAGCACCTGGACCCAGCCGTACTATTCCCGCCACGGCTAAAGCCGCGAGAGGTCGGCACCAAGTTCACCTATGGGTTCAACTTCTACTACGGCACCTTGGAGGACATGATGCAGGCATATAATACCTGCCTCAACCTCTACGACCTGATTGGTGAGCGTGCCGAGGCCTATGCTGAAATCATCAAGTCCTGGGAGCTCCCCGAGTGCTTCCTTCTTCACCTGTTCTGGACACCAACAGGCACCATTGGCCAAGGGCCATTTGAACTTCGTATCGGCATGATTATGGCACTGGCGGAGCAAGCATGGCTCAGCGGCCGAATCCCTGAGCAGCGTGATGTGGACTTCCTCTACTGGGCCATTTTGAATAATGTTGGCAACTGCATGCACCCCGGCCACCTAGTATGGTCCCATAACCTCTGGTGGATTCTGGCCCGCTGCTTTGCCACCATTGGGATTGACCGCTGGCATCGACCAAATTCAAAGCCGTTGCCATCACTATCCCGAATGCGCCAAACAGATGAGAAAATCATAGCCAAGAAGAAGTGCTGCGCATTCCACTAAAACAGCACAACACACACAAACAGGAAGGGCTGGCGAACTAATCGCCAGCCCTTTTTTCTGCCAAGAATCTACTGCTCTAGCTCTGCAGGAGACTCAGGCTCCTGCTCCTCCTTATTCTTCTTAAAGTTCAGCTTGGAACCAATATTCTTAGCTGCAGAGGAAGTCTTATCTACAGTGGTGGACGCAGCACCAGAAATTGCGGTGCTGGCACTAGAAACGACATTGCCAACTGCATTGCCAAC
>JAUMTX010000026.1:16128-30081 GCA_030530985.1 Corynebacterium sp.
GGCACGGGTTGCATCAACAACAAAAGAACCTGTATTGGAAGCAGCCTCAGCAAAGGTGTCACGAGCATTCTTAGCAGTACGCCCTACAGCACCGGTCGTCGTTTTTGCCACAGCGCCAAGAGTTGGTGCTGCATTACGCAGACCATTAGCCGCAAGCAGCGAGGTGGAGCGGATACTGTGCAGCATACTCAGACGAAGGTCACGCTGATCGGAGCCCGACCAGCTTTCCATCTCAGCCTTGAAATGGCCAGTCTGACTCTTAAGAAAGGTGAGTGCCAGCAATAGCTGGGGCAGATTAGGAATGCCCTTATTTGTAGCGGAACGAGCAGCCTTCAAGGTAACAAGGCCACCGGCCTGAACACCAACAGTGATACCGGCAATTACCATGCCAAGATACTTATCTACAGCCTCAACCTCGCGCTGTGCCCTTTCCCTGCAGCTGGCACAGAAAAGAAGCTCAGGAACATCGCGCTCATTAGTACAGCCAGGGTGATTGCAGATTTTGCCGGCCTTAGCAGGCTCAATATCATTCGACACAATCTCCGCGTCGAAGGTCTCAATGTCGTCTTCAGCCTGGAATTCGCGTTCTTTGTCCATGGTGAACTTCCTTCAAAACTCAAATAACTACTTGTGCATGAGATTACCGGCAACCGGCTATGCCACTAAGAATACTCCCTTGACCCGCAACCTAAGATGTTGGCCCGGCCACAAGTAGCTATTCTTCAGGATCGGCCGGTGGTGGTGGCAATTCCTTCGGTGCTTTACGTGGAAGGCGGGGCTTTGCCTTCTTGGCAATACCACCGACCTTACGAACCGCCGCATTGCCCGCATTGTCAATCTTGGTCAGCGCCTTATCCGAAAACTTGAAAAGCCTATTTTCCGTGGTAGTAACTAGTGTGGCAATGCCATCGCCCACAACCAAGGACTGGCGCTCAAAACCGGTACCAACCTTACGGGCAACAGTGCCCACAGCAGGACCGGCAATTTTCATGCCCCTCCATGCGCGGATCAAAGCAATATGGAACTGCTCTGCTTGGCCAATCGCGGCCTCGCGGTGCTCCGGCTCCTGCATAACAGTGCGCGACTCAGAAATATCATCAAAATAGGACTTGACCAGTCCAGAAACCAGAATGAAATCCGCCAATTTGCGGGAAAGCAGGCGGCGCAGCACCAAAGAATCAGCAGAAAGGTTACGCTTCTTCACTGTGTGCCGAATGATATGGCCCGTGATAAAAGCAGAGACCAAGAGATTACGAAGCGCAACGGCTTCCATCTTTAGCTGACAGTCTTTGCAGTAGCCTTCCTCGAATACAGCAGGATTTTCGCACTCAGAATTTTTACACTCTGGACTCTTACACTCAGGATTGTCTATCTCTGGATTGTTTTGCTCCGAATTGTGCTGCTCCGGAATATCCAGTGCTAGATCGCTGCTCTCTGGAATATCTTGTGCTGGCACGGTGCCATGAACTGGCTCACTGGGCACCTCTAGACCCTGTGTACTTTGGCTCAGCTCATCACTCATAGTCAGTATTATCCTACGCACTGTCCATGGCGCCAAATTTTATTACATAGGGGGTTCCATTTGAAGTAGAAGTGCGTATAATATTGTGAGTGAAACTAAATGAACGCGCCACAGGTTCAGGCTTTAACCTTGGACCAACTGAGCGGCGATGCGTCCCCATCTTCCTTGCCCTTCTCTTCTTCCTGACAAGTTTTTCCGAATTTGCCTTGGTCGGCATTCTTGATATTGTCGCCGAAGATTTGGGCATGAGTGTCTCCGCGGTGGGACAGTTCCTCACCGCATTCTCCTTGGCGGGTGCCATTGGTGTCCCCATTGCCTTCGCCCTGGGTGGACGCATGAGCCGCCGCCACATGACGCTTATTTCCCTGCTACTGGTGGCCATTAGTAGTTGTGCCACGGTCTTTGTGGATAGTTACACGGGCATTATGATTAGCCGCATTGTTTTGGCTATTAGCTCCGGTGTTTTTAGTGTGACGGCCTTTGTTACCGCCAGCCACCTGGCACCAAAGGGCAAAACCATGTCCGCCATTTCCACCCTCATGATTGGCTATAACCTTGCCATTCTGCTGGGCCTGCCATTGGGCCGACTTATGGCACACCATCTTAACTGGCGCGTGTCCTTCGCTCTCTTTGGTATTCTCACGCTGCTGGTTATCCCCTATGCCCTGCGGATCACCCCAGAGGAGGCCGGTGGCACTACCCCAAGTTTGCTCAAGCAGCTTCGCCTCCTTGGCCGCAGGCCCGTGCTCTTTACCCTGGCCATTAATCTCTTTTGGAAGGGTGGCTATGCCACCATCTACTCCTATATCACCCCATTCATCCAGGAACGAACAGGTAGTCCAGAGAAGGTACTCTCCGCAATTCTCCTGGGTTTTGGTATTGCAACCATGGTGGGCACAAAATTCGGTGGTGCCCTTGCCGATAAGCTGGGCATGCGCACTACCCTGATTTCAGTACTTGCCCTGCATATCTGTGCCCTGGTGGCGCTGCTCATTCCAAGCGGCCAGGTAATGACCCTTACTTTGCTGGTGGTGTGGGGCTTTATCGCCTGGACCCCATCGGCCGTTATCCAGCAGGCTGCCATTATTGCCGCCCCGGATGCGGTCAATATGTCACTGAGCCTCAAGAATACGGCCACCCAGCTGGCCTATGCTTTGGGTGGTGCCCTTGGTGGTTTGATTCTTCAGGCGGGTGCAAGCACCCACCTTCTTCTGGCCGGCATTGGCATGATGGGCGTGGCCCTGGCCTTGGCCTTCGCCCTGCGAGTTGGAAGCAACAAAACCGAAAGCCTGGTTGCCCAGCCAGCCTAATGCGCTAAACAGAAAATGCCCTTAGCAACATGGAGTTGCTAAGGGCATTATGTATATGACCAGTGTTTCTGGTGCTAGTCGCCGATTTGCGCGACTGCCTCGGCCACTGCCTCACGCAGGGCCTGAACATCAGGACCCTTGCTGAGGATGGCACGGGAGATATTAGGGAAGCTCACTGCCTCCACACCCACGGTGAGGCGGGCAACATCCTCCATGGTGGCACCCTGGGCACCAACACCCGGCAGCAGCACCGGGCCGTTAAGTTCGGTCAATGTTGGTGCGTCCGTGAGGGTGGCACCAATAACCACACCAACCGGGCCAAAGCCCGACTCGTCGGCGTGCTGTTTATTGAATTCGCCGGCCTGGTTGACCATATCCTGAGCCAGGGTGATTCCCTTGCTGGTGGTGGCCTTTTGTACACTGGCGCCCTCCGGATTGGAAGTGGCCGCAAGAACATAGACGCCCTTGCAGTGTTCATTGGCCTTGTTCAGGACAGGGTCAAGGCTGTGGAAACCGAGGTATGGGGAAACCGTAACAGCATCCACGGCAAGCGGGCTCTGTGGGTCCAGCCAGGCATCGGCATAGCCGGCCATGGTGGAGCCAATATCGCCACGCTTCGCATCAGCAAGAACCAATGCCCCGCCTTGTTTCAGCCCTTCGATGGTTTCTTCCAGAATGGCATAGCCCTTGGAGCCGTGGGCCTCATAGAAAGCAACCTGTGGCTTAACCAGGGCGACCGTATCGGCGAAAGCCTCAACACAGATCCTGGAGAAGGTGGCAAGGTCCACGCCCCAGGACTCCAGGAGCCCTGGGTGAGGATCAATACCAGCGCAGAGGCGTCCGCGTTGAATGGCTTTTGTTTGGAGGTCTTTAGCGAATGCCATGCTCAATCTCCTGAAGGGCGCGAACAGAAAGGTCGCCCTTCTGCAGGGCCTCAATACCCTGAACAGCAGCAGTCACACCCTGAACAGTGGTGACCAGTGGAACACCAACATTCACGGCGGCGGCACGGATCTCATAACCATCATTGCGGGCACCAGCGGTACCAGCAGGGGTATTGAGGATGAGGTCCACTTCACCGGCACTAATCATGTCCACAATGGAGCGCTTGGTGCTATCACCACGAACAGCACTAGCCTTCTCCACAATCTGGCAATCCACACCATTACGGCGCAGCATCTGTGCGGTACCACGGGTAGCCATGAGCTCAAAGCCCAGGGAAGCCAGGCGCATGATTGGGAAGATCAGGGTTCGCTTATCGCGGTTAGCAACAGAAACGAAGACCTTGCCCTCGGTTGGCAGTGCACCGAAAGCACCGGACTCGGCCTTGCCGTAGGCGGCACCGAAGGAATCAGCCAGACCCATAACCTCACCAGTGGACTTCATCTCTGGGGAAAGCAGGGTGTCGAGCATCTTGCCATCTGGGCGACGGAAGCGGTTAAACGGAAGAACAGCTTCCTTCACAGCAATTGGGGACTCGATTGGAAGAGAGCCACCATCATAGCTGGTTGGGAGCATGCCCTCAGCCTTGAGCTCAGCAATGCTTGCGCCCAGCATAATGCGGGAGGCAGCCTTAGCCAGTGGCACACCGGTGGCCTTGGAAACAAATGGCACAGTACGGGAAGCACGAGGATTAGCCTCAATAACATAGAGGGTGTCATCCTTGAGTGCGTACTGGACATTCATCAGGCCCTTCACGCCAATGCCATGAGCCAAAGCGGCGGTGGACTGGCGGACCTTCTCAATATCCTCAGGGCCAAGGGTCATTGGTGGCAGCGCACAAGCGGAGTCACCGGAGTGAATACCGGCTTCCTCAATATGCTCCATCACGCCGGCAAGATATACTTCCTCGCCATCGCAGAGTGCATCCACGTCAATCTCAATGGCATTATCCAGGAAGCGGTCAACAAGCACTGGGTGGTCGGAGGTGATGTCAGTGGCGCGGGTGATATAGTCCGCCAGGGACTTATCATCATAAACAATTTCCATGCCACGGCCACCAAGAACATAGGATGGGCGAACCAGCACTGGGTAACCAATGGTGGCAGCAACCTCATGGGCCTCCTCGAAGGAGGTAGCGGTGCCGAAGGCTGGGGCTGGAAGGTCTGCCTTGCGCAGAACCTGACCGAACTCACCACGGTCCTCAGCGAGGTTAATGGCCTCAGGGGTGGTGCCCACAACTGGAACACCAGCATCGCGCAGCTTCTCAGCCAAGCCCAGTGGGGTCTGGCCACCGAGCTGAACAATCACACCAGCAACAGTGCCGGACTGGGATTCAGCATGGAAAACTTCCATGACATCCTCGAAGGTCAGTGGCTCAAAGTAGAGACGGTCAGCGGTGTCATAGTCGGTGGATACAGTCTCAGGGTTGCAGTTAACCATGACAGTCTCATAACCAACGCGGGAGAGCTCGAGGGCTGCGTGCACACAGGAGTAGTCGAACTCAATACCCTGACCAATGCGGTTAGGACCGGAACCAAGAATCAGAACCTTTGGGCGCTCAGTCTGTGGGGCAACCTCAGACTCAGCAGCAGGATCCAGCTCATAGGCGGAATAGTGATATGGGGTCTTTGCCTCAAACTCGGCGGCACAGGTATCCACAGTCTTGAATACTGGGCGGATACCCAGGGACCAGCGCAGGCGACGAATACCATCTTCACCGGCGAATTCTGGACGCAGGGCTGCAATCTGACGGTCAGAAAGGCCCATATACTTGGCCTTACGCAGCAGCGCCTCGGTCAAGGTTGGGGAGCTTACCAGCTCGGCACGGAAATCAACCAGGGCCTGGAGTTCAGCCAGGAACCATGGGTCAATACCGGAGGCAGCATAAACCTCTTCAATAGTGGCGCCCAGACGCAGAGCCAGCTCAGCATCATAAAGGCGACCTTCAGTTGGGCGCTTGAGATCCTCAAGAACCGCTTCCTTATTCTTTGGATACTGGGCAAAAGCCTCATCCGGCATGGTCCAGAAACCAGCCTGCTTATTCTCCAGGGAGCGCATAACCTTACCCAGGGCCGCAATATAGTTACGACCCAAAGCCATGGCTTCACCCACAGACTTCATGGTGGTGGTCAGCGTATCATCAGCACCGGTGAACTTCTCAAAAGCAAAGCGAGGAGCCTTGACAACCACATAGTCCAGGGTTGGCTCGAAAGCAGCTGGGGTCACACCAGTAATATCATTGGTGATTTCATCCAGGGTGTAGCCAATGGCGAGCTTCGCAGCAATCTTCGCGATTGGGAAGCCGGTAGCCTTGGAGGCCAGGGCCGAGGAACGGGAGACACGTGGGTTCATCTCAATGGTGATGATGCGGCCATCACGTGGGTTAATGGCGAACTGGATATTACAGCCACCGGTATCCACGCCGACCTCACGCAGAATAGCAATACCCTGGTTACGCATCTCCTGGAACTCACGGTCGGTGAGCGTCATGGATGGGGCCACGGTAACAGAGTCACCGGTGTGCACACCAAGGGCATCCACATTCTCAATGGAGCAGACAACCACACAGTTATCATTGGCGTCACGCATGAGCTCGAGCTCATATTCCTTCCAACCGAGGATGGATTCCTCAATCAGAACATTGGCCTCAGGGGAGGCAGCAAGACCGCCACCAGCAATGCGCTCCAGGTCTTCCTCATTAAAGGCAAGTCCGGAACCAAGGCCACCCATGGTGAAGGATGGGCGAACAACCACTGGCAGGCCCAGTTCCTTAACAGTCTCATGGACTTCTTCCATATTGTGGCAGACGCGGGAGCGAGCGGACTCGCCACCAATCTTGGCCACAATATCCTTGAACTTCTGGCGGTCCTCACCACGCTCAATAGCATCAATATCAGCACCGATGAGTTCCACATTGAACTTCTTCAGGGTGCCACGGCGATCGAGAGCAATGGCCGCATTAAGGGCAGTCTGGCCACCGAGGGTTGCCAGGACGGCATCAATTGGGTGGCCCTGCTCGGCTTCACGCTCAAAAATCTTCTCAATATACTCCGGCAGAATTGGCTCCACATAGGTGTGGTCAGCAAATTCTGGGTCGGTCATAATGGTGGCCGGATTGGAGTTAATCAGGGTGACACGCAGGCCCTCTTCCTTGAGGACACGGCACGCCTGGGTGCCGGAATAGTCGAACTCACAGGCCTGACCGATAACAATCGGACCAGAACCAATAACCAGCACATGGTTAATATCTGTACGCTTTGGCATCGGGGACCTTTCTACTTTTCCAGAAGCTCGATGAACTGATCGAAGAGTGGGTTGGCATCATGTGGACCAGCAGCAGCCTCTGGGTGGTACTGGACACTATAAGCGCGACCGCTAGTAAGAGCCACGCCTTCGACGACGCCGTCGTTAAGGCAGGTGTGGGTGACCTGTGCTGGGCCGAATGGGGTCTCGAAAATCTCGCCGGCCTCACCCTTGAGGGCAAAACCATGGTTCTGGGCGGTGATGTCAATCTTGCCAGTCAGGTGGTTGAGCACTGGAACATTAATGCCACGGTGGCCGAACTTGAGCTTATAGGTCTCCATGCCAAGGGCGCGGCCAAGAATCTGGTTACCAAAGCAAATACCGAAGAATGGAATATCAGCGGCGAGCACCTCGCGCACCACATTCACCATGGTGTCAGCGGTGGCTGGGTCACCAGGGCCATTGGACACAAAAACACCATCCGGGTTGTACTGCTTGATTTCCTCGAAGGAGGTATTAGCAGGAACAATAACGGTGCGGATACCACGGGCCGCAAAATTACGTGGGGTGTTGGTCTTAATGCCCATGTCATAGGCCACCACAGTGTACTTGGCCTCACCATTATCTGGCTCAACAATATAGGTTTCGGTGGTGGACACATCCTCCGCCAGGCTGGAACCAGCCATGGACTGCTGGGCATTGACGACCTCAACCAGGCGCTCGAGTGGCGCATTGGCCTCATCGCCGGTAAAGATACCCGCATTGACAGAACCGAAATTACGCAGGTGGCGCACCAGGGCACGGGTGTCAATACCCTGGATACCAACAATGCCCTGGGCCTTCATTTCATCCTCAAGGCTGCGGTTGGCGCGCCAGTTGGAAACACGGTGGGCAAGGTCGCGAATAACCAGGCCGGCGACCCAAATCTTATCGCCGTGGGACTCGCCATCCTCATCATTCCAACCGGTATTACCAATCTGTGGTGCGGTGGAAACCACAATCTGACGGTGGTAGGAAGGATCCGTCATGGTTTCCTGGTAGCCGGTCATTGCAGTGGTAAATACGGCTTCACCCACGGTGCGGCCAGCGGCACCAAACTGCAGGCCACGATAGGCTTTACCATCCCCCAAAACCAAAATGGCTGGGAGGGCTTCATAGCCAGTATTCTCGTGCACATTAGTATTGTCAGTCACAAGGCGCCTTTCTTAGTTCTCTTCGGTTGTAAGTGCGGAGGTATTCTGTGCGGAATTCTTTTCCGCCTCGGCATCCCAGGTCAGGGTGCCGCGCAGAATGGTCTGGGTGACACGGCTGTGGAATTCCATGCCTTCAAATGGGGTATTGCTTGCCTTGGAGGCCAAATCCTCACCGTGGACAGTCCACGCACTATCGGTATCCACGATACACAGGTTCGCTGGTTCGCCGACGGCAATAGGGCGACCGTGGTCCTCCAGCTTGGTGATTTCGGCTGGGCGCTCACTCATCACCTTGGCCACAAAACGCCAATCGGCGCGGCCGGTGCGCACAAAGGTCTCAGCAATAATCGCAAGGGAGGTTTCAAGACCAAGCATGCCTGGCTTAGCGTGCTCAAATTCCACGCACTTATCTTCACTACCATGAGGGGCGTGGTCAGTAGCGACGACGTCGATAAGCCCAGAAAGCAGAGCTTCCTGCATCGCAGCGGCGTCAGAAGCCTCACGCAGCGGTGGATTGACCTTATTCACTGCATCATAGGTGGCCAGGCGGCTATCATCCAGAATCAAATGGTGCGGGGTGACCTCAGCGGTCAAAGGAATATTCTGCTCCTTGGCCCACTTGAGCAGCTCCACAGTGCCCTTGGTGGATGCGTGGCAAATGTGGATGCGGCCACCATAATCGCGGGCAAGAAGCGCATCGCGAATCACAATGGACTCCTCAGCCACGCGTGGCCAACCACGAAGACCAAGCTTGGCGGCATTCGGACCCTCATGGGCGGCAGCGCCCTCAGTCAGGCGGTGATCCTCACAGTGCTGGGCCAGAAGCACATCCATGCCACGGCTATATTCCAGGGCGCGGCGCATAATGAGCGGGTCATTGACACACTTGCCATCATCGCTGAACATGCGCACCTTGGCGGCGGAGCGCGCCATCATGCCAAATTCGGTGAGTTCCTTGCCCTGCAGGCCCTTGGTGATGGAACCCACTGGGTGCACATCGCACAGGCCAATCTGCTGGCCCTTGAACCACACAGACTCGGCAATAACCGGCTGGTCCATCACTGGATTGGTATTAGCCATGGTGAATACAGCGGTAAAGCCACCCTTGGCTGCCGCCTTAGAGCCTGTCTCAATGGTCTCGGTATCCTCACGGCCTGGCTCACGCAGATGCACGTGCATATCGACAAGACCCGGAAGGAGCACCTTGCCCGCAGCATCAATGACGGTCACAGTATCGCCGGCGTCTGCATTCTCACTTTGGGCGCTACCAGCTGGGGTGATTTCGGTGATGACACCATCATGGATTATCAGGTCTACCTGCTCTTCACCATAAGGGCGAGCATTCTTAATGATCAAAACAGTTGACATTCTTCTTTTCTCTTCCTTATAGAGTCTTATAGAGCCTCATCGGTGCCCACAAGCAGGCTAAAGAGCACAGCCATGCGCACATGAACACCATTGGTGACCTGCTGCAAAACAGCGGTCTGTGGGGCATCGGCCACATCATAATTGATTTCCATGCCGCGCAGCATTGGGCCGGGGTGCATAACAATAGCGTGCTCAGGGAGCTTGGCCAGACGATCCTTGCTCATGCCATAAAGGGTGGCGTATTCGCGGTGGCTTGGGAAGAAACCACCCAGCATGCGCTCCTGCTGGACGCGCAGCATCATGACCGCATCGGCATCCTTGATTTCCGCATCCATGTCATAGGAGTAGCGCACAGGCCAGGACTCAATGCCCATTGGCAGCAGGGTTGGTGGGGCAACCAGAACAACCTCGGCACCCAGGGTGCTGAGCAAATCCACATTGGAACGCACCACGCGGGAGTGCAGGCAGTCACCCACAATAACCACCTTGCGGCCGGCCAAGTCGCCGAGGCGCTGGCGCATGGTGACGGCGTCGAGAAGCGCCTGGGTTGGATGCTGGTGGGCACCATCGCCGGCATTAATAATGCTGGTATCAGGCAGCCAATTGGCCAACTGCTGGGCGGCACCGGCACAAGGGTGGCGCACAATCAACGCATCAGCACCCACAGCCTCCAAGGTCAGACCAGTATCGCGCAGGGATTCGCCCTTCTTCACAGAGGAGCTGGAGGCCGAAATATTAATCACATCGGCGCTCATCCACTTGCCGGCAGTCTCAAAGGAAGCGCGGGTGCGGGTGGAGTTTTCATAAAACACGGTGAAAATAGTGCGGCCACGCAAGGTAGGCAGCTTCTTAATTTCCCGTGACATGAGGGCCTCTTTGAAGCGATCCGCTTCATCCATGAGGCCAATAATTTCATCGCGGCTCAAATCCGCAATGCTCAAAAGATTCTTCATTCCTTGACTATCCCTCACACACTTTTCTACTAATTCCTACGCAAGGTGACAGCATCATGGCCATCAATCTCGCTCAAAGCAACAGCCACATCCTCCGTGCGTGCGGTCGGAATATTCTTTCCCACATAGTCTGCACGAATAGGAAGCTGCCTGTGCCCACGGTCAACAAGAACGGCCAATTGGATCATTTCTGGGCGCCCCTCATCACGCAGGGCATCAAGGGCTGCGCGAATAGTGCGTCCGGAAAAAAGAACATCATCAACAAGGATGACAATTTGGCCATCAATTCCTGCCACAGGAATAGTGGTTGGGGATAGGGCGCGGTGTGGTTTGGAACGAAGGTCATCGCGGTAGAGCGTCACATCCAACGCACCGACAGGAACCTTCACCCCCGCAAATTCCTCAATTTTTTCCGCCAACCGTCGGGCTAGCGGCACACCACCTGAGGGAATACCAAGAAGAACCACTGACGGTGCTTCCGTCTGATTCTCCGGCCCATCAAGTGCCGTCTTTTCAATAATCTGGTGCGCGATGCGTGCGATAGTGCGACTGACGTCGCTCGCGGATAGCAATTCCACGGTTTCGCTCATCGTGACCTCCTTCCCCGCATCTCGGTACGGTCCCTTAAAGGATGTCCAATATTATCTAGCAAAATATTCAATTGACGCCTCGCACCCGGCACAAAAACATGTATCCGAGTACACTGGCATTACATCTAAAATAGCACAGAACCCCAAGTAAGCACTACTGCAGCACGAACCCAACAAAACCCCAACACAAACCAACAATAACCAGGAGGCCCCGTGAGCGTTTCTGTTTCGGCGGAATTCCCTTTCAGCCGCGATGAGCTGTGGGCTTGGTATACCACCCCGGGTTCCGCTGCCCGTCTCATGCCCCACTCCCTGCCCATTACCTCGGTGCATGCGGATGGCAATGTGGCCACTGGTTCCAATATTTATTCCTTCCCCGCTGGTTTGAAGTGGGTGACCCGCTATGAGCTTTCGGAATACCAACGTGGCCGTTCCTTTACTGAGGTCTGTGTGCGCGCCCCCTTCCGCCGCCTCACCGACTGGCGCCACGAGCACTATTTTGCTGATGCCCCCAATGGCGGCACCCTCATGCGCAATAATTTCATTGCCAATTTTCCGGATAAGAATGTGCGCGCCTTCTTTGGCTACCAGCACCACCAGGTCCTCAATGACCTCAGCTTCGCTGCCAGCGTGGGCCTGCGCCCGCAACGCAATGAGCAAACCAGCGATACCCCACCGGTGATTGCTGTGACAGGTGCCAATTCGGTTATTGGCCAGCCTTTGGTGGCGCAACTGCGTTCCTTGGGTTTTGTGGTGCGGGAATTGCGCCGCAATAAGCAGTGGAATCCAAAGAACCCTAGCCCCTCCATGCTGCAGGGCTGCGATCTGCTCATTCACTTGGCGGGTGAGTCCATTCAGGGCCGCGCCAATGATGGCCACTACCAGTCCATTGCCTCCTCACGCATGGAACCAACTGTGGCTTTGGCCCGCCTGGTCGCCCAGTCCCCCACCTGCCGTGGCATGATTATTGATTCTGTGGACTGTGGCGATGAGCGTCTTAATTCCATCTTCCGTGAGGTGGAAGACGCCGCCCGTGCCGCATGCCCCCAGACCTTAGCTATTCGACGCTCCGCTATTTTCTCCGCCCGCGCCGGGCTTCTGCCACTCTTGCGTGCAGTGCATAAGACTGGTTTGGGCGGCAAGCTTGCTGCCCTGGAGTCCCACTTCCAGTGGATTAGCATTGATGACCTGACTGACATCTACATCCGTGCAGCCCTGGAATTCCTCGCCACAGAGAATCAAGACCCGGATACCAGCACCCCGCTCTATTACTCGGCTTTCGCCCCGGAGCAGATTACGACCGCGCAGCTCATGGATACTTTGGCCCGCCGTTTTAATAGTCGCACTATTATCCCTATCCCGGATTTCTCCCCTAAACTGCTTCTTGGTGAGCCGGGTGCCCGACTGTTGATTGCCCAAGAGCACCAGACTGAGGCACATATACCGGCGGAGCATAGTTTCCGCTACCCTACTGTGGATTCCTGCTTTGCCCATGAGTTGATGGGTGAGAAGCCTTTCTCTACCGACTAGGTTAGCTTTCACTTATACTGGTTTTATGACTGATGTAGTGAAAGAAGTTATTTCTGTACTTGAGGAGCAAAACCTCAGGTACGCCCATTCCGAAGGTGAGACGGTCGTTCGTACCGGTTTCACCAATGGCCGTTATGGTTTCGGCTATGAAGAAGCCATTAATGCCATCGTGATGGACGCAACCTGGCGTGGCACTATTGCTCCAAGCAGTGCACCAATGGCCCTGGCTGCCACCAATGAGTGGAATGCACAGCGCCTCATTCCATCAGCGTATTTCATTGAAATTGCTGGCCAGGATGAGTCCACCGATATCCACTTGGGTGCCCGTCGTGTCTACCACCTGCCGCAGGAAGCAGCTGCCGACCATAATATGATTGGCGCTTTTATCATGTCCGCTATTGAAACCACCCAGGAATACTTTGCCTGGTTGGCCACCCAATTCCCTGCTGCTGTTACCTGGGAGGAGCACAACCATGGCTAATGTTAATAACACCCCAAATCAGGCCGATACTACCCCACCAATTGAGGCCCTTGAGGCCGCAATGGCCCGCCAGAATATCACTCTTCAGAAGATTGAGCTTCCGCAGGAAACCACGGAACCTGTTGAGATTCTTGTTGCCAATATTGATGGCTTCATTGTTAATTTCGTGATTATCAATAAGGTTGTTTTGGTGGTTCGCGTTCAGATTGATACTGACCGCCCATCCGACTCCCCTGATCCAAGCTACTATCTGGACTGTGTTCCAATCAACGGCGGCCCAACTGGTCTTTCTGCCTGCATTGTTAATAATGAGCAGCAGAAGCAGTGCTTCCGCCTGGAGCATGAGCTGCTCATGGCCACCAACTGGTATGACGATCAGCTCTACACCATCCTTGGCCTGGTCCTCTCCACCGCCACCGCAATTAAGGACAAGGTCCTCGCCGGTAGCACCGAGACCGAAAGCTAAGCACCACACGAAGACAGCGCCACGCTACATAAAGCCTTCCATGATTGGCTCTTTACCCTGTAATAGCAGATCTCGTACTGTATACTATTAGGGTTATTGAGAATTTCATGGAAGGTTTTATGCTTTTTCAAAAGCCCAGAAAGAATTTCAGCTCGCCTCGACGGTGTGCCCGAATCGTGCCATTGATTCACGCAGTGGCACTCTCAGTGGCGGCAAGCAGCCTACCGGCCCCGGCTATGGCTGCGCCGGCCGTGTATCGGGTTGATTCCACACTGCCTGAGCACAGCCTAAACACTAATGTGCACCTGTCCCCATTTTTTGGGGGTTAATTCTTACGCTACTGCTTCCTGCAGTT
>JAUMTX010000027.1:0-16131 GCA_030530985.1 Corynebacterium sp.
ACGAGTCTTCCAGCCTATTTTTGTCGAAGCGTTTAACGGTTACTTCGTAAATTTTTGAATGAGGGCCTTTAGATTCGATTATGTCGCCTGGCTTTTTAGAGGTTGTATTGGTCGTGTTTGCGGAGTCATCACTGCCATCAACTGTGACGCCAGTTTGCCACCCCTTGTGGAATTCTTCCAGGAGTAGCGCGGCGATTCGCTGAGGGGTGTTACCCCCATCGGGAACAGTGTCTATCAACGCTACGCAAAGTTGATGGAGTATCACGGGGTCAGAATTTGGAATGCAGTTGATAGACAAATTACTGACAGTTCTTTTACTTTTGACATATGCTCGCATGAGCGCAAGTCCAAAATTTTTACGGCAGTCGAAATTTTCCGACGTGTCGTTTTCAAGAGTTTGGATGAGACGTACCACAGTCATCGCAGTTTCTGAATCTTTCTTCCGTGATGCCCATGTTTCATTCAAGGCCTGTGTAGCCTTGGCCATATTTAGTGGGCCAGATTTCCTGTGTGGCATTTGATTGGCACGAAGAAAACCACGGATTGGAAGTTCATATAACGACCTAGGTTTGGATGCATAGAAATCTTGTGTTGCCCTGTAGTCCGGATTCAGCTCCATACTCACGAACACAACCAAAAGTAACTCTCTGAATCCGTATGCATGGTGCTGAAATATTCGGTCTAATGTGTCAGCAAAAATTTTTTCACCCGGAAGTTCTTCCGTGGAAAGTACAGTGGTGTATAAGTCAGTTAGAAGTAGATTTACGGAGACGTCGCGCTCAATTGGGCTTTGCATAGCAGAACATTCCCTCTAATCGGAGAACCATAGGATACCGTTTAGTACGTTCAATGCTAATGCACGAGGTAGAAGATCTGAAAATCCTGGAAAGCTAAGAAATTTCTAGGCTTTCCAGGAAAAAGAGGGTTTAATCGAAAACGACGGTGCGGTTGCCGTAGACCTGCACGCGGTCTTCCAGGTGGTAGCGCAGGCCGCGGGCCAGGACGCGCTTTTCCACATCGCGGCCGAGGCGCTGCATATCGCTTGGGGTGTCCTTGTGGCTAATGCGGATGACGTCCTGCTCAATGATTGGGCCGTCGTCGAGGTCCTGGGTGGCGTAGTGGCAGGTGGCGCCGATGAGCTTCACGCCGCGCTTGAATGCCTGGTGGTATGGGCGCGCACCCATGAAGGAAGGCAGGAAGCTGTGGTGGATATTGATGGCGCGGCCGTGCCACATTTCGCAGAGGTCGGCGGGGAGGATTTGCATGAAGCGGGCCAGGACAATGGCGTCCGGATTGTGGTCATTGACAATGGCGGCGACTTCATCAAAGGCCTTGCGCTTGCCCACAGCGTCCTTAGGGAATGGCACGTAGTGGTAAGGGATGCCATAGAATTCGGCGATGTCACGGAGGTTTTCGTGGTTGCCGATGACGGCGGTCACGTCCATTGGGTAGTCGTTTTGGTCCACGCGGGCCAGGAGGTCAGCCAGGCAGTGGCCTTCCTTGGACACGAGGATGACGGCCTTCTTTGGCTTGGAGGCATCCCAGACATTAAAGCGCACTTTGTCTTCACCCAGGGACCAGGCCAATTCGGCGAATTCTTCACGGAGCTGTTCAAAGGAGATGGTGATGGAATCCGCGGTCACAGCCTGACGAGTAAAGAACCAACCGGTATCAGGGTCGGTGAAGTATCCTGCCTCAGTAATCCAACCGCCACGTTCGGCAATAAAGGTTGAAATCTTGGCCACAATGCCGGTTGCATCGGGACATCCGAGGGTAAACACGTATTGACTCATTCTTACCAATATACCCTCCCCAAAAATCATACTGTGTGATCCCGTCGTTCTTCCCCCGTTTTTAGCTTGTCGACGCCCTAAACCCTACGTATTTTATACGTCTTGGTGAAACCATAGTTTTGGGTTGAAAAGAACTCTAGGATCCAAAGCATCATACTGGCCCCGGCCAAATTATAAAACAAAATAGGCCTTTGACCAAGGCATAGATCAGATTCTTATGGCTGATTTTTCATTATTCGTTATGCATTATCGAAAAATATTATTCAGTCTTGCATGGGCTGTACTGGCGTATAATGGGCGCATGCCTGGTGCCGTATTTATTTCCCAGCCCATTAGTGAGTCCCTGAGCCCCGAGGGCACTGTGCCCGCAGGGGAGGTTCTGAGCTTTGTTCTTCCCTCACAGGTGACTGTGGCCAAGAGTCTTCTCGGCAAGGAGCACGCTATCGGCGCGGTCGTGAGTTATCCCCATGGTTTGAGCCAGCCGCTTATTAAGGCCGCCGAGGCGCGCCTTGCCGTGGGCGAGGGGGCCAGTGCCGTGGCGGTCTGTGTGGACTCCCAGTCGGTGGGGGATATCAATCGCCTATTGCCGGGGCTCATTGCGGCCCTTCAGGGCGTGGATGAGGATAAAGGTAGCTTTGTAGCCTTCCTTGTGCGCCCGGCCGTGCAGGCGGAATTAGAGAATCTTTTGACCGCAGCAGTCATGTGCGGGGTGGATGGCCTGTGGTGCCATGAGGACCAGGACCTGAGCCTTGTAGAAAAGGCCGTGGATTCCGTGGCCCAGACACACCAAAGGGCCAAGGACTTAATGATCCTTGGCCCCGAGGGAAGCGACCTACCCGTTAGTTAGAGGAGCTGGTCGTTTCACTGGTGCTGCTTTCGGCAGCACTTTCAACGGCGGAGGCATCAACACCGAGGGCGTTGCCATCCTTCAGGTCCACATCATCGCCTTCCATGGTGACACGGACGCCATTGCTTTCCACGGTAAGCGCGGTGAAGGCCAGCTGCTGGTTGAGCTGAGCGGTGGCATTCTTCAGGCCATCGGTAATCTTCTGCTCAATATTATCCGGCAGGCCCAGGCCAAAGACGGAGAGCTCGGCCTTACCAAAGTCCAGGGTGCCATTATTCACCGTTGGGGTCAGAGTGACCTTGCCCAAACCATCGGTGATATTGACAGTCACCGTGCCATCAGTAGGGTTGGTTTCCACACCGGAGATGGTAATGAGCTTGGATACCCAGTTGGTGGCCATGCGGGAGAGGTTCGCCGTCCAGGAGGAGTTTTCTTCCTCCTGCTCACCATTAATGCCATCCAGGGACTGCTGCACGCCGGTCTGAATCATAGCCAGAAGCAGGTCATTGGTCAGGGTGGTGGTGAGAACCATGTGGTCGGCAGTGTTCTGCTTTTCACCATAAATGTGGTAGCCAGTCAGGGTAATATCCGTGGCAGGGTTACCACTGATTTCCGGCAGACCATCCCCACCATTGGGATAGGTGATCTGCAGGGTGGAAGGGGAGTGGATGCTGACTTCCTTCACCGAATTCGTGGCGGCAGCAAGAACCAGAGAACTCGAGCCCAAGCTGATCGAGGCATCCGAGTCGCCATCCTGCATGGACTTGGTGATCATATAGCGGCCACCAACCTCCACTAGGAGAACAAGGACGATAATAATCGCGAGAAGGGCGAGAATAGAACGCCTAAGAATTTTAGCCATGGCGACTATTTTACATTTAATTCGAGTTTTAACTAACCGCATCCCAGGGGACACGCAGCAGATTATCACGGTAGAGGCGCGGCTGACGCATTAGTGGCACCCCATCCGCAATCAAGAATTTACGGGCCTCCCACCAGCGGCGGCGCGGACCATAAGGGGCAAAAGGGGCCGCCCGATTCCAGGCCGCATCGGCCGCCTGCAGGAGATCATAGATTTTATTGCCCGGAATATTGCGGTGAATGAGAATCTTCGGCAGGCGCTCAGCCAGGGCGGAGGGCAGATCGGTATGCTGCGGATCCCAGGCCAGGGTGAGGCTCTGCGGGCCCTCCTTGGTGATATCAATCCACGTCATGCGGCGACCAATCTCATCGCAGGTGCCTTCAATAAATACCCCACCGGGGGCCATGCGCCCAGTCACTAAAGCCCAGGCATCCTCCACCTGGTCCACATCATATTGGCGCAGCACATTAAAGGCCCGCACCAATTGTGGCTGATAGCCGGCTAGTTCAAAGCCGCCTTGTTCAAAGCGCACCCCATCGCGCGGGGGAAGCACACGCGCCGGGTCGATTTCCAGGCCCACAACCTGGATGGCAGGGTTAACCTTGCGCAGCCACCAGGCCCATTCGCAGGTGGTGGTATAGGAGGCCCCGTAGCCCACATCAATGGCCATGGGCGGGGTGTCCGTGGAGTTAAGGAGTTGCTGGATATACGCATCATTGCGCAGGAAGCGGTCGGAGCGGCGCAGCCTGTTGATATTGGTTGTGCCGCGGGTTATAACGCCAATAGGCCGACCACGCACAATGGCGGACTGCGAAAAAGTCGCCCGCTTATTATGTGCATGATCGGCCATAAGAAAAAGTGGGGGAGGGTTTAGAGGTTAGCGCTAATCCACTCGCCGCAGAGGTCAGCCTCGTTCTGGAAGAGCTCACCAAGAGCATCTGCCACCTTAGGCTCAATGGCGGCACCCATCATTGGGATGGCCACAGTGATCTCATTTTCATAGTCCAGGGTGGAGGTGCTGTCATCACCGGTGAGGGTGATGGTGCCCTTGAAGTCCACTGGGGTGCCCTTCACATCGGCGGTGTACTCAATGGTGGACTTGCCGTCCACGAGAGGGCCAACATTAACAACACGCTTAACCTTGAGGGACTGGCTAATCATGGCCTGAACAGCCTGTGGCAGCAGGTCAAGAGGGAGAACCTCAAAGAGGGTAGCAACAGCGCCATTGGCATCGCCCTCGAAAGAGTGGACCTGGCCTGGTTCGGTGGACAGGTGGGCCACATCATGTGCCCAATAATCAGCATTGGTGAGTGCTGCGTGCACCTTCTCAACTGGTGCATTGATGGTTACAGTATTCTCACTACGAGTAGTCATACATAATAGAGTACCTTTAAATACGTGGAAATGAATACCGTACGCGCCCGACTCGAAAAAATTCCTGGTATCAACCTGGATGATGCTCCGCTGTCCACCCGCACAACCTTGCATGTCGGTGGCAGGCCAGAATTCACCGTTTTCTGCGCCACAGAGCATTCTTTTATTGAAGCCGTCAAGATTGTGGATGAGGCTGGTCTCAACCCGCTCTTCCTTGGTGGTGGCTCGAATCTTCTCATTGCCGATGGGGATTTGCCTTATGTTGCCATTGTTCTTGGATTCTCCGAGATTCATGTGCGTGGCAATATGGTGACTGCCTCTGCTGGTTCCGTGTGGGATGCTGTTGTGGACCACGCGGTTAATGCTGGCCTTGGTGGCATTGAGTGCCTCTCCGGAATCCCTGGTTCTACTGGTGCTGTGCCTGTCCAGAATGTGGGGGCCTATGGTGTGGAGGTCTCTGATATCCTCACCCAGGTCAAGCTTTTGGATCGCCGCACCCAGGAGGTCCGCTGGGTTCCTGCCTCTGATTTGGAGTTGGCTTACCGCCACTCCCGCCTCAAGCACCAGGATCAGGAGATTGTCCTTGCCGCTGAGTTCAAGCTCACCCGCGATGGTCTCTCTGCCCCTATCCGTTTTGGCGAGCTCTCTCGCGTCCTTGGCGCCGAGGGCATGGAGCGTTTCGACGCCCCCCGTGTACGCAAGGAAGTCCTCGCACTTCGTGCGGCCAAGGGCATGCTTTACAATCCGGATGATCATGACTCCTGGTCTGCTGGTTCTTTCTTTACTAACCCAGTTGTGCCGGTGCCTTTGGCTGAGGAGATTGGTGCCAAGGTGGATAGTCTCATGCCTATGTATCCTGTGGCCCAGGAGGATCAGGTGAAGCTTTCTGCTGCCTGGCTTATTGAGCAGGCCGGTTTCCCTAAGGGCTACCCTATGGGCACTGATTCTGTGGTCAAGGCTTCTCTCTCCACCAAGCACACCCTGGCTCTTACTAACCGTGGCACTGCTAAGGCCGAGGATATTGCGGCTTTGGCCCGCGAGATTCGTGCCGGTGTGCAGGAGCGTTTTGGTGTCCTTCTTGAGCCTGAACCCGTGCTGATTGGCATCGAGCTCTAAATCCATTTCTCACTGTTCTTCAAGAAAACCTCCGATCGTGCTTATCGATTGGAGGTTTTCTTGTTAGAATCAATTTACATCGCGTGGGAAGGATAATCATGACGCAATATTATGGTGAAATGGTGAACCGCCGTGACCTCCATTTGCGCTTGGCTATTGCCGGCGCCTTCAGCATGCGCGTGCTCACCGAATTGGATAAGCCTGAACTGGTAGAAGGCAATCCGGAACTCCAGCGTGTCCTGAGCATTATGCACAGGGAATATACGGAGCTTCTTATCCTGTTGGAGTTCTTTGATCTTTTCTGTATGCCGGAGCAAAATCCGGTGCCCATCCCTCGAGACCCAGTGGAGCTTTTGGAGCGCTGGAAGCTCTACTGGGAAGAGGTGGCCACTGAAACGGTCAATTGGGCGCGCACTGCCGATCTTCCCGCACAGATCCTGGTGCGCTTCCATAATCTTTTCTTTAATACTTTCTCGCCTGATCACCCAGTCGTGACTGGTATGGGTGAGGTGCTTCTTGGGGCCAAGTACTGGGAAGACTATATGGCGCGTATTCCGAATCGCCGCCAGTACTTCTTCACCACGGAAGAGTTGGGCCTGCCACCAGATTGGCGCCCCCAGGTGGATGGTTTCCCGCGCACGACTTTGCCGGAGCCAGGCTGGGCCCCGTTCATTCCTAAGCAGCCACCGCGCCCCATGGAGATTGGTGAGCGCTTAAAGGATCCCCGTGGCCGCGTTGGTCATTTGCAGCCGGATTACCCAACTGAGTATGTCTATGATCGCCCGGGCAAGCTCTATCCTGATTTGGAGAATAACCCATATCCGCCAGTGCCGGAGATTATTAAGAAGCTGGATAAGGATAAGAATATTGAGGAGCTGGGGGCTGAGGATTATGCCTTCCGCTTCTATGTTTCCAAGCCGGGTGGCGATATTCTGCACTACTATTCCGAAGGCATGGAAGTAGATAGGCCGGTGTTGGTCCACAGTGTGGGTACTGGCTATATTGAGCCTTTCGCCTGCATGCTCAATAGGATGCTTGACTGCCTGGGCGTTATTATGCGCCTGCATATGCGCCGCCCCGATGATTTCCCGGATGTGCGGGACCAGTTTGATTGCTTCTTTGAGCTGGGCCTATCCACGGGTGTCATTTGGGATTTGGATGATATTCTCTGCCGCAGCACCTTACAGGGTAAGAAGTGGGAGGAACTGGAGCAGCGCATCTTCCCTGATGGTGAGGCCACCGCTCGTGACTCTGATCCTGAGGCCATCATGGAGAAGATGCGCGGCATTATGGAGAAGGTGAAGGGCCCTCTGCGTGAGTGTCTCGCGGAGTATTATCGCTTCACCAAGCAGGATATGGATGTGGCCCGCTATTTGGTGGGTAGGTTCCTCGTGCCTGAGGGTGAGGAGTGGAATCCACCTAAGCCAAAGCCAAGCCAAAGCGGAGCACATACCCCATTCAGGCCACCGGTGGGTTTGAATAGGAGCTATGCTGCCTTCGAAGCTGATAAGGACTTTGTGTGGAAGCCTCCAGCGGAGAAGCCAGAGGCTGAGAAGGACCCAGTGGCCTCTGGGGAGCAGGAAGCTCCCATGTGTGTTCGCCGTGTTAATGCGGCCGTGGGTAGTCTTCTCTTCCTGAGCCGCCGCATCTATGCGCACTATAGTTCACCCGAGGCTGGCGAGGGCGGCAATAAGTACTTCAGTTATTTTGATGAGCCGGCAGAACTCCAGTCAGCGCTTATCAAGGCCCTGGAGGATGAGCTGGTAGACCTGCCACATGTGGCTAGTCTTCAGCCTGCCGTGGGTAATGCTAAGACTCTTCATCTTGAGTGGCGCACCCAGTATCGCCGCACCCTTGAGGTCATTGCCAAGTGGATGGCTGAGGATGAGAGTATCTCGGTGACCAGTCTTGACCGCCTGCGTAATTTTGCCCATATTAGCAATGGCACTCGCGGTTTGGACTATGAGGAATTCCAAAAGGCCATGCAGGTCAAGGAAGAAAAGTTCCTTGTGGATCCGGTGCCGCCTATCTTTTATCCGAAGAAAATGTGGGTGCACCCCAATGGCGCAAGCCCCCTGGCGTATCTGCGCAAGGGCTCCAGGAAGTACAAGCCACGGCTTGTTCTTGTTGGTGATGAGCGCTGCCGCTATGCGGCCCGCAAGGCTTGGCTTGAGCTCTTGGCTTTGTTGCGTGAGGCTGGCCGTGTCACCGTTCGTGGCAACCAGTTGGTAAAGAAGTACCCCAATTGGATCAAAGCCTATGTGCGCATTGCCCTGCACTATGGCCTTGCAGATACCTTCCTTGAGCTCATCGATCTGTCTTCGCCTTATGAGCCGGAATCCTCTCGCGTCGGAGCGAATTATCGTATTGAGTATTCGTGTACTGAGGATTCTTATACAAAGTTTTCTGAGACGGAGTACTTCAATTTCGAGGAATTTAAGGAGACCTTCAAGGCGGCGCAGACGAGCTTCGATAAGAAGATGAAGCGCTATATCTGCACCACCACCTTCACCGGCAACTTTATGCGCCAGATGTTTGATGAGGCCGATAGGATCGTCAATCCGCCGGGGATCCTTACGGATCCGCCGACGGATGAAGAAAAATATCAGCGTTACGCTGGTGAAGGATGGGACCTTCTTTAGTCACGGGTACGGATTGTTAGCGCAGCTATTAACGTGGTGAGTGGCACTGCCAGAACCAAGGCAATGGCACCCACGGCGCTGCGCAGCAATTCGGTGGCCACCACATCAGAGGTGAGGATGGTCATCAGGTCCCGGCCTGAGAGGGAGATGAGCAGCAGCAGTGGTAGGGCCGCGCCCGTATAGCCGAGCACCAGGGTATAAATCATGGAGGCAATATGGTCGCGGCCCACACGCATGGCTTGGGCAAAAATCTGCCAGCGGGAGTGGCCGCTTTCCGCAAGCTCATTAACAGTGGAGGCCTGGGAGACGGTCGTATCATTGAGCACACCCAGGGCGCCAATAATAAAGCCGGCAAGCATAAGGCCAGAGATCTGTAGGTCCGGGATATAGAGGGTGATGAGAAGATTCGAATCATCACCCAAGCCCCGTAATTGGGAACTACCAATGGCAAAGGCACCCAGCAGGGCAGCAATGACCAGGGCAATGAGAGTACCCGCTAGTGCCGCCGAGGTCTTCCAGTGAATACCGTGCACTATATATAAGGCGGGGAAGAGAATCGCAGAGCCACAGACCACAGCAAGAACCAGTGGGTTGCCGCCGTGCAGCAGGCCCGGAATAAGGAAGGCCACCACACCCACAATGGCAATGAGCACACCCAGAAGACTGCGGGCACCCTGGCGTCCACCAATGAGGATAAAGGCAGCCACAGTAAGAATCAGCCAAATAGTCAGGGGCAGGCCACGCTGATAATCGGCGAAAGTATAGCCTGTTTCACCTGTAGCACGGGTTTCCCTATTAAGAATGACGTGCTGGCCTTCCTCAAAGGTCGGCTCACCCGGCTGCTCATAGGTGGTGAGCAAGGTGCGCTGCCCCGCGTCCGGACCATCAGTCAAAAGAATCACAGCACGCAGGCACTCCGCGGTATCTGTAGTACTAAAGCGTGGCGAGTCCGCAAAGACCCGGCCATCATCAGGGGAGGAGCAAATACCCCTATCGGCAATCTCCACAGTGCCCTTCACCGCCTCACGGGATAGAGAAGAGGTGGCGCTAAAGCTACTGGAGATAGGCAGGCTCTCACCGCGCGGCCAGGTCAACCCCACAGCAAGCACGGTGAGCAGGAAAGAAATAATCAATCCACCAGCCAAAAGCTTCTGTGAAAGATTCCACGGCCCAAAGGGACGCGTAGGCATCCACCTGTCATGCCCGTGACTGTGGGCATGCGAGTGGCCGTGGGCGGATCCGTGACTGGTGCCCTGAAGTGGTCTTTGTGGTCGCTGTGCACTGTGTTTTGCCATAGTGGCCTTAGTCTAACACGGTGACAGATTTGCTTAATCTAAATTAAGCTTAAGAGCTTCCTGCACCTTCGATACCGGCCGATCCTACGAACAGGTAGGTGGTAAACATGCAGGTAAAGAACTATTTTGAAAAAACTTTGGCGGCGGACTTTTCTTTTTAAGAAAATAAGTGTAAGATTAAAAACATCTTAGAAAAGTTCACAACCACGGATTTTTCCAAGATTTCCAACACACGCAACTAATGGAGGATATATGCAGTACACTGCCCGACGAGTCAACGCCATCTTTGGTCGCCTCGTCGCAGTCACCGCCTTCCTCCTGTGTTGTTCGGTGGTCAGCATCGTTCGTGGCGATTTGAATCCTGCTTCGGCTGGTGAGATTGCAACTAACGCTTCAGTCACCATGGGGCATCAGGAGTTCTTGCTTTCTATGCATGGCTTTAACTTCATGTTCCCTTTGGTTGGCTTGCTGGTCATTATTTTCTCCCTTGTGGGTCTCGTTCTCCTTTCGCGTAAGACCCACAGTCAATGTGTCAGTATTTGTGTGGCATATACCGCCGAAATCCGCGCGGCTGGTCCACGGGCCGGAGTTCCTGCAGAGCTTCGAGTCTAAGGGCCGCTGCGGGCGGTATAAGCAAGAGTTAAACGGCGTTCCTCCGGGAACGCCGTTTTTCTTTTGCTTTGCTTATCTCTTCATTAGTAACCACCTTCGCTACAGCGGGGTATGAAATACAAAACGCCAGGATAATAGGCGCTAACCCTGCCCTTAGCTACATATTCATTCTTTCTTAGATAGCAGCCTTGGGGCCCTGTTTTTCTCTCATAAAAGCCAATTGTGACGCGGTTCACGAAAATTAGATCTTATGGCGGAGTCCACAAAATTAGGCGTTTAAGAATTGAATTTCCCAGCAACTTTTATGACTTTTCGTGTAATGCCTCAGGTGCTTTCAGGCTTCTTTGAGCCAGGATTACCAAAGCCTGAGAACCCTTAAAAATGGCCTAAGACCTGCAGGTTTTGAAATTTGTTGCATTGCCAGGTGCCCCATTAGATTGGTCTTCAGACATTCAGTAAGCAATACATTGAGTTCCACTCCCGGAGCTCAATACGGAGGTTAATAAAAAATGAAGTTTGGCAAGCACGCGATTAATTCGATGTTCGCCCGTACGGCACTGTCCACCACCCTGGTTCTTGGTACCGCAGCCGGTGCAGCCGTAGTTATCCCATCTGTTACTGCTACCAACGCTCTCGCGGCAACCACGGTCGAGAGCGGTACTACCAGTAACAGCTTCAGCCGCACAGTTTCTGTTTCCATCACCGATGCGAGCGGTAATTCTAAATCCTATGCGTCTGCTGGTGACACCATTACGTACACTTTCACGTTCACCAACAGCAATCGCAACCTGAGCCAACTTACATGGGATATTGATTCCAATGGTTCCAGTGACTACACTGTCAAGTCCATCACCACTGGTAAGTATGACGGCAGCACCCACACGTGGACCGCTTCGCAGTTGGCAAGTGCCAAGGCCGGCTCCTCTGTCAATACCGAGTGGGTCAAGGGCAGCACCGCAACTGTGGTTCTGACCCAGGTTGTTCCTTCCACCACGACCTCCAGCACCGAAACCTCAACTGGTTCCGTTAGCGTTTATAGTGGCCTCTCAGCCAATGTGAACATCGGGGCCGGCACCAATATTTGTCCGGGCACCACCTATGATGTCCAGGCCAGTTACCGCGTCTCCAACACCATCTATAAGGGTTGTGATGTGACTGCATGGGGCGGTACCACCACCACGACCACCACCAGCTTTGGTTCTAGTTCCATCACTGTGAACTCTGCTGTTGTAACCGGCACTAATAACGCTGGCGATGGCTACACCATGTACGTTTATAATTCCTCCGGAGAGCTTGTTGCCACCGTGGCCAATGGTGAGTCCTACTCTCTCATCGGTGCAACCTACGGCACCTACACCGCTGTCATTAAGGATTCCGATGGCAATGATGTCACCAATGGCACCCTCTCCACCACCCTGAGCGATTCCACCACTAACGGCATTGCTACCCTCAGCGCTACCAGCGATAATGTCAAGGCTTCCATTGACCTGACCGCAGCCAAGGCTGCGATCAGCGCTGCTAATGCCGCGATCCCAACTGTTGCTTATATTGATGCTGATGCCGATCTGCAGTCCGCTCTTGTTGCTGCTCAGACCGCTCTTCAGGCTCTGATCGATAAGGTTGAAAATGGCGATTCTTCCGTAACCCAGGAGCAGGTTGATGCCGCTACCAAGACCCTTACGGATGCTATTGCTGCTCTCAACGGTGTAGCTAACCTCGCTGCTGCTAAGGAAGCTGCAAGCACTGCTATCTCCGCTGCCGATGCAGCTAAGGAAACCGCTAATTACATCAATGCTGATGATGACAAGAAGACTGCTGTTGATGAGGCTGAGGCTGCTCTGCAGGAGCTGCTTGATAAGCTCGCTGCCGATGAGACTTCCGTTACCGCTGATGAGCTCAATGAGGCTACCGCTGCACTGAATGATGCAGTTGCTGCTCTCAATGGTGATGAGAACCTGGCTAATGCTATTGCTGCCGGTAACACCGCTATCAGCGCTGCTGATGTTGCCAAGGACACCGTCGCGTATGTTGACGCTGATTCCGATAAGAAGACCGCTGTCGATGAAGCTGAGGCTGCACTTCAGGACCTGATTGACCGCGCGAATGCTGGTGACACCACCGCTACCGCCGCAGCTATTAAGGAAGCAACCGAGGCTCTCAATGATGCTGTTGCTGCTCTGAACGGTGAAGAGAACCTGGCTGCTGCTAAGGAAGCTGCCAACACTGCAATCTCTGCTGCTGATGCAGCCAAGGAAACCGCTAATTACATCAACGCGGACTCTGACAAGAAGACCGCTGTTGACGATGCCGAGACTGCACTCCAGGCACTGCTCGATAAGCTCGCCAATGACCCACTGTCCGTCACCCTTGATGAGCTCAATGCTGCTACCCAGGCTCTGAACGATGCAGTTGCTGCTCTCAATGGTGATGAGAACCTGGCAAATGCTATTGCTGCCGGTAACACCGCTATCTCTGCTGCAGATGCTGCCAAGGACACTGTTGCCTATATCGACGCTGATTCCGATAAGAAGGCTGCTGTCGACTCCGCTGAGGCTGCTCTGCAGGATCTGATTGACCGTGCAAATGCTGGTGACACCACCGCTACCGCCGCTGCTATTGAAGAAGCAACTCAGGCACTGAATGATGCTGTTGCTGCTCTCAATGGTGAAGAGAACCTGGCTGCTGCTAAGGAAGCTGCCAACACCGCTATCTCTGCTGCCGATGCAGCCAAGGAGACTGCTGACTACATCAACGCTGACTCCGATAAGAAGGCTGCTGTTGACTCCGCTGAAGCTGCTCTGCAGGAGCTGCTTGATAAGCTCGCTGCCGATGAGACTTCTGTAACCGCTGATGAGCTCAATGAGGCTACTGCTGCTCTGAATGATGCAGTTGCCGCTCTCAATGGTGATGAGAACCTGGCTGAGGCAATCTCCGCTGGCAATACTGCCATCAGCGCTGCTGATGTTGCCAAGGACACCGTCGCTTATGTTGACGCTGATTCTGATAAGAAGGCTGCTGTCGACTCCGCTGAGTCTGTACTTCAGGATCTGATTGACCGTGCGAATGCTGGTGACACCACCGCTACCGCTGAGGCCATTGCTGAGGCTACCCAGGCACTGAACGATGCTGTTGCTGCTCTGAACGGTGAAGAGAATCTTGCCACCGCTAAGGAAGCTGCTAATACCGCTATCTCCGCTGCCGATGCTGCCAAGGAGACCGCTGACTACATCAACGCTGACTCCGATAAGAAGACTGCAGTTGATGAGGCTGAAACCGCACTTCAGGAGCTGCTCGACAAGCTCGCTAATGACCCATTGTCTGTCACCATCGACGAGCTCGATGCTGCAACTCAGGCTCTGAACGATGCTGTTGAGGCACTCAATGGTGATGAGAATCTTGCTGAGGCAATCTCCGCTGGTAACACTGCTATCAGCGCTGCTGATGCTGCTAAGGAGACTGCTGATTACATCAACGCTGATGAGGATAAGAAGGCAGCTGTTGACTCTGCTGAGGCTACTCTCCAGGATCTGATTGACCGTGCAAATGCCGGTGACACCACCGCTACCGCTGAGGCTATCGAAGAGGCAACTCAGGCACTGAACGATGCTGTTGAGGCTCTCAATGGTGATGAGAATCTTGCTGAGGCAATCTCCGCTGGCAATACCGCCATCAGCGCTGCTGATGCTGCTAAGGAGACTGCTGATTACATCAACGCTGATTCCGATAAGAAGTCTGCTGTTGATTCCGCTGAGGCTGCTCTCCAGGATCTGATTGACCGCGCGAATGCAGGTGATACCACCGCCACCGCAGAGGCTATTGAGGAGGCTACCCAGGCTCTGAATGATGCTGTTGAGGCACTCAATGGTGATGAGAATCTGGCTGAGGCTGTTTCCGATGCTGAGACCGCTATCTCCGCTGCTGATGCCGCCAAGGAAACTGACGCTTACACCGATGCTTCTGATGACAAGAAGACCGCTGTTGATGAGGCTGAGCAGGCTCTGCAGGACCTGATCGACAAGGCTAACGCCGGTGACACCAGCGTGACCGCTGAAGACATCAAGGAAGCAACCGAGGCTCTGAATGATGCTGTTGCTGCCCTGGATGGCGAGCAGAACCTTGCTGATGCTATCTCCGCTGGTAATGCTGCTCTCGAGGCTGCATCTGTTGCCAAGGACACCGTCGATTATGTTGATGCCGATGCTGATAAGCAGCAGGCTGTTGACTCCGCTGAGGCAACCCTGAATGACCTTATCGAGCGCGCAAACAACGGTGACACCACCGTAACCGCTGAGGCAATTGCCGAGGCCACCCAGGCTCTGAATGACGCTGTTGCTGCTCTGAACGGTGAAGAGAACCTGGCTGCGGCTAAGGAAGCTGCCAACACCGCTATCTCTGCTGCCGATGCAGCTAAGGAGACTGCAAACTACATCAACGCTGATGAGGATAAGAAGGCAGCTGTTGACTCCGCCGAGGCTGCTCTCCAGGAGCTGCTCGACAAGCTTGCTGAGAACCCACTGTCCGTCACCATCGACGAGCTCAATGAGGCTACCCAGGCTCTGAATGATGCTGTTGCTGCTCTGAACGGTGATGAGAACTTGGCTAATGCTATTGCTGAGGGTAACACCGCTATCAGCGCTGCTGATGCTGCCAAGGAGACCGCTGATTACATCAATGCTGACTCCGATAAGAAGACTGCTGTTGATGAGGCTGAGGCCACACTTCAGGATCTGATTGACCGCGCAAATGCTGGTGATACCACTGCCACCGCCGCTGCTATTGAAGACGCAACCCAGGCACTGAATGATGCTGTTGCTGCTCTGAACGGTGAAGAGAATCTTGCTGAGGCAATCTCCGCTGGCAACACCGCTATCAGCAATGCTGATGCCGCTAAGGAGACCGCTGATTACATCAACGCTGACTCCGATAAGAAGACTGCTGTTGATGAGGCTGAAGCCGCACTTCAGGATCTGATTGACCGTGCAAATGCCGGTGACACCACCGCTACCGCTGAGGCCATTGCTGAGGCTACCCAGGCTCTGAATGATGCTGTTGAGGCACTCAATGGTGATGAGAACCTGGCCGAGGCTGTTTCCGATGCTGAGACCGCTATCTCCGCTGCTGATGCTGCTAAGGAAACTGACGCTTATAACAACGCTTCTGATGACAAGAAGACCGCTGTTGATGAAGCTGAGCAGACCCTGCAGGACCTGATCGACAAGGCCAACGCTGGTGACACCACTGTGACCGCAGAGGACATCAAGGAAGCAACTGATGCACTGAACGATGCAGTTGAGGCCCTTGATGGTACTGCGACTACCACCGAGGAAACCACTACCGAAGAGACCACTTCGGCAGAGTCCACCACCACTGATGAGTCTTCCTCCGAGTCCACCAGTGAAGAGACCACCTCTGCTGAAGCTACTACTGAGCCAAGCACCTCCGAGGAGACCACTTCCGAAGAAACCTCCGCAGAGACCACCACCACCGACGAGAGCACTTCTGAGTCCACCACCACTGATGAGTCTTCCTCCGAGACCACCAGTGAGGAGACCACCTCTGCTGAGCCAACCACCACTACCGATAGCAGCGA
>JAUMTX010000027.1:16231-26462 GCA_030530985.1 Corynebacterium sp.
CCACCAGTGAGGAGACCACCTCTGCTGAGCCAACCACCACTACCGATAGCAGCGACAACGACTCTGACCTGAGCGATGCTATTGAGCGTGCAGAGGCTGCCCTTGATGCGGCAACCACCATCGAGAACACCACCACCTACACCAACGCATCTGATGATAAGAAGGCTGCTGTTGATGAGGCTAAGTCCACTCTCGAGGACCTGGTTGAGCGCGCCAAGGCTGGTGACACCACTGTGACCGCCGAGGATCTGGACAAGGCAACTGACGCACTGACCGAGGCCCTTAATAACCTTGACGGTACCGATGAGACCACCACTGAGGAAACCACCACCACGGATTCCAGCACCAGTGAGGGCATCGACACCGACACCACCACCGAGCCATCCAGTGAGGAAACCACTACTACTGCTGAAGAGACCTCTGCTGAGTCCACCAGCACTGACGAGACCAGCACCGAGGAAAGCTCCTCTGAGGAGAGCACCTCTGCTGAGGCTACTACTGAGCCAAGCAGCTCTGAGGAGACTACTTCCGAAGTGACCTCCGCTGAGTCCACTTCTGCAGAGTCCACCACCACTGATGCATCTTCCTCCGAGACCACCAGTGAGGAGACCACCTCTGCTGAGCCAACCACCACTACCGATAGCCGCGACAGTGATTCTGACCTGAGCGATGCTATTGCTAAGGGTGAGGAAGCTATTGCTAATGCTGAGTCGGTGAAGGACACCACCACTTATACCAATGCTGATGAGGATAAGAAGGCTGCTGTTGATGAGGCAGAGGAAGCTCTGCAGGATCTGATTGACCGCGCCAAGGCTGGTGACGAGACCGTGACCGCCGAGGATATCGCCAATGCCACCGACGCACTGAATGATGCGGTTGATGCGCTCAACGGTACTGATTCCAGCGAGTCCACTACTTCCGCCGAGTCCACCACCACTGATGAGTCTTCCTCCGAGAGCACCAGTGAGGAGACCACCTCCGCTGAGCCAACCACCACTACCGATAGCAGCGACAGCGATTCTGACCTGAGTGATGCTATTGCTAAGGGTGAGGAAGCTATTGCTAATGCCGAGTCGGTGAAGGAGACTGCAGACTACACCAACGCATCCGATGAAAAGAAGGCTGCTGTTGATGCGGCAGAGCAGACCCTGCAGGATCTGATTGACCGCGCCAAGGCCGGTGACGAGACCGTGACCGCCGAGGACATCAAGAATGCAACTGATGCACTGAATAATGCAGTTGAAGACTTGGAAGGCACCGAGACCATTAGCGGTTACTCCGATGAGCTTGATGATGCCCTTGCCCGTGCAAAGCAGGCTGTGGCTGATGCCCAGGAGACCCAGTCCACCACTACCTACACCAACGCATCCGAGGATAAGAAGGCTGCCTTCGACGATGCCCTTGCCAAGCTCCAGGAGCTCATCGCAAAGGCTGAAGAAGATGCTGATAGCGTCACTGTTGAAGAGTTCAATAGCGCTATCGAGGCCCTGAACAATGCCAAGGAAGCACTGGATGGCACTGACTCCACCGAGAATGACGCTACTGCAAGCGGCTCTTCTTCCATCAACTGGAAGACCCTGCTTACCGTCGCAGGTGCAGGTCTTGGTATTGCAGCAATCATCGCCGGTGTGAACTACGCAGTGAACAACGGTGAGGGTTCCTCCACCGCCGCTGGTGTGGCAGGTGCTGATAATAACAACAGCAATACTGCTGTAGCTGGCACCGAGAATAACGGCGCAACCAATAATGGTACCGCCAACAACAGCACTGGCAATGGCGCCAACAATGCCGATGCAAATAGCAATGGCACCGCCAATAATGCTGGTACTGCGGCTGCCCGACCAGCTGGTGTTCTTGCGAGCACTGGTGCAAGTGCAGGTATCCCAATTCTGGGTTCCTTCCTTGCAATGCTGGCTGGCGCAGGTCTCTTCCTCTTCGGTCGTCGTCGCCGTAAGAACGAGGAGTCTTAATCCAAGCGAACTGAGTAATTAGACTCGCATGAGCAATGCCGCCTCCCTGATGGGAGGCGGCATTCTGCATGGTACCCGTGAAGTTTCTTCCCTAGCTTAGCGACACCAGCCGAAGCTGGTGCCACCTTGCTTTCGCAAAGCCTTCAGACTAAACTAGGTCTCAGATTAAGGTCTGAGAAACAGCGACCATCACCCTTCTGGGTGCTCGTCGATTGGGCGGCTACCCTTTCGGCGAGAAGGTCGTTGTTTTCGTATTAGTCCGGTTGCCCGACACCAACACTCCTTAGCTAGTTCGGCAAGTAACCGGCTTATTAGGCCTGCTACTACATCCGAGAAACTGAAATCTCCGAGGAATGAACTCCACAACTCAGTGGTCGCTTCTTCATTCATATCCCCACCATTAAAGGTTGTGGGCGATTCAGAATCGCTTTGGAACTCAGCCATAATCACCTCCCTTCAATAAGCGAGGGAAACGTGGCAGATACCACGATTTAAATTTTACAAGGGGATGATGACATTATTGGACAAGTGCATTGTTCTTACTGGTCACCTTGTTTTTATAAAGCCTTCATGCTAAACTAGGCCTCAGATTTACAACTGAGAAACAGCGACCATCACCCTTCTGGGTGCTCGTCGATTGGGCGGCTACTCTTTCGGCGAGAAGGTCGTTGTTTTCGTATTTGAGCCCCATTCATGGCCATTGCGGCCTGTACCTTGTGGGGAATGGCTGTTGTCTTCTGGGGGAGCTTAGCCGGATACGAGCTAAGGTTTGTTAGGGTTTGTTAGAATTCAATTAGGCAATTGTCGCCCTGGTCTATTTCTCGATAGTAAGGATTAGTCGAACATGGACTCATTTGAGAATGCTCGTCAGAAGCTGCAGTTTGTTCTGTCAGAGGTGTTGGAGTGTGCGGCTTGCCTGGAGGAGTTGCTGGCGGGGGATACCTCAAAAGTGGATCATTATGAGTTGAGTTTGGCACGCCATGTGGCTAATTTCCTTGCAGTCTATGCCAAGCCACTTGTCTATGAAGGTTTTGAACTTATTCCAACCGCACGCATCCCCGAGTCTGATAAGCACTTCTTTAGCCTCAGGCTCTACTGGGAAGACCTCTGGCCAGAGCTACTAAGTGCCACTATTGAATGGATGAATGAGGAACCAGAGGCCAAGCCCGTGGCCGATGAGCTCTTTGAGATTGCGCGGGAATACCACCTGCTCAATACAACCTCATTCGACTATGCCCACATAGTGGACAACTACTAGAGGGCACCAAACCATCAAAGGGTAGTGGCCAAGGTGTTGTGCAGCACATTTACGTGCCTAATTTACTAAGCTCTGGTATATTAAGAAGTGGGAAACCCCGGTGGAGCGCTGCCTTCCAAGTTTACTTGGCTAGGTACTACTTACCGGGGTGTTGGTGTATCTGCTCCTTGTGGATTCAAGGAGTAGCGATCAGCGCCAGACAATTTTTCCATCTTGGTTGAAAATTTTAGAAACAGGTCCAACCGATTCGTCGAAGTTAGGTGCACAGGCTCTAACAGGTAGGTCATAGCCGGTAACTTCGAATACCTTTACTGCGCTGAATCCTGCCATTGAAATGCTGGTTGGTTGCGGATGGCGTGGATATCCATCTTCATTTGGCACCATGAACCCTTTTGTCTCGATATTGGAGCAAATTCTGTCAGTTTCTCCAAATAGCACGAGTGCTTGAAAATGGTCAGCAAAATCGCCGTCGAGTGCATTGCCGTCGACACCAGTAGCGACCCAGATATGCGACGCGCGATCCAATACCGCATCAGTTACATACTTGTTTAAGCTATGGATTGTATCTTTCAAGCGTCCGACGGTGCTTTCTGGATCGGCGAGGCCGTTATACAACGCATGGCAATTTTTTTTTGAAAGTTTTGGAGGTTCCGCCAACAATGGCACACGTATTAACAAGTGTGATGCTTCGGTAGAATCCCCAATCAAGCTTTTCAAATTCAGTATTGAATGCGCCAAGGTTTCTTTGATTTAGCCCAAGGAGCCTCAGGATCTGAGCAGTAGTCCCGTCTCCTTTGAGTGGCACGTCATCTGTTCCGGAGAAGCGCAAGGCTGAACTTGGATTTTTACCGAGGATGACTAAATCTACTGAGCCGTTGGTATAGTCAGGCCTTTTTCGAGACAGAAGAAAACGTGCGTTCAGGCCAGGATACACGTCATGCGGATCAAGGCTGGAATGCAAGGTGTGCTCGG
The DNA here is from genome assembly GCA_030530985.1 of Corynebacterium sp. GTDB lineage: Bacteria > Actinomycetota > Actinomycetes > Mycobacteriales > Mycobacteriaceae > Corynebacterium. The sequence continues at coordinate 20,432 of JAUMTX010000027.1, forward strand.
CGTCTAATCCTAACCAACCATGGAAGTCGGATTCGTAAGGTTCCGCGGGTGTAGAAAAAATTTCATCGATTAGTGTATCTATCTTTTCTTTATGAAGAGTAACGTAATTATCCGACACATCTACCTCCGAAACAGTCCTGGCAATTGACCTGTGAATATTGTGGGCCGCAATTGCGATAGCCCTGCTTCTAAGTTTACAACAGGTGCTACAATGCGTGGATACTTCGTCGGTCGCTGGAGGCGAATAAGCTAATTTACTTAGATGAATGTAGATTTACCGTGATTACCAGTGCGTTTGATTAATCTTCGCGTTTAGACTAGTATGTGTTTTGGGAAACCCCGGTGGAGCTCTTCCTTCCAAGTTTACTTGGCTAGGTAATACTTACCGGGGTGATGTTGTATCCAGGACATTGGATTTAGGGGGCTTTTTGGAAAGTTCACCACCTTGGATTATTAAGTGGCTGTCTGCACCTCGTTGGCAGACATATATTAATGCTGCCCATCAAGATCCGCATTTGGCTTTGGAACTTTATGAGTGGAGCGTAGAGTTAGCCGGTGCCCTCATGCATGACATTGCGCATTTTGAGATTGCCCTTCGGAACCGGTTTTGTGCCGCTATCGAGTCAAATTGGGATGGACAACAGCACTGGCTACTAGATCCAAAATCGCCAGTCCGCAAGGAGAATCAACGACTTACCTTTATCGAAAAGGCCCAGAGTAAACAAGCTGTTGATTTGAATGCGCGTAATCGGCAGCGTATTGATGAGGTTATCCGGCGGTTGCCAAGCGCAAATCCGACACCCGACAGTATTATTGCTGAGCTTCCTTTAGGCTTCTGGAAGCATATGACTGCTAGGGGTCAGGAACAGAACCTTTGGATTCCGTATATTTATTACGCATTCCCGCGAGGCACGTCTCGCTCAAATGTATTTGAGGCACTTAGTCACATCAATACTTTGAGGAATCGCGTTGCTCATCACGAACCGCTTGTTAGTGAGGCTAGCGCGCAGCAGATTGCCCAATGCCAAAAACTAATTCGCGATCTTTTGGGGATGCTATTGCCGGAGCTAGCTGAATACATAAGTAGGACTAGTAAAGTCAAGAAACTCATGGATGAGCGACCACTGGGTGGAAGTAGGACAGAGTAGTCATCTGTGTAGTCATCTGCGGATAAATTTGCAAAGGTATTTGGCCATGTTTTTAGGCTAACCATGTGCTATTGTTGAGACGATTCTTTTCCCTGGAATTGGAGGCAAGGCGGTGCTGCGGTCGATACTTTCCTGCATGCTGGCAGGTGTTCTATGTGCACAAGGGCTTGAGAGCAATGTGGCTCAGGCAAGCACACATACGTTTACCAACCCCAATGATGCCGACTCTAAGGCATATTATGGGCAGACGCTGCGTGAAATGCTAGGGGTTACTGATGAAAGCGCCACTGGCAAGGGAGTCAAGATCGGAGTCATCTCGGACTCCTTTGGTAAGTGCGCGGGGGTCGCACAGTCCTTTAATGAAGGCGCGCTGCCCGCAGTGGTCCACGTACTAGAAGACTCGGCTGAGGAATGCGGGGCGGGCGCCACGGACGAAGGCCGCGCAATGCTAGAACTGATCTACCAGATTGCGCCTGAGGCGGAACTCTATTTCGCTGCGGCAGGAAACCATAATGAGCGTGGGGCTTTGGCGGTGCGTCGATTAGCTAATGAGGGTGTGGATGTCATTGTGGACGACATCTTCAGCGGCAACGAGCCGGCCTTCCACTATAGCCCATGGTCCAGGGCCATTGAGGAAGCCAAAGCCCAAGGCATAATGTACTTCAGCGCCGTGGGCAATGCTGCCATGTACGACCGGGCGGGCACACCCATCGGCGCAGTGACCGGCCAATACGTACCCGGCGAATGCCCTGAGTGGGTGGAACTCTACTTCGGCGAAACCTGCATGCAATTCGGTGACCAAGGCTACAGCAGCTTCACCCTCGCTGATGTGCGCCGCGGGGGCTACGCCACCTGGCAACCCTACTTTGCCACCTCCGTCCTCCACGACCAGCGCGCCAACTACTACAACCAGGACCAGGCAGTATTTGAAATATACTACTTCCTCAAAGACGCCAATGGTCACTACACCCAAATCGCGGTACAAACCTCGGATGCCAATGAATCAGGTGTCATCAGCACCTTCAATGACCAAGTGCCCGCGCAGGAAAGCACCATCTACTATGTCATTGTGCAGCGCCGCGAAGGGGCCGCGCCGGCATACCACTTCAAACACATTGCAAGCCTCGGGCGTGAACTAAGCGGCCAAGAATTCAGCGCCGATGAACTACGCGCCATGGGAATCGATACCGCCACCACCTTCGGCCACTCCGCCGATGGCTCCGCCATTGGGGTGGGCGCCGTGGTGGCTGACGGCCGGGCCAATAATATCCGCGCCGACTACAGCGCCATTGGCCGCAACTGCATCTACTATGACGGCACCTGGCCTGCCCAATACCAGGAAAAGTGTGTGGATGCCCCACGTGTCTATGGCATCACCGGCGGCGTGACCCGCAATTACCCTAGCTGGACCAATACTGCGGGCCTCCATATCTTCGACGGCACATCCGCCGCCGCACCAACAGTGGCTGCCGTGGCCGCACTACTCAAGCAGAAAAACCCCGGGTGGCACCTCGACCCAACAGACCTCAGCGCCCTGCAGAATATCGCGGTGCACAACCCCTCCACCATTAAAGAAACCGCCGCCCTGGGCATGCGCGTGGACTATGCCGCCGCCCTGGCGAATATCAGCGGCACGCCTGCGACACCCGCCGAACCAACTGAACCCGCTGAACCAACTGCACCCGCCACCCCGGCACCATCCGCCATTAGCCCACTCCTGCGCACCACCGATGGGCGCTACACCACTGACGGCACCACCCCCGCTGGCACCATTGACCTGGCCACCGGCACACTGCACCCCGTGGCGAACTTCCAATACGCCTATGATGCCGACTTCACCCAACCCGTGGACCCCGCCGCACTAGTCCCGGGCAATACCATCTACGTGCGCTACCACGACCCTGCGCAGGACCCCGCCCTCTATGGGGCAGCCATGCACCTCACCCTTCCCGGGCGCCATGACACCCCCACCGTGGATGTGGCCTGGCTCGCGCCGGGTTACGATCACTCACAAATATCCTTGCGCCTCGGGGATGGCACCACCCATGATGTGACCGTGGACATCCGCTCCGATGATGGCACCGTGCTCACCCGCACACTGCGCCCGGGTGCGGACCTCCGCCTCACCCTGCCTAATGAGCACACCTATATTATTAGCGCCACTGTCCCCGGCGATGCGGTGGCCTTTGCCTCCCTCACCAGCACCCAGGAACTCCGCCTCCCCGCGCGCACCACGCCACCCACAGCCCTGCCCGCAGAGGAAACCCCTGCAGTGGAAACACCGGCTGAAACACCAGCCGAAACACCGAGTGAGACTCCGGCAGGACCACCAGGCGAAGAGACAAGCTCTGCGCAACACCCGTAGCCACAGCCAGAACCTCAACCTGAACCACGGCCAGAACCTCAACCAAAACCCGAGCCGCAGCCGAATCCAAACCCAGCTCCGGAACCACAACCCGTGCCGGATACGCCCGCCCAACCAGAGGAGCAGCCGAGCGTTGCCCCTGGTCCGGAGGGTAGCGGTGCAGATCCGCAGCCTCAACCGGAACCACAGCCACAGCCCGAACCAGTGTCGCCACCTGCGTCCAAGGACGAGCCAGTTACTGAACAAGTAACTGAGCCGTCAACCGCACCGACAACCGAGCCGACAACCGAGCCAGCACCGGAGCAGGGCAGTGGCAGCGAAGCGCCTGAGTCGGCTGCACCTGCGACTAGTTCTTCTAGCCGATTGCCTTTCATTCTCTTATTGCTCTTGCTTCTTTTTGGTGGGATTGGTGCCGCTGTGCATACCTCCATTGGGCCATAGACACCCACACTAATAGCCGCGCTGTTGTAGGTACTTCACCTGCAGCAGCGCTTTTTCATGCCCTGAGATGCTTAATGAATAGTATGTGTGGTTGCTCATTTATTTCATCAAAAACTTCTTGGCGTGTGGGCTTGCTTTGCTAACCGTTCGTACCTATTATGACATATTGTAAGGTGAAACTTTAGCTTCAAGTAAACTAAGTTTTATTGCTTGGGGTGAAATTGACGTTTTGCTACTTCAATGTCCTGGTTTTTATAAGGAGACTGACATGGATTTTAGATACACTAGATACATTAACCGCGCTAATGCGCTGGCGCAGCAGTATCGCATGGAAACGGACGAGACCCGCTTGGCTGCGGGCATCGAAGAGAGCGTCGGAAAAGTGGTGCGGGATAAAGTTCAGAACCTACTACTGATACGCGCGCTAGCTGCCGACCTCGATCGCCTTGGTGTTGATGTGAACCCATTTGGCGATAGACACAAGGTCGAGACTGATGCATCTTTGGCCAGTGTGTACCTGGCTGGAGCAAAGGCAGAACTTGCAATAGTCCTGGAACGCTGGGTATCTGAAGCACAACTGCCTTTCCGGACCGCCGATAAATTCCTGGAGCTGTGCCGCATACTCAGTGGTAAAGAGAAAACGGATCCAAACTTTGACATCATTGTGGTATTCCCAGCCGGGGGAACCTGCGAGTTCTTACGGGGCATTCCACATGGTGGCCTGCCAAGTGCCATTGGGATCATTGACCCGAAGGTGCATGCACGGCTCAGTGAACGCTTTAGGGAATTCGCAAAGCTGGTTGTGCTTGCATATCGCCAGAACCTGCGGGTGCCGGGGAGTATGGCGGAGGCGCCGAAATGCTACCAAGCAGTCTTCACCATGGGCATGGCCTATGGGCTATTCCCCGACATTATGGACATCACTGATGCATTGAGCATGGGTGGCCCAGAGGAGAATTACGAAAACTACTCGGAGTCGAAACTATGTACCCGCATCAGAGATATGGCCCAGGAACTGCGCAACCTCTTTAGGCAGTTCTTCATCATCAGCGATGCGGATGTTCGGTACTTCAAAGAAAGCCCACTATGGGAATGCGTCGAGAAGCTCGGAAACTAAGGAAAGCGAGGAGAATCATGGCACAGCAAGCAACACACAAGAATAAAGTCCAGGAGGCGCTGGAGCAGTACCTCGTGGCATGTAATGAGGTCATCTACTGGGAGATGATATATCAAGACCAGGAGAAGCACTACACTGTCGTCGCGATGGTCCGCGCACTCATGCTCACCCAGAAGCTTGAAAAGCGCTATGCGGAATGCGGATTTACCACAATAATCCCTGCAGAGTGGGAGAATTATGTGTGTGAATGCCCCGAACACGCATTGCGCGACTGGTTCGAAGGCCGCGATAAGCTCATTGCCGCCACACAATCCTGGCTGACCGAAGCGCCCCTTGACCAGGATTTCAAAGCCCAACTCGAAAACGAACTAAGCGTCCTTGCCGAAGTCAATGAATCGCATGAAAATTACATCTATGAGTTCTACACCTCCAATGAGGACAACAAGCTCATGGATGTCCTGCGACTGGAAAGCAACAGTGAGCCGGGACTGCTGCGCTCCTACAATACCAATATTCACCGCTTTGCTGCGCGGGCCTGGTTTGACCTCATGCGTACCGTGCAGAAAGCAGTGAGCCTCGACTTCTACGCGCCGGACGCAGGTGCCTTCACCAAGGCCCATGAACTGCAGCGCAACCTGGTTACCCTGGGCTTCCGCTACGCCATTGTTCCTACTTTGGAGCAACTGCCCGCACTACTGCGGATACGCGAACTGACCAGCCAGGAACTAAGCCCAACCGCCGCACAACAGGTCCAGCATGAGCTCGATACGGATCTCCGTGCACTGCGTGACCACCTGGAATATCTAGCAATGACCAGCAATGCAAGGCTTCACGATGCCCGTAGAATGCTGCAGGGCTGGATTAGCTTCAGCCGGGATGCGGCCCTGGGGTACCAGGGCTAAGGAGGTGCTCCCGCGGAAGCCATAGCTGGCTTCCTTGGGACCCTTGGTTTCCTGCTAC
>JAUMTX010000027.1:26562-29725 GCA_030530985.1 Corynebacterium sp.
GGTGCTCCCGCGGAAGCCATAGCTGGCTTCCTTGGGACCCTTGGTTTCCTGCTACTCCAGCGATCGTGCTAGTTCACTGTGGCCGCATTATAAATTCGAAAATATAAAATGCAGCCGAAAGCCTTACTGTCGATATGTGGACAGGAAGTTGCCCAGGCGGTCAATGGCATCGGCCAAATCATTGGCCCATGGCAGGGTGACCACGCGGAAGTGATCCGGGGTTGGCCAGTTAAAGCCGGTGCCCTGAACCATGAGGATCTTCTCCTGCTTGAGCAGGTCGAGCATCATCTGGGCATCATCGTGGATGTCGTAATACTCGAGGTCAAGCTTCGGGAAGGCATAGAGCGCGCCCATTGGCTTGACGCAGGAAACGCCAGGGATGGCATTGAGCTTCTCATAGGCAACATTGCGCTGCTCATAGAGGCGGCCACCCTCACAGGTCAGGTCGTAGATGGACTGGCGTCCACCCAGAGCCACCTGGATGGCATGCTGACCAGGCACATTGGCGCAGAGACGAGTGCCCGCGAGAAGATCGAGGCCCTCGATAAAGCCCTTGGCATGGGCCTTAGGGCCGGTGACAATCATCCAACCGGAGCGATAGCCGGCCACACGATACGCCTTGGAAAGACCATTAAAGGTGATGCACAAGCAATCCGGGGCAACGGTGGCCATGCTGATGTGCTTGGCATCATCATAAAGAATGCGGTCATAGATCTCATCGGCCAGGATAAGAAGCTGATGCTCACGGGCAATATCCGCAATGGCATCAAGAACATGGCGCGGATAGACAGCACCGGTTGGGTTATTTGGATTAATAACCACAATGGCCTTGGTCTTCGGCGTGATCTTGGACTTAATATCCTCGATGGAAGGGTTCCAATCATCCTCCTCATCGCACAGATAATGGACGGGCTTACCGCCGGCAAGGGAGGTGGCTGCGGTCCACAGTGGGTAATCCGGGGCGGGGATGAGAATTTCGTCGCCGTCGTTAAGCAAGGCCTGGGTGACCACGCCAATCAACTCGCTGACGCCATTGCCCAAGTAGACATCATCCACATCGAAATAAGGGAAGCCCGGAATGACCTCATAGCGGGTCACAATAGCGCGGCGGGCAGGAATAATGCCCTTTGAGGTGCTATAACCCTGGGATGTGGGCAGGGCAGCAATCATATCGCGCATAATCACATCAGGCGCGTCAAAGCCGAAGACCGCCGGGTTGCCGGTATTCAACTTCAGAATCCTATGACCGTCGAGCTCAAGGCGCTCCGCAAGAGCCGTGACAGGGCCACGAATCTCATAGAGCACGCCCTTGAGTTTCTCCGACTGGTCAAAGACGCGGATCTTCTTCTCACTCATAGCCTTAAGTGTACCGGTTTCGTGCTGCTAACCCACAAGTCCGGGCTGCGCCGCCTTATAGCCGGCGAGGGCGAAGATAGGCACAGTGAGAATCATAACGACCATTGGCACCGTCCAACCACCGGCGCTGGAATGCAGCACACCCACGGCGAGCGGACCCGTGCCGGCCAAAACATAGCCCACACCCTGCACCAATGCGGAGAGGCTGGCGGTGACCTCAACAGTGCGGCCACTGGAACCAATGAGGGAGAGCGCAATAGGGAAGCAGAGGTTAGAAATCACCAGGCAGAAAATCCACAGCCACATGAGGCTCGGCGCCCACAGGATGCCGGCATAACCCGGGATGGTGATGAGGCCGAAGAAAGCGGCGATGGTGCCCGGGTTATTGGTGCGGCCAAGGATGACAGGGGCGAGGAAAGCGCCGATAATAATCACCGTCTGCAGCACACCAAGCATATAGCCGGCCTGGGTGGCGGATACGCCCTGGTCGCGGCAAATCTGTGGGAGCCAGCCCATCTGCACATAGGCGTGCATGGACTGGATGCCGAAGAAGAGGGTGAGCCACACTGCCTTGGGTTGCTTGAGCAAGGCGAGGGTGCTGGCGCTGGCGCCCTTGGTATTGCGGCCGCTAGAGACCTTGACCAGGAGGCAGAGGCCCATGATGGCGGCTGCGGCCAGGGCGGCCAGGGCCCAAATGCGCAGGGTCCACTGCCAGCCCAGGTGTGGCAGGAGCGGGGCGCTTACCGAGGCGCTCACCACTGTGCCCACGCCCAGGGCTAGGGTGTAGACCGTCATCATTCGGTGAAGCTGATTTGGGAAATACGCGCGGATATAGGCTGGGGCCAGGACATTGCCCACAGCCACGCCGGCCAGGGCCAGGGCGGACCAGCCAATGAAGGCCCATGGGGTGGTGAAGACTGTGCGCAGCCAAATGCCCGCGCCCAGGAGGAGCATGGCCACGATAAGGCTTTGGCGAATACCAATGCGGCGGCTGAGCTGCGGGGTGAAATAACCAATCACACCGAAGATAAAGCCCGGTAGGGCGGTGAGGAGGCCCGCCAAGGAGGAGCTCATCCCTGTGGAGGCCTGCACCTCCGTGAGGACGCCCGCCACACTTGTCACTACCGCACGAAGATTAAGAGCAAATGCTATGAGGCCAAGAAGAAGCATAGGTGCAATAGTATAACTCTGCGCGGGGGAGGGCAAAAGGAGCGTGCGGGGAATAAAGCCTGTTCAGGGGCTTGGTGTATGTGGGTGGTTGATTGGTGGGTTGATTGGGGTTCGATGGGGTGAATAATATTATTCGTAATGTATAGTGATTAATTAGGGCTTAATGATATTGAAATCCTAGAAGCACTAATCAAAGGCGCTTTTCGACGCGCAAATTTCGCACCCCCAGATACGCGTCGCGGATCCTACGACTTGTTGTCGTGGCAACAACAGGATACGAACTATTGCAAAATATGTGGGTATTTTGGGTTTTAATACTCGTATTGCGAGGGGGTGTGCTTAGAGGTCTTCGGAAGCCCTGAAGCGATCATGGAGGGTGTTGCCGGCACTGTCCTTCCAATAAACCCAGCCATTGCGGCTTGCACCGGCGACAATCTGGGCCGGCTGGGTTGGTGACTTTAGTACGATGTCCTTTGTCACCTTGAGATTGCTGATGCTGTCAGCGTAGATCTGGCGAAGACGACCCGCAGGCTCATAGGCGATGTGCGGGCTCAGTTCGGAGCCTGCAAGCAGGATGAAGCGGCTCTCCCGCTCCAGAGGATTCCCCTCAATTCGCATACGCGCCGACGTGGAGATG
>JAUMTX010000028.1 GCA_030530985.1 Corynebacterium sp.
CGCATGGGAAGAACAACAGCGAGAAAAGTGGTTGGAAGAACAGCGCAATAGCTAAGAATAGACCCACGGACTTCGTGCCCGTGGGTCATTCCTAATTCCGGCCGGCAATGATATTGCGGATGCGCTTGAGTAGTTCACGCACGGTGCCTTCATAGCCACGATTGGTGGGCTTATAGTACTGGCGCCCTTGCAGGTTATCAGGCATATATTGCTGTGCCACAACACCCATGGGGTCATTATGCGGGTAGATATATCCCTGGGCATTGCCGAGCTTCTTCGCACCGGCATAGTGGCCATCGCGAAGATGTGGTGGCACCGAGCCCGACTGCCCCTTGCGGACATCGGCCAATGCAGAGTCAATAGCAGTAATGACCGCGTTGGACTTTGGTGCCGTGGCCAGGTGGATGGTGGCCTGAGCAAGGTTGATACGTGCTTCCGGCATGCCAATCATTTGGACGGCCTGCGCGGCGGCAACAGCAACTTGCAGGGCCTGCGGGTCCGCCATACCAATATCTTCACTGGCATGGATGACCAGGCGGCGGGCAATAAAGCGGGGGTCTTCCCCGGCTTCAATCATGCGGGCAAGATAGTGCAAGGCCGCATCCACATCCGAACCACGAATGGACTTGATAAAAGCACTGGTCACATCATAGTGCTGGTCGCCGTCCTTGTCGTAGCGCACTAGTGCTTTATCAATGGCCTTTTCAATAGCGGCCGAGGTGATATGCCGGGTGGATTCCACCGTATTGGCCACGGCCTCAAGGTAGGTGAGGCAGCGGCGGGCATCACCATCGGCCAGGCGGATTAGCTGCTGCTTGGCGTCCTCATCAAGAGTAAATTCATTATTCAAACCACGCTCATCGGTTAGTGCACGGTCAATCAGGGACTCAATATTTGCCGCAGTTAGTGGGCGTGTTTGAAGCACCAAGGAGCGTGAAAGCAGCGGTGCCACCACGGAGAAGCTGGGGTTTTCGGTGGTGGCGGCAACAAGAAGAATGGTGCGGTTTTCCACAGCGGCCAATAGGGCATCCTGCTGGGTTTTGGAGAAGCGGTGAACCTCATCAATAAAGAGCACGGTGTGCTCATTTGAGACTTCTGCCTTCTGGATTACATCGCGAACTTCCTTCACACCACTATTGAGTGCGGAGAGCGCAATGAAGCGGTTATCCTGCGCCAAAAGATTAGCCAGTGTGGTTTTGCCGGTGCCAGGTGGCCCGTAAAGAATGACAGAGGATACGCCCTGCCCGTTGATGAGTTTCCGCAGGGGTGAATCGGGACCAAGGAGGTGCTCCTGCCCCACAACCTCATCGAGATTGCGGGGACGCATGCGCACCGCCAAAGGAGATTGGTGCGCAAAGAGACTAGCCAAGGCGCTCACATACTTCGGCGGCGAAGCTTGCTATTTCTTCGAAGCGTGGGTCATTGCCCGGATTCTTATCGGTGGCAAATCGCTGCAGTGCACTGAAGGTTTCCAGCAGGTCCATACGGATGGGGTTGCCCTTGCTGCGCAGCGCGGACAAGTCGCGGCTATCCAATTCTTCGGAGTCGCCGAGGCGAGCCAAAGAACCATAGTAGAGGGTGGATACACTGGAGAGTGCCCAGCCAACCAAAGCGGTGAGAATTCGAGCGTTTCGACGCTCCTCATTCATCACATTAGGCCATGCCTTCTTGATTTCCTCAGCCCAACAGTGGATGAACTCATCTGTTTCCTTGCTGCTGAGCTGGCTGGTGGTGAGGAACTGTGGGAAGCCAGCAATCACACAGGCCACATCGAAGGTCACATCGCGGAAACCAGCCCACTCATAGTCAAGGAACTGGGTGCGCTCAGAGAAAATAATATTATCGGGGCTTAGATCGAAAGGTGTGAATGCACGGTGCTGGCCGGAGGAAAGACGACGCTGTGCATCGGCAGCCAAATCGCGGGCAGCATGTGGCAGCACAATATCCGAGTTTTCAATAACACGGAGGCCACCGGTAATGGAAGTCAATAGTACCTGGTCGCGGGCAATAAGTACCTCGGCATGATCAGGGTTTGCGTCAATTACGCGGCGCAAAAGAATATTAAACTGGGCTTCCTTGCTTGCGGTTGATGCGTGCATGCGACCCAGGGCATGGCCCAGGTTGCGGATGACGTGGAGGCGGCGCTCCTCATCATTGGAGGCAAGCAGATCAGCAAAAGTGAGACCCTCACCAGAGTCGGTGATAATGAGAATTCGGGTCTTAATATCGTAGGCCAAGAGGACTGGACCCGGACGGGCATCCTCTGCCATGGAGTTTGTGAACTGGTAGGCCACTATCTCACGGAGCAAAGCGGCATCATCAAATGGGTCCCCTGTTTCAGGAACATATTTGATAATGATGCTTCGGTGTGGGAAGACCGGGCTTTGGTTGACCTTAGCCCGAACCACCACAGCAGCACCAGACCCGGAGAGAACTTCCGGCTCACGGAGGCTAAAATGTGCCTCCCCTACGCCAAAACGGTTCTGCAGCAATGCTGCCGCATAGGAGACGATACGGCCGTCAAGCACCTCGTCCATGTCTAACCTCCGGGTCTAATGCAATGTACTACTTGTTTTCAGCCTGCTGTGCAGCAGCCTTTGGCTTGGCGTCTACGCCAGCTTCCTTACGCTGCTCTGGGGTGATGGCAGCAGGCGCGTCGGTCAGTGGGTCTACGCCACCGCCGGACTTCGGGAAGGCAATGACATCACGAATGGAGTCAAAGCCGGCAAGGAGGGAAACCACACGGTCCCAACCGAAGGCGATACCGCCGTGTGGTGGGGCGCCGTACTTGAAGGCGTCGAGCAGGAAACCGAACTTCTCCTGTGCCTCTTCCTCACCAATGCCCATAACCTTGAAGACACGCTCCTGGACATCGCGACGGTGGATACGGATAGAACCGCCACCAATCTCATTGCCATTGCAGACCATGTCGTAGGCATAGGAGAGTGCGGAGCCTGGGTCCTGGTCGAAGGTGTCCAGGCACTCTGGCTTAGGGCTGGTGAATGCGTGGTGAACAGCAGTCCACTTGGAGTGGCCGAGGGCCACATCGCCGGAGGCCTTAGCCTCAGCAGCTGGCTCGAACATTGGGGCATCGGTAACCCAGGTGAAGGCCCAGTCGCCTTCCTTGATGAGACCAAGCTTATTGGCGATTTCGCCACGGGCAGCGCCGAGCAGTGCACGGGAGCTCTTGACATCGCCAGCGGCGAAGAAGATGCAGTCGCCTGGCTTTGCGCCAACATGGGCTGCAATACCTGCGCGCTCGTCTTCGGTGATGTTCTTAGCTACTGGGCCGGAGAGCTCGCCATCCTCACCAACGAGGATATATGCAAGGCCCTTGGCGCCGCGCTGCTTGGCCCATTCCTGCCATGCGTCAAGCTGACGACGTGGCTGGCTTGCGCCGCCTTCCATGACTACGGCACCAACATAGTCGTTCTGGAATACGCGGAAGGTGGTGTTCTTGAAGAACTCGGTGCACTCCACAATCTGAATGTCGAAGCGAAGGTCTGGCTTATCGGAGCCGTAGAAACGCATTGCCTCGGCGTAGGTGATGCGTGGGAATGGGGTTGGAAGGTCAACACCAATGAGTGCCCAGAGTGCCTTAGCAATCTGCTCACCCAGAGCAATGATGTCTTCCTGGTCCACGAAGCTCATCTCAATATCGAGCTGGGTGAACTCTGGCTGACGGTCAGCACGGAAGTCCTCATCACGGTAGCAGCGAGCAATCTGGTAGTAGCGCTCCATGCCGGATACCATGAGCAGCTGCTTGAAGAGCTGTGGGGACTGTGGGAGTGCATACCAGGTGCCTGGACGCAGACGAGCTGGTACCAGGAAGTCACGCGCACCTTCTGGGGTGGAGCGGGTCAAGGTTGGGGTCTCGATTTCCACAAAGTCGTGCTCATCAAGAACCTTGCGGGCAGCCTGGTTAGCCTTGGAGCGAAGACGCAGGGCCTCAGCCTGTGCATTGCGGCGCAGGTCCAGGTAGCGGTACTTGAGGCGGGCTTCCTCGCCTACCTCATCGGTGCCTTCAATCTGGAATGGAAGAGCTGCAGACTCGTTGAGGATCTCCAGTTCAGTTACGTTGACCTCGATCTCACCGGAGGCAAGATTTGGGTTCTCGGAACCTTCTGGGCGGGCTTCCACTACGCCGGTTACCTTGACGCAGAACTCGCTACGCAGGTGGTGTGCCTGCTCAGCAACAGCGCTTTCACGGAAAACTACCTGGGCGATACCGGAACGGTCACGAAGGTCAATAAAGATCACGCCACCATGGTCACGGCGACGAGCAACCCAGCCGGTCAGGGTAACAGTTTGACCAGCGAGGTCTTTGCGGAGTTCACCCGCAAGATGTGTACGCAACACTGAAGTTAATTCCTTCCAAATATAGAGTTAAGAAAAATAGAGTCGAATCAAGAATTATATCTAGAGTCGAATGTAGTTAAGGACTTCATTCAAGGCTACCTCAACCTGGGTGCCATCTCGAAGATCCTTGAGGGCAACACTGCCCTTTTCAAGCTCACTATCGCCAACAACCAGGGCATACTTAGCGCCAGCACGGTCAGCACCCTTCATTGCACCCTTGAGGCCACGGCCACCATAGGACATATCGGCACGAATACCGGAGGCACGAAGGTCATCAATAATGGCAGCAACGGCACGGCGTGCGGCATCACCCATTGGGACACCATATACATCCACGCGGGAACCATCGGTGACATTAATACCCTCAGTTTCCAGGGCGAGCAAGGTGCGGTCAACACCGAGACCATAACCAATACCGGAGAGGCTCTGGCCACCGAGCTGTTCCATCAGGCCATCGTAGCGGCCACCGCCACCAATACCGGACTGCGCACCCAAACCATCATGAACAAACTCGAAGCAAGTCTTGGTGTAGTAGTCAAGGCCACGAACCATACGTGGGTTGATTACATATTCAACACCAAGGTCATCAAGAATGCCGGTGACAGTTTCAAAGTGCTCGCGGCACTCGGCAGAAAGGTGGTCGAGCATGAGTGGCGCATCGGCAGTCATTTCCTTGACTTCTTCGCGCTTATCATCCAGAACACGCAGTGGGTTGATCTGCGCACGGGCCTTGGTTGCCTCATCCAATGGCAGCTTGAACAGGAATTCCTGGAGCTTTTCACGGTAGGCAGGACGGCAGGTGGAATCACCAAGGGAGGTGATTTCCAGGCGCTGGCCTTCCAAACCAAGGCTGCGGAAGCTACGGTCTGCCAGTGCAATGACCTCAGCGTCGAGGGCTGGGTCATCCACACCAATGGCTTCTACACCGACCTGCTGCAGCTGACGGTAGCGACCAGCCTGTGGGCGCTCATAGCGGAAGAATGGGCCCGCATAGTTGAGCTTCACTGGCAGCTGGCCACGATCAAGATTGTGTTCGATCACAGCACGCATAACACCAGCAGTGCCCTCTGGACGCAGGGTCACAGAGCGTTCACCACGGTCAGCGAAGGTGTACATTTCCTTGGACACTACATCGGTGGACTCACCGACGCCGCGGGCAAAGAGATTGGTATCCTCAAAAATCGGCAGCTCAATATGCTCGTAGCCTGCCAGTTGGGCCTGGCGCATAAAATTATTGCGCACTGCGAGGAAACTTGCTGATACGGGTGGGACATAGTCCGGCACACCCCGGGGTGCTGAGAAACTTTTCACGTTAATCAACTATAGCAAAATGCTTTCAGGCTTGAGCAGGAATGGATTAGTCATTCTTTCGTGGCGGATCGTGCTGCTTTCACCATGCCCCGGACGTAGCTGTAGCTCATCTGAAAGATCAAAACCAGTACCCCTTAGCAGCTTGCGTAGCGACGCAACCATATCCTCCGGATTGGAGCACGGTAGGTCGGTGCGACCAATAGTGCCATTGAAGAGCACATCGCCACTAAATACATCACTTTCATTGACCAACAACACGCAGCCACGGGTATGGCCTGGTGCGTGGAAAATCTCAAAACCGGCAAAGTTACCACGGGTAGGCATAAAGTCCAGACGATCAAAATCCGATAGCGGGATGGCGGGAATCTCATGGAAGGCCAGAACAGATTCTGGGCGAATGCCCTGCAGCGGATCCTCAATCAAATATGCATCAGCCTTGGAAACATATACCGGAATCTTCCACTGGTCAGAAATCAGCTTGGCATCAAAGCAGTGGTCCAGGTGGCCGTGGGTAAGAATGATCATTGTTGGGTGGAAGCCCTGGGATTGGGCCAACTCATTAATCCACTCGGCACTGCCCATACCGGGATCCAAGATAATGCCGCCTTCTACTGCATAACAGTTAGTGGCAAAGGGAGGGAAGCTTTTATGTGTAAATGTTTTGGCGCTCATAGATCTAAGTATAACGACCCATCGCCCCTTGGATTCGCAACAAAAACTCACTGCATAGGCACCGGGATCACCCAGAGTTCACCCAGGGCGGCTTTCCTTGAGCGCTTTCCCGGCTCTTTTCAATTGGCCTGTTATACTACAGTGTTGAAACTTATTCTCGTCTAGTAAAGAGGTTATATGTCCTCCAGTTCTAATGAGCAGCGCCGCAAGGACGCTATGAAGAAGCTCGACTCTGAACTCAAAGCCCGTAAGCGTGCTGAAAAGGCCAAGCCACTGACCATTGTTGCCGGTGTTTTGATCCCTATCGTCGTTATTTGTGGTCTTATCTACTGGGCTGTTCGCCCAGGTACCGATGACACCACTGAGACCGCACAGGACACCACGACTACGGCTTCCACCAGCTACGAGCCAATCAAGACCAGCCGCGATACTGCCCTGCCAGATACTGTTACCTGCGAGTACACTGATGCCGGCGAGGCTGCAAGGCCAGTAGATAAGCCACAGACTGAGAATGTCTCCACCCAGGGCACCGTCACTGTTACCCTGCACACCACCCTTGGTGATATCCCAATGGTTCTTGACCGCTCTGTTTCCCCATGTACGGTCAATGCCATTAGCCACCTTGCAGAGGCCGGCTACTATAACGACACTGTTTGCCACCGTATCACCACCTCCGGCATCTATGTGCTGCAGTGCGGTGACCCAACCGGCACCGGTGCTGGCGGCCCTGGCTTCCAGTTCGCCAATGAGTATCCAACCGACTCCAGCGACGATACTTCTACCCCAATCCTCTACACCCGTGGTTCCATCGCCATGGCTAATGCTGGTGCGGACACCAATGGCTCCCAGTTCTTCCTCAACTATGAGGATTCCCCACTCCCACCGAACTACACCTATTTTGGTGAGGTAAGCGAAGCTGGCCTCGAGGTTCTCGACCAGATTGCCGCTAATGGTGCTGAGGGTGGTGCCTCCGATGGCGCTCCTGCAGAGGAAGTACGCATCGAAACCGCCACCGTGGAAAGCTAATGTGGAAAGCTAATTTAAGCCTCCGCTTAGATTACTAATAAATTCACAGCCGCCTCTTATTTAAGGGGCGGCTTTTGTGATTGAGATAACAAAATAGAGTCTAGATCCGCAGGTCAAGCTAGGGTAGGCTTAGAAGTTGCGGATTTCAGATCAGGATTCCTATGCCCGTCACAGACAGCTTAGAGCCTAATTTTGGCTTGAACTTCGAGTCTGAGAGTTGCATTTTCCAAAAATCTGGTTAATCTAGTAAAAGACTAAAGAAACATCAACAGTAAGGAAATGATGATGAAACTACGCAAGGCTCTGATTGCTAGCGCCACCGCCGCCGCTGTCTCCATGGCCGGCATTCATGCTCCTGCCATGGCTGATGAGGCGACCGTAGACTTCAACGCCGACACCGTGGCTACCCAGACCGCTGGTTCCTCCGTAATCACCGCCCCTTTCAAGGCTATTGCTAAGGGCCTCTTCGGCGAGAACTACACCATGGAGTCCATCACCAAGCAGATCTCCAAGTGGGTTGCACTGCTGACCTCCATCGCTTCTGTATTCACCGCTGTGGTTTCCATCTCCACCTCCGTGAACAAGCTCAGCACCACTCTTGCAACCGGCAAGTAATTCTTCGAGCGTCAACGCTCACTAATGAGAACCGCCCTTCGGGGCGGTTTTTCTTTGCTTATCGACGCCCCCATACCCCACCGGGGCGCTCCCCCAGTGTCGCGGGCGCTTAGACCAAAAGAGGGCGGATTCCGTAGTGGAATCCGCCCTCTCCTTATCTCTCCTAGAGCTGCTAGGAGGTGGTGATGCGGTAGACGTCAAAGACGCCCTCAATATTGCGCAGCTGGGTCATCAGCGAGCCAAGCTGCTTAATATCGGAGACCTCGAAGGTGAACTTGGCAATAGCCACATGGTCGGAGGCGGAACGGGATTCCATCTCAACCACAGCAACCTTCTGCTCATTGATAACGCGGGTGAGTTCAAAGAGCAGGCCTTGACGGTCCAGAGCCTCAATCTGCAAGGTGGCGGCAAAGACACTACCAGAGGTCTCAGAGGCCCAGGCAACCTCAATGAGGCGCTGTGGCTCCTCGTGGAGCTTCTCAGAATTGGTACAGTCTGTGCGGTGCACAGAGACGCCACCGCCACGGGTAACAAAACCAAAGATGGCATCGCCCGGAACTGGCTGGCAGCACTTGGCCATCTTGGCCAAAACATCAGGGCTACCCTGCACTAGGATGCCAGCATCACCGGTGGCCTTAGCCTTGGAGGCAACAATCTCCGACAGTGGGGTGCGATCGGCCAACTCATCGCGGGCATCATCCTGGTCGCCAAAGTTAGCCATGAGGCGGTTCGCCACATGCTGTGCGGATACAGAGCCGGCACCAATGGCGGTATAGAGCGCATCCACATCCGCATAGTGGAGTTCCTGGGCCACAGTCTTCATAGACTGGGCATTAAAGAGACGGTGCATGGGCAGGCCACCGCGCTGAATCTCAACGGCGAGGGCATCACGGCCAGCCTCGAGAGACTCTTCACGGCGCTCCTTAGCAAACCACTGGCGAATCTTTGCCTTTGCTCGTGGAGAGACCACGAACTTCTGCCAATCTTGGCTAGGACCAGCAGTGGTGTCCTTAGAGGTGAAGATTTCTACCTTATCGCCACTCTTGAGCTTAGATTCCAGGGCAACAAGCTTGCCATTAACCTTGGCGCCAATACAACGGTGACCAACCTCAGTGTGCACCGCATAGGCAAAGTCAACTGGGGTGGAGTCCATTGGAAGGGTGACCACATCACCCTTAGGGGTGAAGGTGAAGATTTCCTTGGAGCCCAAATCATAGCGCAGGGAATCAAGGAACTCATTAGGATCGGCGGCTTCCTTCTGCCAAGCAAGAAGCTGGCGCATCCACGCCATCTGATCCACTTCTTCCTTCTTGCCACTGTGGCTGCCCTTGGTCTCCTTATAGCGCCAGTGGGCGGCAATGCCGAACTCGGCATTATAGTGCATCTCGTGGGTACGAACCTGGACCTCGAGAGGCTTAGCATCAGGGCCCATCACTGTGGTGTGAAGGGACTGGTAGACACCAAAACGTGGGGAGGAAATATAGTCCTTGAAGCGGCCAGGCATGGCGGCAAAAACAGAGTGCACAGCACCCACAGCGCCATAGCAGTCCTTGACATTATCCACCAGGATACGGATGCCCACCAGGTCAAAGATTTCATCAAAATCACGACCGCGAACAATCATCTTCTGGTAGATGGACCAGTAGTGCTTTGGTCGACCCATGACCTCAGCCTCAATGCTATTTTCCCGCATGACGCGCTGCACTTCATCAATGACTTCGCGCAAATACTTATCGCGGGATGGTGCGCGATCAGCAACCAGGCGCACAATCTCCCCATACTTCTTGGGGTAAAGAATAGCGAAGGACAGATCCTCCAGCTCCCACTTCACACTGGACATACCCAGACGGTGGGCCAAAGGAGCAATAACCTCCAGGGTTTGGCGGGCCTTCACAGCCTGCTTCTCCGGTGGGAGGAAGCGCATGGTGCGCATATTGTGCAGGCGGTCAGCCACCTTAATAACCAAGACGCGTGGGTCATGGGCCATGGCCACAATCATCTTACGGATGGTTTCAGCCTCGGCTGCGGCACCAAGGGCGACCTTGTCGAGCTTGGTGACTCCGTCGACAAGCTGACAGACCTCGGCGCCAAAGTCACGCTCAAGATCCTTAAGAGAATACTCCGTATCCTCCACAGTATCGTGCAAGAGCGCGGCAACAATAGTGGTGGTATCCATGCCGATCTCGGCGGCAATGGTCGCCACTGCCAAAGGGTGGGTGATATAAGGGTCCCCGGACTTACGGAAAACACCATCATGGAGTTTCTCAGCAGTCTTATATGCGCGCTGCATGAGCGCAACATCGGCCTTCGGGTGGAAGGCACGGTGGGTTTGAATTAGTGGCTCCAAGACAGGGTCATATTTCTGACGCCCACTGGTCAGGCTTCGGGCCAAACGCGCCGACATACTGAGGTTGCTCATCTTTTCACCCGTTTCAGCTCGAACAGATTATTCATTCACAACATAAAGCGGTGTGCCAGAAAGGCGCTCACGGCCGCCGAGGTTAGGAACCTCAAGCACAACACCGTGGCCAACGACCTTACCGCCGCAACGCTCAATGAGTTTTGATGCTGCAACTAGAGTACCACCAGTTGCCAAAACATCATCAATAAGGACCACGCGCTTATTAGTCAAGTCCATACCATTGGCTGGAAGCTCCAAGGCTGCGGTGCCATATTCGAGCTCATACTCTTCGGTCACCACTGGTGGAGGCAACTTACCCTTCTTACGCACAGCAAGAATACCAACACCCAGCTTGTAGGCCACAGCGGAACCAAGAAGGAAGCCGCGCGCATCCAGGCCACCGATCATATCGGCACCCATCTCCTCAGCCTGGGCGGCAAGGCAATCAACCACTTCGTGGAAGGCTTCACCATCGGCGAGCACCGGGGTCAGGTCCTCAAAGACCACACCGGGAACCGGGAAGTCAGGCACGTAGCGGATTAAATCTTTTAACATGTCTTTCCTTTAATTTCTAGGTATCTTCCTGCCAGCGATCCATATTCCATCCAAGCCCGGAGGCGGAGGTATTGGTGCTGAAATTACACAAACCACGCTGAGCAGCAAAAAGCCGCGGCTGTGCAGCTAGGGGGATGGTTAAAACACTATCCCACAGTTGCGATTCAGCCAAACGGAGACTGTACGGGTTGCTAATGTCATAGCCAAAATGGGTGGCAGGGTCGACTGCAGCAAGAATCACATCAGGATTGGAATTATCAATCTCAATAGTGGTGCCACTAGGGGCACAGCTCTGCTTCATGCTCTCAATCATGGCTTCCATGCGCTCCGGGTCGCCATAATAGCCCATGCGCACCTCACCCAGATTCTGGGTGCTAAAAGACGGTGGCGAAGGAAGAGCAGAATCAGAAGAACTATCAGTACTCTGCTGGATGAGACGAGTAGTCACCGCAGGAACAGTCACACCCGACTTTTCACTACTCACTGCAGCAACCGCATCCCTATCCACACAGGCGGCCAAAGCCTTACGGTTATTCACATCAGCAAAGAGGCCCTGGCCATCAAAAACCAAGGATTCAATCATTGTGCCGGCCGCCGCCGTCACAGCATAATCCCCATTGGACTTATCACGATCCAACCAAGACAGGGTGCCATCAAAATCAGCGGCGAAAATGTCCTTATTATTCTCCGGCAGTGCCCCACGGGAGTACACCTCCAGTGGGCTTTGGGCTGGGGCCGCACCACGATAATTCGGATTAGCCTCCAAAGTAATACGACGACCATCCCCCATAGAATCCACCGCCGTAATGGTATAAGGACCATAGGAAGGGAAATTCTCCCGGGAGAAATTATTCAAACTAAAAAGGCTCGACCACTGCTGGCGCAAAGTCGCCAACATATCAACCTCGGAAACCAACTCCCCCGTCTCCGGATCTCTTGGCCACTGCCCCGTGCTACCAGCCGAGGTATCCTCATTCAAGGTCAGCACCAAATTATCAATATCAATGCCAACCGCATCAGCCAAAACATGGGCGGGCATAATCGTGCCCGGACCAAACAGTGCCTGCCACTGGTAGCCCGGATCCATAACTACACGAAAATTATTCTGAAGACCCGTGCACTCCAGACTACGCACATGGCTATACATCGGCTGATAGCCCAACTTATAGCTGGCCAAGAAATCCACACAGGTCAAAGGCTGCCCATCACTATAGGTGGCCGATAAAGTGTAGTAAATAGACGTATTCCCGGAGCTATCCTTCGAGGCCACAGCCGTACCCATATCGGTATTGGGTACAAATTGGTTGTGGGTGTCCCTAATGAATAGTCCGGGATATACGCGGGCATCAAGCTGCTGGGCATGCTCATAATAGCCAGTTGGGGTAGCCGCATTGACAGTACTCAATGGGCTATTGGTTACATAACCAAAGCTCTCCCCATGAGAAACCCCGCATGCTGTGGCTAGCAGTGTGCTAAGCGCAACAGCATACGGGGCAACTTTCTTCATCACTTAGGCAAGTATACCAAAGAGATGTGACTCATGAGAGCTGGAACTCATTACGTCCTACGTCCGCTGAATCCGACTGGCGCCTACGGGCGCCAGGAGCGAGACATACGTGGTTCTTCTTCCACAATAGTCTTCTGAGCGTCCTTGGCTTCTTCCTTAGCCAATTCCTCAGCCAGTTCATCGGCCATGGCCTCACGGAAGGCAGCATCTGGATCCTCAGCACCACGGGCTGCAAGAACAGCCTCATCGTGCTTCTTGATCTTGCGCTGGCGGCGCTTGAGGGAAACCAGGATTGGGGTGGCCAGGAAGATGGAGCTGAAGGTACCTTCAATAACACCAATCAACTGAACCAGAGCCAGATCCTTCAAGGTACCAACACCCATCATCCACACGGCAACAATCATCAGGGAGAGGATTGGGAGAACCGCAATAATGGTGGTGGAGATGGAACGCATCAAGGTCTGGTTAACCGCAATATTGGAGGCCTCAGCATAGGTGTACTTATGCTGTCTGAAGAGTCCCTTCGTATTTTCCTTCACCTTATCGAATACCACCACGGTGTCGTAGAGGGAGAAGGCCAGAACAGTCAAGAGACCGGTCACGGTAGCTGGGGTAACCTCGAAGCCAACAATGGCGTAGATGCCGGCGACGACGACGGCGTCGACAAGCAAAGCGACAATGGCAGAAATAGCCATATCACGCTCGAAACGAATCGTGATGTAACCAAAGATGATAACCAAGAAGACAACCAAGGAAATCAGCATGCGGTTAGTAATGGTGGAACCCCAGGATTCAGAAACCGTGGAATCACCAATCACATCCGGGCTGCTATTGCCGGCAGAATCCTCAGGGTGATAGGCATCGAAGATTGCGGAACGAGCAGCAGCAATCTGATCATCAGAAAGACGCTCGGAGCTAATCTCCAAAGTGCGGGCATCGCCGGAACCAACAACCTGGGCTTCCTGGGCGCTCACGCCGGTAGCCTCTTCGAAGGTCTGGGCAACAACCTTGGCATCAAGATCGCCGGCAGGCATGGTCATCTTGGTGCCGCCCTGGAAATCAATACCCAGGGTGAAGCCGCGGACAAGAATACCCAAAATAGCAACAATGAGTACCGCAGCGGAAATCATGTACCACAGGCGACGGCGCCCAACAAAGTCAGCGCGACCGCTAAAGAGCTTGTTCATGATTAGTTCTCCTTCTTGCTGTCGTCTGAAGCGAGGGTACCTTCGTAGATTTCCTCATCCTCTTCCAGGGTACCTGCTGCGCGGGCAGCATCCGCATCACGCATAGCGCGACCAAGGCCGTTATAGGCTGGCTTAGCAGCCCAGGCGCGGCGGGAGACCAGGATAAGGAGAGGAGCGGTGACCATGAAGGTGATCACAATATCGAAGAAGGTGGTAAGACCCAGGGTGAAGGCGAAGCCCTTCACATCGCCCACCGCCAGCACGTAGAGAACCACGGCGGCAATGAGGGACACCAGGTTACCGGAAAGAATGGTGCTCTTAGCACGGTCCCATGCGCGAGGAACAGCGGAGCGGAAACTCCTACCGGCCCTAATCTCATCCTTAATACGTGCATAGAAGACGATGAAGGAGTCGGCGGTGGTACCAATACCAATAATCAGACCCGCAATACCGGCAAGGTCAAGGGAGTAGCCAATCCAACGGCCAAGCAGAACCAGCGCACCATAGACCAGGGAGCCGGAAGCGAAGAGGGAAAGGATACCGAAAATACCCAGAACACGGTAGTAGGCCAGGGCGTACAGAGCCACAAGAACCAGACCGATAATACCGGCAATCAAACCGGCCTTAAGGGAAGCCCAACCAAGGGTAGCTGGGATGGTGATGGCGGTACCGCCCTTTTCACCATTAGCACCGGCGAAGCTCAAAGGCAGCGCACCATAACGGAGGTTATTAGCAAGCTCCTGGGCCTCAGCCTGGGTGAAGGAACCGGTGATCGCAGTCGAAGAACCAACTGGGGTTGCAGACTGGATAACAGGTGCAGAGATGATCTCAGAGTCCAGGGTAATAGCAACCTGCTGCTGCAGGTACTGGCTGGTGACCTGGTACCAAGTTGCGGCACCCTGGTCGCCATCGCCGGACTTGAAAGCAAAAGTAATCTGCATCTGGCCGGCCTGGGAATTATAGCCACCGGTGATTGGCTTAGAGGTATCAATCTCATCACCAGTCAGGCGCTTACCATTCACAGGGTCGGTTTCACCAACGAGAAGTGGAACAGCATCCAAAACATACTTCTGGCCGGAAGCAGGGTCACAGGCAACCAAAGGCTTGGTTGGATCATCAGTACCCGCAATTGGGTCAGGAGTATCAGCATTACACTGCATCAGGGCTGCAGCAGAAATCTGGTAGGTGCCATCAGTGGACTGACGGTCAGCGCGCAGCATCTCAGTAACCTGGGCGCGGCGGGCAGCAGCCTCCACGGAATTAGTGGCCTCTGCTGGCTCGGTGGCAGTCACGGTTGGGGTTGGTACTTCGGTGCCGGTGCTGCTCTGCATCTGGGCAGCCATGGTGGCCAAAGAAGTATTGGCCTGATCCACGGTAATAACACCATTAGCAACCCAACGGTTAGCCATATCCTCCAGCACGCCCATCAGAGCGGTGGCATCCGGGTTGGATGGGTTCACCACTGGACGGAAGTACAGCTGGGAGGTCTGACCAAGGCTACGGGCCTCACTGGAATCAGAACCAGGAACAGTAATAACCAAGGTATTACCGTCAATAACAACAGAGGTGCCGGAAACACCCATGCCATTAACACGGTTTTCCAGAATCTGGCGTGCCTGTGCAAGCTGATCCTGGGTAGGGGTCTGGCCCTGTGGAACCAGGGTCACACGGGTACCACCCTGCAGATCAATACCCAACTTAGGGCTTGGGCTCTTGGTGCCGGTGGTAAAAATAAGTGCGTAAATGATGATGACGAGAAGCAAGAACAGACCAATAATGGTCTTTGGCTTTCCCTTCACCAAACCAAGTTGTGGGCGGCTAGCCAATGGACTAATCCCTTTCCTCTTCGACATTAGGAGCCTGTGGCTCCTCGGCGGCAGCCTCTGCTGCCTTTGCCTTCACAGTCATGATTGCCTGACGGTCCCAGCGGGTGTAGACACCGGCTGCAATTTCCACAACAATGGTGGAATCCTCAGCCTCAATGACCTCACCGTGCAGACCACAGGTCAAAACAATCTTGTCGCCCACGCCGACACCGGCCTGGGCTTGCTGAATTTCCTTAATGCGCTGCTGTTGGCGGCGCATCTGGAAAAACATGAGCGCGGCGAAAACACCGACGCATACAAGTAAAAACATTGAGTTCATAGTAAGTAATAAGCTCCAGCTAAATCTTCAGGCGGTTCGAGACCAAGGTGACGCCACGCCTTTGGTGTAGCCACACGTCCTCGACCCGTACGAGAAATGAGTCCGGCCCGAACCAGGTACGGTTCACAGACCTCTTCCACTGTTGCGGGCTCCTCACCCACAGCAATAGCGAGGGTACTGACGCCCACCGGTCCACCGCCGTGGCCCTTGACCAGTGCGGTTAGCACTGCCCTGTCAAGGCGATCCAGGCCCAGGTCATCCACATCGAAAACAATGAGGGCTGCCTGGGCTGCACCCAGATCAATATGACCATTGGCATGAATATCCGCAAAATCGCGGACACGACGAAGTAGCCTATTGGCGATACGTGGTGTTCCACGGGAGCGGGAGGCGATCTCAGTGGCCGCATCCGTGTCGATGGATACTCCAAGAATCTTAGCAGCTCGGAGCACTACCTGCGTGAGATCCGGGACATCATAAAACTCCATTTGTGCTACAAAACCAAAGCGGTCGCGCAGCGGGCCGGTAAGCATACCCGAACGAGTTGTGGCACCTACCAGGGTAAATGGTGCGATATCCAGCGGAATGGATGTGGCGCCTGGGCCTTTGCCAACAATGACATCAATACGGAAATCTTCCATTGCCATGTAGAGCATTTCTTCAGCCGGGCGTGCAATGCGGTGAATCTCATCGATGAAAAGCACATCGCCCTCCATGAGATTAGAGAGCATGGCTGCCAAATCACCGGCACGCTCCAAAGCAGGGCCCGACGTCATGCGCAAAGACGTACCCAACTCGGCCGCAATAATCATGGCCATTGTGGTTTTACCCAGGCCAGGAGGGCCGGAAAGCAGAACGTGGTCCGGCGCTACCCCACGGTTCTTGGCGCCAGTGAGCACCAAATCCAACTGCTGGCGCACCTTAGCCTGGCCAATAAACTCATCCAGGTTCTTGGGGCGAAGACTGCCCTCCAGGTCGCGATCGGACACAGTGGCCTGTGGGTTAACCGGACTATTCTCGCGGGCCGGCGGGGTGTTGCTTGGCTCGGGTACAGAGAATTCTGTTCTTTCAATATCGCCCATTTATCCGCGCTTTCCCATAGTGGCCAGGGTGGCCTTGAGCAAAGTGGAGGTATCAGCACCGGCGGAAGGATCGGCCTTAAGGACCTTGGCCACTGCCCCATTGGCAGCGGCCGCAGTAAAGCCCAAACCAACCAAGGCCTCGGCCACAGCATTAATATCAGCCGAACCGGAAACAGCAACAGCAGCGCTATCATCCGCAACAGAAGTTGCTGCAGCAGCCGGGGCGAAGGCAGCCACTTTATCCTTAAGATCAACAACCATGCGCTCCGCCATGCGCTTACCCACACCAGGAATAGCGGTCAAAGCCTTGTGGTCACCGGCAGCAATGGCACCGGCAATCTCGGAGGCGGAATACACCGACTGGGCAGCCAAGGCAAGCTTAGGGCCTAGACCAGAGACGGTTTGAAGGAGGCTAAACATATCGCGGTTTTCACTGGAGGTGAAACCGTAGAGGGTCATGGCATCCTCACGGACGACCAAGGTGGTGAGCACAGTGGCTTCTTCACCACGGGTCAAGGTGCCCAAAGTGGTGGGGGTGGCTAGGAAAAGATAGCCCACACCGGCACACTCAATGACCGCGTGGCCGAGCTTAATATCAATCACGGTTCCGCGCAGGGAGGCAATCATGGTTGTACCTTTCGTATGTAATTCTGAGGGGTGGAGATCCTGGCCGCCAATGGTGCCTTCCAGCAGTGACAAATAGCCAGTGCTAGTGCATCAGCAGCGTCGGCGGGCTTGGGTGGTTCCCCTAAACCTAGAATACGGGTAACCATGGCCGTCATTTGCTTCTTGTCGGCCCGACCATTGCCAGTAATGGCCTTTTTAACCTCACTCGGTGTGTAGTGTGTGACCGGGAGGTTTCTCTGTGCTGCTGCCAGAAGCAAAACGCCCACAGCATGGGCGCTTTGCATCACAGTGGAGACATTACCGCGCTCGAAGAGGCGCTCAATGGCCACCACATCCGGGCGGTAATCGTCCATCCACTCATTGACAGCAACAGAAAGACGCAGCAAGCGCTGCGTCATGTCCTGATCGGCAGGGGTGCGAACCACACCCACTGCCACTGGGAGGACCTGGCGGCCACGGCCAGCCTGCACTACAGACAGGCCGCAGCGTGTGAGTCCTGGGTCAATGCCCATGACCCGCAAGCCCTCCAAATTCATTTAGTCTTCTTCCAACTCAGCAAGGACCTCAGCGGAGAGATCCATGTTGGTGTAGACATTCTGAACATCGTCCTTGTCCTCAAGGGCGTCAATGATCTTGAAGATCTTGCGTGCATCGGCAGCCTCCAGTGGAACCTCCACGGATGCACGGAAATCAGACTCATCGTCCACATCTGCAAAACCAGCAGCATTGAGGGCATCACGAACAGCAATCATATCGCCGGCAGCAGACACTACCTCGAACTGATCGCCGAGCTCATTGATCTCCTCTGCATCCACATCTGCCTCAAGAAGAGCCTCGAGGATAGCATCCTCGGTGAGGTCATTCTTAGGGAAGGTGCACACACCCTTACGGGTGAACATGTAGGACACAGCACCGGAATCGGCCATGGTGCCACCATTCTTAGTCATGGCGGTACGCACCTCAGTGGCGGCACGGTTGCGGTTATCGGTCAAACATTCAATGAGAACAGCTACGCCATTTGGACCGTAGCCTTCATACATGATGGTCTCCCAGTCAGCGCCACCGGCTTCTTCACCGGAGCCGCGCTTACGGGCACGCTCAATATTGTCATTAGGGACGGAGGCCTTCTTGGCCTTCTTGATCATATCGTCCAGAGTTGGGTTAGCGGATGGGTCACCGCCACCAGTACGGGCGGCTACCTCGATGTTCTTAATCAGCTTGGCAAATTCCTTGCCGCGCTTGGCATCATTAGCAGCCTTCTTATGCTTGGTGGTAGCCCATTTTGAGTGACCGGACATTCACAGACCTTTCTCTATAGATAAACTCAAACACTTAATTATACAGATTACCGGGTTCCCTTGACCATATCCACAAAATAGCTGTGGACGAAGGTATCCTCAGTGACCTCAGGATGGAAACTGGTGACAAGCACATGATCTTGACGGGCGGCAACAATGGCGCGCTCCTCACTATCGGCCAATGGTGCGGTGGCAAGAACCGTAACCTCTGGGCCAACGGACTCAACCCATGGGGCGCGAATAAAGACCGCCTGTACTGGAGTGCCAGAAAAATCAAGCTCCGCTTCGAAGCTATCCACCTGGCGACCAAAGGCATTACGGCGCACCTCAATATCAATGGCATCAAGGCAGTGGGCATCAGCGCGGGTATCAAGAATCTTATGGGCAAGCATAATCATGCCGGCACAGGTGCCATAGGCTGGAAGGCCACCCTTGATGGCTTGCTTGAGTGGCTCCAAAAGACCACCGAGCTCCAAGAGCTTGGAAATAGTGGTGGACTCACCGCCCGGAAGAATAATGCCATCGAGCCCCTCCAGGTGCTCCACGCGGCGGACCTGCCTATGCTCTACACCGAGCGCATCCAAGGAACGCTCGTGTTCACGGACCCCGCCCTGTACAGCCAAAATACCAATTAACATTCTTAATCTAACTTTCTAAAATCTAGGTAGTAAAGAACCCCATCTAGTATAAAACCAGACAGGGCTCAGTATTAATCTTTATGCGTGGGGGCTAATTACCAGCCGCGTTCAGCAAGACGGTGTGGTACTGGGATTTCATCCACATTGATACCAACCATGGCCTCACCCAGACCACGGGAGACATTAGCAATGGTCTCTGGGTCATCGAAGTTCTGGGTTGCCTGAACAATAGCGCGGGCGCGCTTCTCTGGGTCACCGGACTTGAAGATACCGGAACCAACGAAGACACCATCAGCACCGAGCTGCATCATCATGGCAGCATCGGCTGGGGTGGCTACGCCACCAGCGGTGAAGAGAACCACTGGGAGCTTTCCGGTCTCAGCAACCTCACGAACGAGCTCATAAGGAGCCTGGAGTTCCTTAGCTGCCACGTAGAGCTCATCCTCAGCCATGGAGCGAAGACGGTTAATCTCTGCGCGGATGGTGCGCATGTGGGTCACAGCATTGGATACGTCGCCGGTGCCAGCCTCGCCCTTGGAGCGAATCATGGCAGCACCCTCATTGATACGACGCAGGGCCTCACCAAGATTGGTAGCACCACAGACGAAAGGAACCTTGAAGTCGAACTTGTCAATGTGATTGGCATAGTCGGCTGGGGTAAGAACCTCAGACTCATCAATGAAGTCCACACCAAGGCTCTGAAGAACCTGGGCCTCAACGAAGTGGCCAATACGAGCCTTAGCCATAACTGGGATGGATACTGCATTGATAATGCCATCAATCATGTCTGGGTCAGACATACGGGAGACGCCGCCCTGTGCACGAATATCGGCAGGAACACGCTCAAGTGCCATAACGGCGGTCGCGCCGGCATCCTCGGCAATCTTTGCCTGTTCAGGGGTCACAACGTCCATAATGACGCCGCCCTTCAGCATCTCCGCCAAACCGCGCTTAACGCGTGCAGTTCCTGTACTCACGTAAATTCTCCTTCATTTGGGGGTACAACCCGCAACACACCACATTGCATCAACGGGAAAGGCCGAACAACTCAATCATACCGCGTAGCGGCGCCTAAATACAGATAAATACTGACTCAAGCAAAAAGCAAAAACTAAGCATGAACAATGACTGCGGCCAATCACACTATAGAATACACCACAAGAAGAAAAATAGACCACTTAGTAGACAAAGCAGTACAAATTTAAGGGGGAAGAACGCCCCGCCAAATACAAGTCACCACAACTACACAAACATGCTGGTCACAGGCCACTCGGTGCAGAACGGCACACGCAAAGCGAATCTAGGACCTAACCGCCAAGAGAGCAGCAATAAGCCAGATAGACTAACCCAACCTGACAAAACCACTGGTCAAGGCCCACTCAATGCAGAACGGCGCAGTTAGTACCGCATACACACTCACCAAAAGAACCTCGAGATTGGGTGCTTCAAGAAAGCACGGTGCCGCTGACTTGGGGTGCACACCCGCAGCAAAATAGCGCTGGCTTGGCTACACACCCGAAGCGAGGAACCTCTGGCATGAATAGTGCACCAAGGAGCGAAACCAAAACCAACAAGCAAAACTAACTGAGCATAATTGCTGGTCAGAGGGCACTCGGTGCAGAACTGCGTGAGGGATTGGCCTTGGGTGGTCTGCCTCTATCAAGCTATGCTTTCAAGCCTAGCAGCACAGCGCATTGGGCGAAGTGGACCTTGCATCAGTGCAGGTCAAATGGCACACGGTGCAGAACTGCTAGGCCAGGCGCACCTTGGTGCCGTCCTGCACGGCCTCATAGACGCGCATGACATCACGGGCCACAGTGTCCCAGTCATACTTCATGGAGCGCTTATCCCCCGCGGCCTGCAAGGCGGCGCGCTTATCTGGGTTGGTAATGAGGTCGGACAGAACGCGGGCTAGATCGGCGGAGTCCCCATTGCCAAAGAGAGCGCCGGCAGGGGTATCGGATTCCGCATCGCACACGGCACGGAAAGCCTCAAGGTCGGTGGCCACGACAGCGGCACCGGCAGCCATGGCTTCCACCAGAACAATGCCGAAGCTTTCGCCACCAGTATTTGGTGCCACATAAATATCGGCGCGGCCAAGAATTTCCGCCTTCTGCTCATCGGTCACGCGACCAACAAAGTCAACTCCCGGCACGTCACGGTGCTCACCGCCACCAATAACGGTGACGCGAAGGCTATCCGGGTCCTGCAGGTTTGCCTTGACTGCTGGTAGCGCATCAAGCAGAATATTGAGGCCCTTGCGCGGCTCATCCAGGCGGCCAAGGAAGGCAATTTCCACAGCCTCATTATTGCTCTTTGGCTTCTTATGGGAGCGGAAGAACTGGGTATCCACACCATTAGGGATAAGAACAGGGTCCGCACCCAGCTGTTCCACCTGCCAGCGGCGCGCCAATTCAGAGACGGCAATTCCGCCGCGGATCCGCTCCAAGTAGGGCTTGAGCAGCGGCGTTGTCATCTTGAGTAGCAAGGAGCCGGTGGCGGAGACATGGTAGGTGGCCACAATAGGGCCTTCACAATTCATTAGTGCGCCAAGGGCAAAACCAGGCACATTTGGTTCATGGATATGAAGGACATCAAAGTCGCCTTCCTCAATGAACTTCTTAATGGTGCGAATGACCTTTGGTCCCACAGACAGGCGTGCCACGGAGCCGTTATATTTAATCGGCAGTGATGCCCCGCCCTTGGTCACAAAGTCGGGGACCTCGGTGTCCTCAGAGCATGGGCCAAGGACACCAACGGTATGGCCTTGCTTGATATACAGCTTGGCCAAATCAAGAATATGTGCCTGCACACCACCCGGTTCATCAAAGGAATAAGGGCATACAAAACCAATCCGCACGTCTTAATCCTTCCTATCGAATAGTGCCGGCTTCTTTTATATCAACAGTTTATTGTAAATGGTGACCGCACATATTGCTATAGATATGCACGCATGGCCCAATAACCAGGGCTTTAGCCGAGTTAGTTTCACTTCTTCTTACGATCAGCGGGCCACAGGCGGGCAAGCATGTGCCAGTCCTGAGGGAAGAGGCTAATGGTCTGCTCAAAGCCGTGGGCGATAGCAGCCACGGTTTCTTCCAGTGTGGTCACCTCAATTGGTGGCTGCACAATGAAGTTCCAGCCACGGCCGGGACGAATACCACGGCTCTTAGGTCGGAAACCACAATGCACCACATGCAGGGCCGCACCAGTCTCAATGGCCAACTGGGCGGGGCCTGCCGGGAAGGTGGTGTCCTCATTGAAGAAACGCACTGGCACGCCATTGCGCTTCAAATCGCGCTCACCCAGCAAACATACAATCTTGCCTTCCTGGAGGCGCTGCTTGAGAATTTCAAATGGTGGCTCGCCACCGGTCAGTGGCAGGACCTCAAAGCCCAGGGATTCACGATAGTCAACGAAAGCCTGGTAGACAGCCTCAGGCTTGAGGCGCTCCGCCACAGTGGTGAAGGAACCGAAACGGCTGGCCAACCACAGGCCCGCCATATCCCAGTTACCACTATGGGTAAGAACGAGAACCACACCCTTGCCCTTGTCATAGGATTCCTTGACATAGCGCAGACCGGTTGCGGAGGCCTCCAATTCACGCAGCAGGGTTTCATCGCCCACCATATCGGGCAGGCGGAAAGCCTCCATCCAGTAGCGCGCATAGGAGCGGGCAGCCTTCTTTACCAGGGCATCATCCGCATGGGCCACTACCCTATCCAGGTTCTTGCGCAGCTGTGGCAAGGCGGTACCATTCTTCGACCACAGGTCGGCTGCCTTATCAAAAAGCGCTGCGGCAACACCTTCCGGCAGGAGGCGAACAAAGCGCCAGCCAGAGGTATAGGCCAAGGTGGCTAGAGTATCGTGATTGAAGGGATTCTTCATTGGAAACCTCCGAAGCGGTTGACTGCGAATGATGCGCGGGGATCGTAAGTGGTTCGTATACCGTGTTTTAAATTTTATGCCGTCGTTCTACTAGATGGCAAAAAAGTGGGCTCCCAACTGGGAGCCCAGGCTAGTAGCTCTTTTTTAGCTCTGTTTTTCTTTTAGCTCTTCTCTTCGGCGCTGAATTCCTTGGCGCCGGCAGGTGCGGCAATATGCTCCGCGCCGACAGGCTGGGTACTGGCCATGTAGAGGCGCTGTACCACGGTGAAGATGGAACCAATGGCCAGCAGCCACAGGCTGACGGCCACCGCATAAGGAACACCCAGGCCTTCAAGGCCAATGCCCACCAAACCAAGGATGAGGCGCTCAGGGCGCTCAACCAGGCCGCCAACAATCTTGAATCCGCTGGCCTCAGCGCGGGCCTTCACATAAGAAATAACCTGGCTGGAGACAAGAACAATCAAGCAGGCAATAACCGTGGTCTTGTGGGCGCCTTCGGTATAGATGAGCCACCAGGCAATGGCGCTAAAGAGCGCACCATCGGCAATGCGGTCACAGGAGGCATCCAGGGTGGCACCGAATTTGGTGCCGCCACCACGCATGCGCGCCATGGTGCCGTCGAGCATATCAAAGGCAGTAAAGATAGCGGTCAGAATGGCGGCAATAAACAGGTGGCCTGTTGGAATGAGGAAAACCGAGATAGCAACAGTCACCAGTGTGCCCACAACAGTAACTGTATTTGGGCTAATTCCGGCTTTAACGAGCGCACCGGCCACTGGTTCCACCACTACGGCCGCAGGTTTACGGCCCTTAGTGCTGAGCATTAAAATTCTCTCCTTGGTTTTCAGGGAGTTCATCGGCAGCAGCCCCAATACGGACCGTGCCAATTTCCACTCCCAGGTCAATCCACCCCTGAGCCAAAAGTTCACGGGTGTCCTGTAGTTTCTGTGGTAGTACTTTAACACCGTCAATGACAGTCATAAAATTAGCATCACCACTCCACCGGGGAACAATATGCATATGCAGATGGTCCCCGACTGACCCGCCAGAGGGTTTGCCCAGGTTAAAGCCCACATTAAAAGCATGCGGCTGGGATACGTGCTTAATCACACGAATCGACTCCTGGGCGAGCTTCATTATTTCCGTGGATTCCTCGAAGCTGAGGTCCTCAAGGTTGGCGACTTTACGGAAAGGCACCACCAAAAGGTGACCCGGATTATATGGGTAGAGGTTGAGCACCACATAGGAGTGCTCCGCACGAACAACAATGAGGCCTTCACGGTCACTCATGGTCGGGACACGGAGGAATGGATCCCCAGGGCCCTTCTCAGTCTGAGCACCCTTGGCAATATAGTTCATGCGGTATGGCGCCCAGAGTCGCTGAAGGCGATCCGGGGTGCCAATACCTGTATCAATATAATCCGGCTGATCCATGGGCTTAACCCAATTTCGCTTCTACAGTTTCCTTGGTTGGCTGCTCATTAATGCGCTCACCAATCCACTCAACAATCAGATCCACAGCCTTATCTACTGGCACACCATTAACCTGGGTGCCATCAAGGAAGCGGAAGGAGACTGCGCCCTCTTCCACATCGCGGCCACCAGCAAGAAGCATGAATGGGCGCTTACCGGTGGTGTGGTTACGAATCTTCTTCTGCATGCGGTCATCAGAGGTATCCACATCGGCACGAACACTGCGGGCACGAAGCTTAGCGGCAATATCCTCCAGGTATGGGGAGAACTCATCAGCCACTGGAATACCAATAACCTGATGTGGTGCCAACCATGCTGGGAATGCACCAGCATAGTGCTCAAGAAGAACGCCGAAGAAACGCTCAATGGAACCGAAGAGGGCACGGTGAACCATGATTGGGCGCTTCTTGGTGCCATCAGCAGCGGTGTACTCGAGCTCAAAGCGCTCAGGCAGGTTGAAGTC
Organism: Corynebacterium sp.; assembly: GCA_030530985.1. Lineage (GTDB taxonomy): Bacteria > Actinomycetota > Actinomycetes > Mycobacteriales > Mycobacteriaceae > Corynebacterium. The sequence goes on from JAUMTX010000028.1 coordinate 25,248, forward strand.
CAGCTGAACGGTGGACATCTGCCAGGTACGACCAATAGCGTCGCGGGCCTGAACGGAAATCTTTGGGCCGTAGAATGCGGCGCCGCCTGGATCTGGAACGAGGTCCAGACCGGAGTTCTTGGCTACACGCTCAAGAATCTCAGTGGACTTCTCCCAAATCTCATCGCTACCAACGAACTTCTTCTCATCCTTGGTGGACAGCTCGAGGTAGAAGTCATCGAGACCATAGTCACGCAGCAAGGAGATGATGAACTCAAGAACAGTGGTGATTTCCTGCTCGAGCTGATCCTCGGTGCAGTAAATGTGGGAGTCATCCTGGGTGAAGCCACGGGCACGGGTCAGACCGTGGATAACGCCGGACTTTTCGTAGCGGTAGACGGTACCAAACTCAAAGAGGCGCAGTGGGAGCTCACGGTAGGAGCGGCCACGGCTAGCAAAAATGAGGTTGTGCATTGGGCAGTTCATTGGCTTGGCATAGTAGTCCTGAGGCTGCTTGGTGCAATTGCCATCCTCATCGTACTCGCCATCGAGCTGCATCGGAGGGAACATACCATCGGCATAGAAGTCCAGGTGACCGGACTTCTTGAACAGATCACCCTTGGTGATATGTGGGGTGGATACGAAGGAGTAGCCACCTTCAATATGGCGACGACGGCTGTGGTTTTCCATCTCCATACGCACGGTAGCGCCATCCGGATGGAATACTGGGAAACCGGAACCAATCTCATCTGGGAAGCTGAAGAGATCGAGCTCAGCACCCAAACGACGGTGGTCACGCTTCTCAGCCTCAGCCATCATGTGCTGGTAGGCCTCAAGGGCTTCCTTGGACTCCCAGGCGGTACCGTAAATACGCTGCAGACCAGCATTGGACTGGTCACCACGCCAGTAGGCTGCGGAGCTACGGGTAATAGCGAAGGCAGGAATGTACTTGGTGGTTGGTACGTGTGGGCCACGGCAGAGGTCATACCAGCACACATCACCGGTGCGTGGGTTGAGGTTATAGTAACCGGTGAGCTCACCGGCACCAATCTCGGTTGCCTCTGCAGATTCTGGATCCACATTGCCCTTGTCCTCAATGAGCTCAAGCTTATATGGCTCGTTCTTGAGGGCTTCGCGGGCCTCTTCAGCGGTCGCATAGACGCGACGCTCAAACTTCTGGCCTTCCTTGATGATCTTCTTCATGCGCTTTTCAATACGCTTGAGATCCTCAGGGGTGAATGGCTCAGCCGCATCAAAGTCGTAGTAGAAGCCATTCTCAATGGCTGGGCCGATACCAAGCTTGGTGCCTGGGAACTCAGCCTGTACGGCCTGGGCAAGCACGTGTGTACACGAGTGACGAATCACGCTACGACCAGCCTCAGTATTAGCTGGAACTGGTGTGAATTCGGTATCGGTAGTAGGAACGAAGGACAGGTCCTTCAGCTGCCCCTCTGGGTCGGCGACACAGACAATTGCCTGCTCACCCTTATTAGGCAGGTTGCGGTCACGCATCACTGCCCCCACTGGCTGGCCAGCGGGAACGAGGAATGGACTCAGGTCGAGTTCCTCAGTACACACAGATTGCTCCTTTAAGAATGGGAAATGAACTCTCTTTACTTTACCACTGTCTCCCAGTGGGTTTAAGTTCTTTAGCTATTTAGTTAGAAAGTACACATGCTTGGTGCTTGTGCTCCGCCCCCGAGATGCCCCCGAGA
>JAUMTX010000029.1:0-14648 GCA_030530985.1 Corynebacterium sp.
GCTGGAGATGGGACTTGAACCCACAACCTACGGTTTACAAGACCGTTGCGCTACCAATTGCGCCACTCCAGCAACGTACGAGAACTGAATTATGGGCTGAAAGTTCAGCCATGCAGCTCGGTACCCGCTACATATTACACGATGTCCAGGCCTGAGCAAAGAAGCTCACATCAGGGGTGCAAAATTGTACAAAATATGCGACACTACTTGGTATGTTCCAACGTATCAAGCGACTTTTCGTCGGCGAGGACAATACGGCCACCATTGACGTGGTTCGTGCCGCACCGCCGCCATCCCCGCTTGCGCCGGTGGACCTAACTGACCCAGGTCAGGTTGCGGGTGTGATGGATTTGGCGGGACGCATCGGCGGTATTCTTCTTGCCTCCGGAACGTCGAATAATGACTCCAAAGCCCAGATTAAAGCGGTGGCCAGTGCCTATGGCCTTCACTATTGCCATGTGGACATCACCCTTAATACCATCACTATCTTCGCGTATCTCAACTCAAAGAAGCAGCCCCTGAGTGTTTTCCACTCAGTGCGCCGACTGAGTATTGATTTTTCCAAACTATCCGATGTGGACCAGCTGGTGCGCTCCATTACGGCGGGTGCCACCCCGCCGGATGTGGCCGAACGCGCCCTGGATGACATTATGAGCGCCAAGCCACCCTTTGGTTTCCGCATGAGTTTGGTTGGCTGGGCACTCATGGCAGCTGCTGTTGCCATTATGCTCGGCGGTGGTTTTATGGTTGCTGTTCTGGCCTTTGCCACCACCTCCGTCATTGTGGCGGGTATGGCATGGCTGGATCGCCGCAACCTACCGCTCTTCTTCCAAAATCTTTATGGTGGTTTAATTGCCACCGTGCCGGCCGCTATTACCTATAAATGGGCGATGCTCTCCGGTATTGAACTGCCCCCAAGCCAGGTTATTGCCTCGGGCATTATCGTGATGCTGGCGGGTTTGACCCTGGTGCAGGCCCTGCAGGATGGTATTACCGGTGCGCCGGTGACGGCCTCGGCAAGGTTCTTTGAAACTATTCTGCTCACCGGCGGCATTGTGGCCGGTGTCGGTCTTGGCATTGAACTCTCCGGCGCCTTGGGTGTCACCCTACCAACCTGGGAAACCACTGCTGTGACAGCCTCGGTCTCCAGTGTCATGATTAAGGTAATTTCGGGTGCTGCGGCTTCGGCCGCCTTTGCTATTGCCTGCTATGCCAAGTGGGATTCGGTCTTTGTTTCTGCCCTGACTGCCCTTGCCGGTTCCTTTATTTACTACTGTGTGCTGATTCCGCATGGGGTGGGTCCGATTGTGGCCACCGCCATTTCGGCCACTGTTATTGGTCTTGCCGGTGGTTTGCTGGCCCGCCGTTTCTCCATTCCGCCACTGATTACCGCGGTGGCTGGCATTACCCCACTGCTTCCTGGTCTGTCCATCTACCGCGCCATGTATGCCATGATGCACGACCAGATGCTGATGAGCTATTCGCTCTCCGTCATTGCTTTGGGTACTGCTTCTGCCCTGGCCGCCGGTGTGGTTTTGGGTGAGTGGATTGCCCGTAAGCTGCGCCGCCCACCACGCTTCAACCCCTATAAGGCATTCAGGCGCCGCCCTAAGTCCGCCTTCCAGCGTTCTGCTAACAATTAAGGTGTAATGTGCGCTAAACTGGATCTGTTTAACGTGCCGTCAATTGCGAGGAGGAACCTTGCCACCCAAGGTGACAGATACCCAGCCAACCCAGGACGCGATGCATGCAGTGGAAGCCGCCACTGCGGAGGCTGCTCGCCATATTGTTGCGACCTATGCTGAGGACTTTTTTGATTTTGCCACTTTGAGCTGCATGCTCGGCATTGAAATTGAGGGTCTGCGCTACCGCAGGCTCGCAGCTGAATTTGCGGATACTGAGGCCGAAGAGGCCCCTAAGACCACAAAGAAGACCACCAAGAAGTCTGCTAAGAAAACCGCAAAGAAGACTGCAAAGAAGTCCGCCAAGAAGACCGCTAAAAAGACAGCAAAGAAGGCTACTAAGGCGACTGCTAAGAAGACCACAGCTAAGGCCACCACTAAGGCAACTAAGAAGACAACCAAGAAGACTACTAAAAAGTCGACTTCCGCTGCTTCTGAATAAGTAGGTCTAATTATGGCTGCACATACAGGTAATTTTGTGATTGTTGCCAATCGCCTCCCTGTGGATCTTGTTAATGGCCAGTGGGTTCCGAGTCCGGGTGGGCTCGTAACCGGGGTCGAATCTGTACTCAAGAGCCACAAGGGTGTGTGGGTTGGTTGGCCTGGTGTGGCCGATGAGGCCCCGGAGCCTTTCCATACGGAGGACGGCACCCTCCTGCATCCGGTGGCCCTGAGTGAGGATGAATTCCAGGGTTTCTATGAGGGTTTCTCTAATGCAACCCTGTGGCCCCTCTACCACGATCTGATTGTTAAACCTGTCTACGATCCTGCCTGGTGGGAGTCCTATCGCGCGGTCAATACCCGTTTCGCCGAGGAAGTATCCAAGGTGGCGGAACATGGGGCGACAGTGTGGGTGCAGGACTACCAGCTGCAGCTGGTTCCTAGCATTCTGCGCCTGCTGCGCCCGGATTTGCGGATTGGTTTCTTCCTCCACATTCCTTTCCCTCCCCCAGAGATTTTCCGCCAGCTTCCTTGGCGCGATGAGGTTCTGCGCGGCATTCTTGGTGCGGATTTGGTGGGCTTCCACCTGACCTCCTCCGCCTCGAATTTTATGGCCTCTGTGGATCTTCCAACCCATGGTGAGCCCGGGGTGCGCAATGCCCAGGCCACAGTGGATTCCCCGGATGGCCGCGTGGTGGGTGTGGGCGCATTCCCCATCTCCATTGACCCAAGCTTTGAGCAGCCCGATCCTGCTGAGATTGCTGCCCTGCGGGCTTCTATTGGCAACCCGCGCCATATGCTTCTTGGTGTGGACCGCCTGGACTATACCAAGGGTATTTTGCAGCGCCTCCGCGCTTTTGAGGAGCTGCTGGAATCCCGGGCCATGGACCCGCAGGATGCTGTCTTTGTGCAGATTGCCACCCCTAGCCGTGAGCGCGTGGAACACTACCGTAAGACCCGCGCCATGGTTGAGGAGGCTGTGGGCCGCATTAATGGTCTCTATGGTGAGATTGGTCGCCCCGTGGTGCACTATAGCCACCGTTCGGTGAATAAGAAGCGTCTCATGACCTACTATGCCGCCGCCGATATTATGGTGGTCACCCCATTCAAGGATGGTATGAACCTGGTGGCCAAGGAATATGTTTCCTGCCACCCGGATGGTTCCGGCGCCATGGTGCTCTCCGAATTTGCTGGTGCGGCTGTGGAATTGCCGGAGGCTTTCCTCTGTAATCCGCATGACACTGAGGATATTAAGCGCCAGCTCAAGGCTGCCCAGACTGAACTTGACCTCTACCCTGAGGCCGCCAAGGAGCGCATGCTCACTATGAACCGTCAGGTCCGTGAGCATGATGTGGACCTGTGGGCCACGAGTTTCTTGGAGTCCATCAATGCCTTTGTTAAGGAGCAGGAATGAGGCCTCTACTCACGCGCGCCGCGGCCCTGATTGGTGCTACTGCCCTGCTCGCTAGCTGTGCGACGACCGAAAATACTCAAACCTGGAATGTCTCCGCCGTCTATGCTGACCCGGCTGTTGCCATGCCCGATGGTATGGCTGGCTCCACTATTTTCCTCATGAGTGATAAGCACATGGTGGGTCAGGATGTCTGCGGTGGCTTTCAGGCCAAGGTGAATGTCACTGATTCCTCGGGCAAGAAAGTTGCCCTGACTGATGAGTCCGCGGCCTCTGTTAGCTTTAGTGAACTCACCGCCCAGGATGCTAATTGCGATGGGCAAAATCTCTATGTTCACCTCAAGATTGTGAGCCTCATTAATGGTGAATATGAGGTTATTCACCAACCCACTAGTGATGGCTACACCATGGTCACACTCACCCGCCAAGCCAATGCGGATGATCCTACAAGTAAGGAAGGATTCCAACTGATATGTGGCTAATTACTGACTTTGACGGCACTCTTGCCGGCTTCTCCCCGGACCCACATGATGTGCCGATCGAACAGGACGCCATTGACGCCCTGGTCACCATTGCTTCAAAAACCAAGGTCAATGTGGCTATTTTGACGGGTCGTTCCTTGGATAGTGTGGATCGTCTTGGCCTTCCCACTGAGAATTTTATTCTCGCCGGCTCCCACGGTGCTGAACTGCGCCCAAGTAAGTTCCTTCCGGACTTTAGCCTTAACTCTGACCCAACCATGGCCGCCATTATTGGTGATGAGGTTAAGGCCCGCCGTGCTTCCCTCCTGGACGTCCTCCAGTCCGTGGCCGCGAAATATGATGGCGCCTGGATTGAGGATAAGCCTTTCCACCTGGTCTTCCACTACCGTAAGGTGGCTGATGATCAGGAAGCGGCCCTGCTCAAGGATGTCCTTGCTGTGGATCCTCATGGCACCCATGTGGTTCCTGGCAATAAGGTGGTGGAATTTGCTTTCACCACCATTACCAAGGGCGATTGGGTGGCTGCCGCCCGTAAGGTGATTCCGGGTCCAGTGACCTATCTGGGCGATGACACCCCGGATGAAACTGTCTTTGCCATCCTGGGTGATGGCGACCGTGGCATTAAGGTCGGCGATGGGGATACCAAGGCAATCATGCGCCTGGCGGATATCCCTGCCGTCACTGAGTTTTTTGTCAATCTGGCAACATACCTCACCACCACGCCCGGCGCGGATGAAGCGACTAGCTGGACCTAGGATTCCATAAAGAAGGGCCTCTTCCCCACACAAGTGGGAAAGAGGCCCTTTGAGTTAGTGGCCACTAGGCTTTAGCTCTCACGGCGACGGAAGCCGAGGAACAGGGCAATGCCCATAACCATGGCGACCAGGGACGCAATCCAAGGGCTAGCGCTGGAGCCGGTGACTGCCAGGCGGCCGGTTGGGGTTGCTGGGGCAGCTTCAGCCGGGGCAGCTTCAGCAGGTACCGGTGCAGCCTCGACAGGTGCAACTTCAGCCGGTGCCTCTTCAGGCGCCGCTGCTGCTGGCTCTGGCTCCGGTGCTGGGGCTGGTGCTGCTGGCACCAGGGTGGAGGACAGGGTGCTGCTGGACAGGATGAGGGCCAGTGCGCCCACGCCCACGCCGGCAATAATGAGGGCCATGCGGAGGTTGGACTCACCCTCAATTTCTTCCAGAACCGCAGGGGTCAGTGCGGTGACGGCATCCTCAAGGGCCTTGAGGGCGGCGTCCACTTCCTCCTGGGTGGCGGTCTTGGATTCAAGAATGGCCTTGGCATCGCTCATGGCCTTGTCATAAGCAGCCTTGTTCTCATCCGCACCGTTCTTGTAGTCCTCAGACTCGGTGTACTTTTCATTCTCGTACTTATCCACAGCAGTTTGAAGCTTGGAGTAGTCGACAGTGGCTGTGCCATTATCGCTATCCTCATCGCTTGCTGGGGTGAGGTTCTTTTCCGCAGCGGTCACATCATCGGCAGCCTGTGTGAGTTCACTGAGGGTATCAGCATCCAGGCCTTCAGCATTATCACCGAGCAGTGTTTCTGCCTTGGTGATTGCATCATCATAGGCCTTCTTGGTGGCCTCATCGGCATTCTTGTAGTTTTCGGAAGCCTTGACTTCCGCAGCCTTAGCCACCAGGCCGCTGAGTTCCTTCTGCTTGGAGTCAATATCCTCAACGGTCTTGGCAAAACTTGCAAGTTCAGTGAGGTGCGCGCTCTTTACAGCCTCAGTTTCAATGGCATTCTTCTGTGCAACGCTGAGGTTCGACAGCTTATTCAGACCGGTAACCACCTGGCTCAGATTCGCTTCACCATTGAGGTCAGCATCCGCAGTCTTGGCGGCCTCAAGGGCAGTCTTGACCGTGGCTGCAGTCGCAGCATCCTCATTATTCTTGGTGATAAGTTCGGCGCTCTTCTCATCGAAGGTCTTCTTCTTATCGCCATCAGCATACTTGTACTTATTGCTATCCGTGGCGCTCAGCTTCGCGGACTCAGTCTCAACGGTGGTGCGCTCCTCGGACAGTGCCTTGGCTGCATCAACCAAGCCATCTACATCATCCTTATCGGCTTGAACGATGGCATTATTGGCTGCGGTCTTTTGGCCTGGGGTCAGGTTCAGCTTGGTTACAGTAGCAACCGCCTCACGCTTAGCAAAATTGCTGTCAATGGCCTCACCGGCAGCCTTAATGGCAGCAATGGTGTCATCAAGGTTTGCTGCTGGGCTCAGGGAGTCCTCAGCCACATCGGTTGCCACGGCATTATCGTAGGCATCCTTCTTGTCCTGGTCAGCAGCCTTATAGGCATCAGTCTGCTTGAATTCATCAGCATCAGCCTTGAGCAATGCAAGCTCTGCCTGCTTCTCAGCCAGGGTCTTGACGTCGGCAGCCCAGGTCTGAAGTGCATCCTGGTCGTCCTGCTTTGCAGCCTCATCCTCAACGAGATCCTTCTGGGTATCGCTCAGGCCCTCATAGTCCTTAACCTCAGTGACGACTCCCTCCAGGACCGCATCACCATTGAGCGCTTCATCAGCGGTCTTTACTGCTGCAGCTGCAGTCTTGACGCTATCAGCGGTGGCATCATCGGCGGCGACTGCTTCCTTGAGGGCATCAGCTGCGTCCTTGAGTGCGGTCTTCTTATCGGCATCGGCGAACTTATAGTTATTCTCTTCCTCACCGGTGGCGGCATTAGCTGGCTCATTAGCCTCCTTGATGGCGGCCTCCAGAGCCTTGGCATTCTCTACCGCAGCATCAATTTCAGTATCATCCGCTGCTGCGTCCACTGCCTCATTGGCCTTGTTCTTCTGCTCTGTGGTCAGGTTGAGCTTAGCAATCTCTTCCTTCGCAGTTTCCTTAGCGGACTTTGCGGTCAAGTCTGCCTGGGCCGCGCGGAGATTCTCAACTGCTGTTTCCAGATTTGGATCTGCAGTCAGACTGGTCATTGTGACTGCATCCGCCGCTTCAAGGGCATCATCATAGGCCTGCTGCTTATCCTGGGTAGCATTGGTGTAATCAGCGGAGGCCTTGACATCATCACCTTCAGCCTTGAGGGTGAGCAGTTCCTTCTGCTTTGCAGCCAGGGCCTCGATCTCAGCAGCCCAGCTGTTCAGCGCCGCAGTATCGGCCTGTTGTGCCGCTGCATCAGCAAGCAGGTCCTGCTGATCCTGGGTTAGGGTTTCAGTGGCCTTGAGCTCCTCTACCTTGTTATCAGCGACATCATCACCATCAAGGTTAGTCTCCTTGTCTGAGACGTAATCGATCAAGAAATCGACTTTGGCTGGATCCGCATCAGTCTCATCCATTGCTTGGATCAGATCCGCAATGGCAGCGTCGATATCACTGGTATCAGACGCAAACTTATAGTCAGCGGATTCCTTGAGATTGTCGATCTTCTGATAGCCCTCAATACGCTTATTAGACAGTGTCTGTACCCTGGCAACAATGCTGTCATAGACTTGTTCATCCTGAGTCTCTTCAAGCTGGTTCATGGCAGCGGTCTTCTGCTCCTGGGTCAAGAAGAGAGCTTCAATGGTTTGCTGTGCCTCTCCCTTGGTTACGGCAAAGACAGGGGCAACAACAACTGTGGTGGAGGTCAGTGCAACTGCACCGGAAACTACTGCACCACCGATAAGACGTGCTTTACGACGATTCAACACGATACACTCCTAATGATAAAAAAAGCAACAGCTCTATCTTAGCAGAAGATAACGTAGCGCAGAAATTACTTGACCCTAAAGTCTGAATATGTAGCACTTAAACTACTACTCTTTGGGAGGAGCAACAGTCAACCCTTTGAAATAGTTTGTAGGAAGATACACCTTCTCGGGGGTGGAAGCACGCTCCGCCAGGGAAGCATCAATGAGGCCTTGGAGCAGGTGGGCGGCGGCAGCCCCCTTGCGTTTATTGGGCTGAATGACAGTAGTCAGGCCGCAGTCCAAGGCCGGGGCGATTCCATCGAAGCCTGTCACAGAAAGATCCTCCGGCACACGGATGCCCGCCTCGGCAGCATAGGCAAGCACACCCAGGGCCTGGGAGTCCGTGGTGCAGAGAATTGCTGTGCGATCAGGAAAACTTTCAAGCATCTCACGGGCAGCATCATAGGCGGTGGTCGCATCATTAATATGGCGCTCAATGATTGGCACCTCTGCCTGGTCTATACCGTGGGCTGCAAAGACCTCAAGGGCACCAAGGACGCGGCTGCGCTGTACATGAAGGCGGGCATTCTGCAAGCGCTGCTGCTCCACCACTCCATTATTTGGCTTGCGGTCAAGACGGATGGATAGAATGCCGATCTTCCTATGCCCTGCTTCTACCAGGGCCTGGGCGGCTGGCTGAATGGCGTGGAAGTCATCAATGCCCACAAAGGGAAGGTCCGCCATTCCTGCCGGCTGATCACAAATGACCACTGGCACTTGGAGGTTCTTTGCGCTGAGCAGATAGGGATCATCAGCCGCCACAGAGTAGACAATATAGCCATCGACGGGATAGTTATTCAGGAGAATATCATCCCCAAAGTCCTCAGGCCCGGCGGGAATGAGGGTGAGGCCATTGGATGAACCATAGGAGGCTTCCGCAATACCGGCCAGGAAATCGCGGGAGGCAATATCCTCGAAGGCGTAGGTCAAGTAGTCCGTAAAGAGCACACCAATGCTGCCGGTGCGCTGGGTGCGCAGGGAGCGCGCTGCTGGGTGTGGCCCCGGATAGCCCAGCTCCTTGGCGGTATCAAGAATCTTCTTTCGTAGCTGCGGGGAGAGCTCCTCCGGCTTGTTATAGGCATTAGAAACCGTGGTGCGCGAAATCCCCAAAGTCGCAGCAATAGTCGCCAATGTCACTCGTGCCATCTGCTCTCCTTCCTAGCGTTAATTACCGGCCCTTCGGCACCGACCCTTCGGGACCAATCCAACAGTGCCCGTTTCTGCTTGCAAGCCTTTGAAATAGCTACTATTATTATGATTACATTTGCATACTCTTTGTAGCTGTACGGGAGAAGTTCTATGGATAATCGCCAAAAGCGGTATACAGATGATTTTAAACGCGCCGCTGTGCAATCCGCTCTGGAGTTGAAGATTCCCATTAGCCATGTGGCACTCCACCTTGGCATTAGCGCCACTACTCTGCGTAAGTGGATTGATAGTTATGAGCGGCTGCGCTCACCCGAGCAGTGCGCCAAGGACTACGAAGACCTACAAAATGCACAGAAGCGCATTGCTGAATTAGAACAGCAAGTGCGCTTCTTAGAAAAACAACTAGCTGAGGCGACTCGCCCGCCTCTGCCTAGCGAACTCATTCAGTACGACTCCGGCAGCTACTGAGGCATTGAGGCTTTCCACCCAATCGGTCATTGGAATGGAGATAATGGTATCGCAGGTCTCCTTGACCAGGCGGCTAATGCCCTTGCCCTCGGAGCCAACGACAATGACTACTGGGCCGGTGCCATCATAGTTATCAATGGTGTGGGTATCGGAGGCATCCAAGCCCACTACCTGGTAGCCCGCCTTCTGGAAGGTCTTGAGGGCACGTACCATATTGGTGGCCTTGGCCACTGGGAGGCGGGCTGCGGTGCCGGCGGAGGTACGCCATGCCACTGCGGTGACGGAAGCAGAGCGACGCTCCGGAATAACCACACCGTGGCCACCGAAGGCAGCAACGGAACGAATAATCGCACCCAGGTTACGTGGGTCGGTGATATTGTCCAGGCAGACAATGAGTCCCTCTGGGCCGGCCTTATCAATCAGACCGTGGACATCATCGTACTGGAAGTCAGGAATGACCAGACCAATACCCTGGTGCATGCCATTACCAGTCATCTGATCCAACTGGAACTTTGGCACCTCGTGGATTGGAATATTGCGGTGTGCCGCAAGGTTGAGGGCTTCCTTGAGGCGGTCATCAGCGCTCACAGCCTCCTGCACATAGAGGTGGCTTGCTGGGACCTTGGCGCGCAGGCACTCCACAACAGGGTTACGGCCCACAACCATCTCTGGCTGCTCCTTGATATGGCGACCCTGGTCGCGGCGCTGGCGCTCAATCTTACGGCGGTGTGCCTTGTGGTATACGCGGTCCTCGGCCTTAGGGGTAGGACCCTTGCCCTCGAGACCACGACGACGCTGACCACCAGAGCCCTTAGCCTGGCCCTTCTTATTGGTCTTACGCATGGCGCCGCGGCGTTGGGAATTACCTGCCATGGAGTTCTCCTTAAGTTAAAAGTCTAAAAGTTAAAATTATTGCTGAGCCGAAAGGGTAATTTCTGGGCCATTAGGGCCATCCTTAACCACAATGCCGGCTGCAGCCAACTGGTCACGAACAGCATCGGCGGTATCCCAATCCTTGCGGGCACGGGCCTCGGTACGATAGGCCAGGAGCTGCTTTACCAGCGCGGAGAGAGCATCAGCCACATCATCATTACCGGAGGCGCTCTTCTCACCCCACTCCACTGGGTCGACACCAAGGATGCCAGCCATGGTACGGATCTTGGCTACCTCAGCCTGGGCTACGGTCTGCTCGCCATTAGCAATGGCCGTATTGGCACGGCGCACAGCATTATGGATTACAGCCAAAGCGGCTGGAACACCAAAGTCATCATCCATGGCGGATACGAACTCGGAAGGAAGCTCTTCGACGGCCGCCTTCTCCACAGCACCCCAGGTTGCTACTGCACGGTTGACGCAGTCTTCAATACGACGGTAACCAGCAGCGGCCTCTTGTAGGGCCTGCTCGGAATAGTCAACCATGGACCTATAGTGGGCGGCACCGAGATAGTAGCGCAGCTCCACTGGGCGAACAATGGTGACCACATTAGGTACGGAGAGAACATTGCCCAAGGACTTGGACATCTTCTCACCCGCCATGGTGACCCAACCATTGTGCATCCAGAAATTAGCAAAACCATCACCGGCTGCCTCGGCCTGAGCATTTTCATTCTCATGGTGAGGGAACTTCAAATCCAGGCCACCACCGTGAATATCAAAACTTTCGCCGAGATACTTGGTGGCCATGGCGGTGCACTCAATATGCCAGCCAGGACGACCAGGACCCCATGGGGTTGGCCAGGATGGTTCACCCGGCTTGGCTGCCTTCCACATGGTGAAGTCACGGTGGTCGCGCTTACCGGTACCAGCAGATTCGCCCTGATCGAGTTCATCAAGCAGCTGGCCGGACACATGACCATAACCTGGCAGGCCAAGTGGAGAGCAGTAGACATTGCCATCGGCCGCATAGCCGTGGCCATTGTCGATGATGCGCTGCATATACTCGACCATCTCGGTGATATGGCCGGTGGCTCGTGGCTCCAAGGAAGGCTCACGAACACCAAGAATGCGGTAGGCCTCCTGGAAGGCGCGCTCGTGAATAGCAGCCCACTCCCACCAGGTCTTATTATTCTCAGCTGCCTTGGCGAGGATCTTATCGTCAATATTGGTCACATTGCGGATGAGGGTTACGGAATAACCGCTGGCCTCAAGCCAATTGCGGACAATATCGAAGGCGACTCCGCTGCGCACATGGCCAATATGTGGAATGCTCTGGACGGTAGCGCCACAGACATACATTCCTACATGGCCAGGAGTAATGGGCTGGAACTCGCGTAGTTCCTTGGTTGCGGAGTCATAAATTTTAAGAGTCACGATACAAGTATAACTGCCGTAGCAATAGCGGCACGTCCCTCACCGCGACCTGTCAGACCCAAATGGTCTGTAGTCGTGGCCGATAGGGACACTGGTGCGCCAATAATCTCGGCCAATTTTTCCTGGGCCTCGGCGCGCACTGGACCCAACTTTGGGGTATTAGCAATCAGCTGGACAGCCACATTGCCAATGCTCACACCATGTTCATCCAAATAGGCACGGCACTCGCGCAAGAGACGCTCGCCGGAAGCACCCTTGTACTCTGGGCGATCCACACCAACAAAGGAGCCAAGATCCCCAAGGCCGGCTGCACTAAGCAGTGCATCAACCATGGCATGGGCAACCACATCGGCATCCGAATGCCCGGCGCAGCCATCAGCATCCGGGAAGTAGGTGCACGCCACCCAGCAGTCGCGGCCCGGCTCAATCTGGTGCACATCAGTGCCAATACCAACGCGTGGGCTTGGTACAGCCGCATTCATTTCGCCAGCATTCACAGCAGACTCCCTATCAGTAGAAACTTCCTTCAAGGCCAACTGCGCCAATTTATAGTCAACAGCGGTGGTGATTTTCTGGGCATCGGTGGATCCGGGAACGGTATGCACCCTATACCCTGCCCATTCCATCAGGCTGGCGTCATCGGTGAATTCAAAAGGAGCAGCACCCGCCGTGACCGTCTCAATGTACTTTTCGTTGGCTTCAATCAGCGCACCCAGGCGGAAACCTTGCGGGGTCTGTGCGGCACGCAAGGTGGAGCGGGAAGGGCTAGCAACCACATATTCAGAAACGGCATCCTCGGAGGATGCACCCTCAGCAGACGCATCACTACCAGACACATTACTGCCCACTTCTTTAATGGTGTCTGCCACTGGGAGAACTGGAATTACAGCAGCATCAAGTGGGCTGCGGGAGGCCTGTCCAACACTCAGCGAGTCAATGATGGAATCAAAGACAGATGGCGGGGTCAGGCAGCGGGCAGCATCATGCACCAGGACAATAGAATCATCCCCTGCACCGAGCTCGCGGGCAGCGTAGAGTCCGCACAGCACTGAATCGGAGCGCTCCTTACCGCCTTCAACAATATGGAGTCGACCTGCGGAGATATAGGACTCGAGGAGAGAAGAGGCCTCGGCCTTCATATCAGCCGAAACGGTGACAATAATAGTGCTCACCGAATCAGGGATTTGCTCAACACAGTGCTCAAGGATGGTCTTTGAGCCAAGGGTGACAAAGGCTTTGGGTTGGTCAAAACCCAGGCGGGTACCAAGACCCGCAGCGGCAATGACGCAGCTAACCAAGGGCTGCTTACTCCTCATCAAAGTTGTCGAGATCGTCGAGATCTACCGGCTCATCGGCGGTGTTCTCGGCGGCCTCATCTTCAGCAGCATCAGCCAAGTTCTGGCGGTGGCGCTCAATCGCCTCAGCCATCTTGGCATCAAACTCGCCAGCGCGCTTTTCGTCCATATTGGCAACCAGGGACAGCTCGCCAACGAGAATCTGGCGGGCCTTTGCTAGCATGCGCTTCTCACCAGCGGACAGGCCACGGTCCTGATCGCGACGCCACAGGTCGCGCACAACAGCTGCGACAAGATTCACGTCACCGGAAGCAAGGCGCTCCTGGTTGGTCTTATAACGACGGGACCAGTTAATGGTCTCCTCTACATCTTCTTCGCGCAGAACGCTAAAGACCTTAAGCAGGCCTTCCTCGCCAACAACATCACGAACGCCGACCTTCTCGGCATTCTTGGCAGGCACGCGAACAGTTAGATCAGACTGACGAATCTGCAGCACGAGAAACTCGATGGTTTCCCCACCCATCTCACGCTGCTCAATAGCCTCCACCACTGCTGCGCCGTGATGGGGGTAAACTACAGTATCGCCGACCTTGAAGTCCATCTTCTCTCCTCTGACTTTGGCTCGTCGTGCCTCGAACATAAAATAAGGCTTAACTGTCGTATTTTATCATAGGATTCACGCTAAGGGCCCTAATACCTACCGGATGTGCGGGGGTATATCCAACGAAAAGTTACCCCCGCCGGCTTGCCGAGTTACGTTTTAAATTCCTTTAGAGTTATGCTTATTAAAAGAAGATAATTCAATCAGCCCAATATACGGAGGATTTATCGTGCTGCCTAAGAAGAATCTTGCGCTCCTGGCACTTACCGGTGCTGCTGCCCTGGCTCTCGGTGCATGTAGTGCGGGTCAGGTCTCTCAGACCGCCGACCAGGTTGCTGCAGTTGATGGCGCTGCTGGCGATACTGCCGATGGCACCCTTGGTGTTCGCGATGTTGCCATTGTCGTTGACTCTGACAATGCTGCTGCTCTTCGCTTCACCGCTTTCAATAATGAAGTGGCTAAGACCACCCACACTCTGGAGTCCGTCACCGTTGGTGGCGCCCCAGTAACCCTGAATGGTGACACCACCATCGACCGTGGTTGCTCCCTTTTTGCTGACTCTGCCGCTACCCTGGAGGAAATTCCAGTAGCTGAGGATGCTTGCATTAACCAGCTGGAGACCAGCCTCTCCAACCCTGGCTTTGCTTATGGCGGCACCAAGCAGGTCGTATTCAAGTTCGACAATGACAAGACCATCACCGTGGACGCTGCTATTGTTGCTCCTACCCTTCCTGCCGGTGAGGAAAATCGCATTGTCGGCGATGCCCACAGCGATAACGAGGCTGCCCACTAAAGCATTCCCGGGAAGGTAGCAATCCAGCATTCCCGAAGGCTATTTAACCCGTGTACGGCGCGCAGTGCACACAACTTGCGCCATACACGGGTTTCTTTATCTGCAAACAGAACTTCCAGCCCATTGCGCCGTGAGCTTTAACCCAGTAAACTGGAACTCAGAGTACAGTAAACTGGAACTCACGATGTTGATGAATGCGCCCTATTGGCCCTCGAGGTTGCAGCCTCGAGATTCGCCAGGGCGCTTCTTTTTACCCAAATTTATGGCCACTAGTCAGAGTCGGGATAGCGGTCAGACTACTAAAACATCGCACCAC
>JAUMTX010000029.1:14748-24751 GCA_030530985.1 Corynebacterium sp.
CTCGAGGTTGCCGCCTCGAGATTCGCCAGGGCGCTTCTTTTTGCCCAATTTTGTGGCCACTAATCAAAGTCGGGATAGCGGTCAGACTACTAAAACATCGCACCACAAGCCAATGCACAAAATCCCAACCCGGCAGCCACACGCTGCATTCATTCCCTTCAAATTCATCCCCAAAAACAAGCATAAAAATGTGGCATAAACTTTAGGAAACGCAACAGACTACCAGCATAACTGGCAGCCCATTGCGCCGTGAGCTTTAACCCAGTAAACTGGAACTCACAGTATGTTGAGTGCGCCCTATTGGCCCTCGAGGTTGCCGCCTCGAGATTCGCCAGGGCGCTTCTTTAGTTTCTGCACAAAGTTCCAAAGGCGGCTTTTTATTGCCCGAGAAACCCAACGAACCGTAGCCCGCCAAATTTCGTCGGTAGCGCTCGATATTGCCTTGTACAGAATTCCTGGCCAGATGACCAGTACCTCCAGATGAAGACTAGCCAACAAGTTGGCAACTTCCTCAACAGAGGCCCTCAGAATTTCCATCAACACACTCACCTCCTTTCTTTCGATTGGAGGCGACCGTGGGCCTATGCCACAGATAAAATTTTAATGGACGATGGTGACATGAATTTACCGTTTCCCTTCAATGGGTCTTGATCATTGCACTCACAATCATGATGGATAATAGATCTCATGAGTAAGGGAACCGTCTACCGTTGTAGCGAATGCGGATATAGTTGTCCTAAGTGGCTGGGGCGCTGCCCAGAGTGCGGTGAATGGGGCACTATGGATGCACAGGCTGCCCCAGTCAAAAGCGCCAAAAAGGCTACGGGCGGCATGGGCAGCGGTGCTGTGGTCGGCGGTTTGACGCCGACTAGCCCGGCGCGACCTCTTAGCGATATTGGATCCGAAGAGTCCCGAGTTTTCGCTACAGGCATTGGAGAACTCGACCGTGTTTTAGGTCGCGGTATTGTTCAGGGTTCTGTGGTCTTGCTGGCTGGTGAGCCGGGTGTAGGTAAGTCAACCCTGCTACTTGAAGTTGCTAGCCGCTGGGCAAAGGCAGGGAGCAAGCGCCGTTGCCTCTATGTCACTGCAGAAGAATCTGCGGGACAGGTGCGCCTCCGTGCGGAGCGCACTGGCAGTGTTCATCCCAATGTTTACCTTGCGTCTGAGTCAAATTTGGATGTGATTCTCGGCCACGTGGAAGAGGTCAAGCCTAATCTTCTCATCGTCGACTCTGTGCAGACTGTCTCCACCCCTGGTGTCGAAGGCGTCAGTGGCGGCGTTGCCCAAAGCCGTGCTGTTACTGCGGCCTTGACTAGCCTGGCTAAAAGCAAGGGTATCCCAGTTTTGTTGGTTGGCCATGTAACCAAGGATGGTAATGTGGCGGGTCCTCGTGTCTTGGAGCACCTGGTGGATGTGGTGCTGAATTTTGAGGGTGACCGCTACTCCTCCCTGCGTATGCTACGCGGTATTAAGAACCGCTTTGGTGCCACCGATGAGGTGGGTTGCTTTGAGCAAACTGCAACTGGCATTCAAGAGGTACCCGATCCCTCTGGCCTATTTTTGAGCAACCGCGATAGCACCCCGGATGGTACTGCTGTAACGGTGGCAATGGATGGTGTGCGCCCTATCCTCGCTGAAATTCAGTCACTGGTTGTCACCAGTGCAGCCAAGGGTAATCCACGTCGTGCTGTGACTGGTCTTGACTCCACTCGTGTGCCAATGGTGCTTGCTGTCTTGGAGGCTCGTGGTGGCCTGACAGTCTCTGAAAAAGAAGTCTACATCGCCACTGTGGGTGGTATGCGGTGCAAGGAGCCCGCAGTCGATCTGGCTGTAGCTCTAGCTACCGCTTCTGCGTGCAGGGGTACTGCCCTACCCGATAAAACTGTGGTTTTGGGCGAAGTCGGTTTGGCGGGTGAAATTCGCCGTATCCCACAATTGCAGCAACGCCTTACTGAGGCAGCACGTCTTGGTTTCAAGCGCGCCATTGTGCCAGCCAATTGCTTGGAAGACCCTATCCCCGGAATGCAGGTCAAGGAAGTCAGCGACATCAAGGAAGCCCTGCGGCTGATCAAGAAGGCAAAGTAGCCCATCCAAAAAGAACCCAAAAGCAAAGAAGCCAAACACATAATGTGTTTGGCTTCTTGTCTAAGACTGGTTTTAGGTCACACCGAGATTGAAGGTATATGGGTCGGAGTGATTCGAACCAACCAGGGTGTAGAGGTAGTAGCTACCATTTGGTACATTCTGGCGGTCGGTGCACTGACCTGGGGCCGAATTGGTGCGGGACCAGCGTGCCTCATAGTAAACATCACTATTGGCAGGGAACACTCGGGAACCGGTGTCCTCGGAGGTATTGCAGTCCACATCAGACCAGATGCGCTGGTTGGTGGCTAGATCATAAACCTCGAAGCGAAGCACATTGGCCGAAAGGTCAATAGTGCAGTCATAGTTCGTTGGGTTGCGCACTGTCATATAGAAAACAGGCTGCATACCATCAGCGTAATTTGGCCTATCGCTGGTGGCGGTAATGACCAAGTCATTCAGGCTACATGCAGTGGCCGTGGAATTAGCCGCAGCAGCGGTGGTGCTGGAGGTAGCGGAAGAACTTGCAGTGGCAGTGCCCGTCGGAGCAGCGGTAGAGACTTCACCAATGGTGATATCAGTGGCAGTGATGCTTGGCTGCTCGGAGGTTGCCGTAGTGGTTTCAGCAGCATTTTCCGTGGAAGAGCTACCGCGAAGGGAGCCAATCACAATGGAAAGAAGAAGAATGACGACAAGCACAATAACCGCCGCGGCGATACGTCGGCGGACATAAATATAATGCGGCAATGGCCTACCATTAGGCCTGCCAGTCGGGCGGTTAGTCACAAAACCAGCATAACATTAATTACATTTATGTAATTATGGACACGTGCCTAACCCCAAACCTTAAACCTGTAGGTTTAAGGATTGACTAAAGATCCACGCCAACAGCGATAACTGGCTCGACGGCGCCGTCCGCAAGGCGGTAGCGGGCACCAATCATGCCAAGGTGACCATCCTTGAATGCGCCACGAATAGTTGGGGAACAGGAGATAATAAAGTCCACAATCTCCGCAATGTGGTGGGTCTCAAATTCGGAGGTTTCCGTAAGACCGGAAGCCTGGGCGGCTGCGATGGATGGGGAGACCTTCTCAATGAGCACGCGCTGGAAACCACCAGGCATTGGCTTGCCATCAAGCACACTGGCTGCGGCCTTGACCGCACCGCAGGACTCGTGGCCCATGACCACAATCAGTGGGGTACGAAGGGCATCAACCGCATATTCCAGGGAACTAAGCACAGCCTGGTCGACAATTTCACCGGCGGTACGAATCACAAAAACATCGCCCAAACCCTGGTCGAAGACCAACTCCACGGGGACGCGCGAATCTGAACAGGCAAGCACAACTGCCTTTGGTGATTGCCCCGTGGTCAAGGCTGCGCGGCGGGCCAAATCCTGATTAGGGCGAGTGGTCGCCTGGTGGACAAAGCGCTCATTGCCACGCTTCAAGCTTTGCCAAATATGGTTGGGAGTCATTCTGCTAGTTTAGTATGAATTGAGTGCAAGCAGAATTTCAAGAATCTCTCCTCTCATGGTTCGACGCCAATGCCCGGCCTCTGCCCTGGCGCGAACCAGGCACTAGCGCCTGGGCAATTCTGGTCAGTGAAATCATGAGTCAGCAAACCCCTGTAGCCCGCGTGGCCCCCGCCTGGGCTGCGTGGATGACCCAATGGCCACTGCCCTCCGATCTTGCTGCTGCCCCAACCTCTGATGTTCTGCGCATGTGGGGCAAACTCGGCTATCCGCGTCGTGCCCTGCGCCTCAAGGAGGCTGCCACCGCCATTGCCAATGAGCACAATAATGAAGTCCCTGCGGATGTCCCTACCCTGCTTGCTCTTCCCGGGATTGGTGACTACACGGCCCGTGCCGTGGCTGCCTTCGCCTATGACATTGCGGTGCCCGTGGTGGATGTCAATGTGCGCCGCGTGCTCTACCGCGCGATCCACGGCGTACTCATTACCCCGAATGCGAAGAAGCGCGACCTGGATGAAGTGGCCGAACTCATGCCACAGCCCTTGGATAAAAAGAACCCGAAGGGTGCACGCATGGCCGCTGCCCTCATGGAATTGGGCGCCCTAGTCTGTGTGGCCAATAACCCGCGCTGTGAACAGTGCCCCATTAAACATCTGTGCCACTGGCAGAAACTCGGCTGCCCTCAACCCACCGACGAAGAACTCGCCGCAAAGAAGAAGCGCGTGCAGAAATACGCCGGCACCGACCGCCAAGTGCGCGGCATTATCCTTGACGCACTAAAAGAAAACTCCCAGAACCGCGAATATCTCAACGGACTCTGGGAGGATCAATCACAGCTATCCCGCGCCCTCTTCTCACTACTGGAAGACGGCCTGGCTGTGGAAAATCATGGGCTCTATGCCCTTCCGGACTAAAGCGCTACACGCACTCAAGTTCTATAAAGATTGCTACTGATTATTATTTAGTTTCTCCGGGCGATAGCGGTGGAAATCAATCGGGTTGCCGAAGGTCCAGTCGCGGTCGGTCAACATGCGGGCAATGGACAGGCCGGCACTAATACAAATCACAATCACCGCAGCATTGGTGCAGTTATCCAGCATCTTATCCATCTGGCCCTCATTGAGGTAGTACATGGCGCGGTACATGGAGGTACCCGGAACCATAATGACCGCTGCAGGCACAGTGATGGTGATACGTGGCAGACGGGCATACTTCTTGAGTAGACCCGCAAGCAGACCAATGGTCAAACCACCAATCAGGGCCGCATACTGTGGGCGGAAATCATGGCTGACCAGGTTAATACGAACCAAGTTGCCAATGGAACCCACAACCATGGCCACAAGGATCATGCGGCGTGAAGAATTGAAGAGAATGGAGAAGCCGCCAATACCCAGGCAGGAGGCAATAATGATCTCCCACCAGTAAAGTGGCATATTCTGAACAACCTCAGGGTTGAGGTTAGTCACCCACGTAACCACCGAGACCGAAATAGTCGCAGTGGTAATCAGGGAGAGCGCATAAATCAGACGCGTACTACCCGCCGTAATATCAAAACGCGCCAAGTCAAGCATGGCCGAATACATTGGGAAGCCCGGCACCAGGAAGAGCACCGCGGCAATAAAGCCACCACCCAAGGTAGAAATATCATGACCAAGGGCAGCAAGAACATGGAGCTCACCATAGTAGAAGAGCGCTGATACCATGCCGGCAACACCAGCCACCGCCATGTGGTTGAGGTGGCGGTGGGCAAGGGTGGCACGCACCCACTGGCCCAAGCAGGCAGCAATCAAAGCCATGATTGCTTCTGGAAGAGAGAAGCGGTTGAGCAAAGCGAAGCCGAAGCAGGCAAGACCCGCAGCCACGCAGACCACTGGCTTGGACCAGCGGCGACGCACATAGGTTTCAATATGGTCAAGACGCTCAGTGAGCTCATCGTGGGTAATACGAGCCGGAAGATTATGTGTGAGATTATCGTAGGCCTCAATACGGGAGGCATCCACACCCGGCGGCTCATGAGTAGCCAGAATAGTGCGCGTCTCAGTGCCCTTATAGAAGGTACACTGCAGCGCATTAACAGATACGACAACATCTAGTCGGTCAAAGCCCATGGATCGGGCAGCGCGCTTCATGCCTCGCACAACACGGTAGCCACTGGTGCCAGCTGCCATGAACTGAAGACCCAGGCGAATAACGGTGTCTACCTGGAGCTCCATTTCGTGCTTTTCTTCAGGCGTGAGCTCATAGTCTTGACCTCTATCTCTATAACCCATGGCTAATAGGCTATCATGCGTAGGCATGGGAAACAGTAAAGTGTGAGATTTCGGTAATGCAATGGCTTCGTACTGTTTTTTAGGTATTTTTCATAGTACAATGAGATCTAATGTCTAATCAGCACGAAGGGATTCTAATGCGTTCCGTACGTTCAACCACAGCTTATACTCTGACCAGCGTCGCACTTGCAGCAAGTTTGGTGGTTGCTCCATCTGGACAGGCGTGGGCAGCTGGTAGCTCATTCCTAGGCAGCTCTTTCCTGGGTAGCTCTTCGAATAGTGATACCACCTCTAATAAGAACAGTGCACCAGTGTCTACCACCTACGCCACTGCTGATTCCCCTGAAGATGCTGATGCTGTAAAGGCTATCGCCCAGTTCAATACTGATTACCCAGCGTGGTACACCAGGAACTACGCAACCAATAATGCCAATAAAACCTGGCTTAACCTCCAGCGCACCGTTATTAAGAGCGAAACTCTGACCGGCTATGCCCAGGCGTGGGCGAATAGCATGGCTGCTAAGAACCGTGCATCTGTTCCTTCCCTGCCAGTGGATCGCCCGGGTGGCACCAGTGCCTTTGTGACCAAGGTTGATGCCCAGTCCGGTTTGGATATCACTTCCGCAAATGGCCTCATTGATATGATTGCCAATAGTAATGGTGAGGCCTTCTACCAGCTCGCTGGCGATTCTGTGAGCCAGTTCGGTATTGGTATTGCCCCTAACTCTGAGGGCGAATACTTCGTCGCGGTCTACATCAATAACGCCAAGAGCGCAGTCTTCAAGAACACCCTGGACCTCAACGCCACTACCCTGAAGAACACTGCCCTTCTGGGTGGCCTCAATGAGGTCCGCAAGGCCGCTGGCGTAACCAATACCATCACCCTGGATACCTCCCTCAATAGCAAGGCTGAGGCCATTGCCAATGGCGGTACCCTCGCTGCAAGCGGCAATACCGCAGGCTTCAGCAGCATTGTGATGGACCGCAGCCAGGCTGGTGTCCGCGAGGGCATTATCTCCTACGCTGCTAGCTCCCAGGCCGCATATAATATTGTGACCACCAAGCAGAACCTGCGCGTGGGCATTGCCTACACCGAGGACGAAAAGGGCGTACCTTACGCCAAGTACTACTTCCAGTGGTAATCAACCACTACAGGCCGCAGGGCCACCAACCCGCTTCCAAACGGAGGCGGGTTTTTGTTTGGGCAGAGCCAAACACAAAGTGCGAGATCAGGAAAGACCCCGCATACATCTCTGTATACGGGGTCTTGCTACGCCTGCGCTCCTACGGAGCGAGGCCCTTCCTAGAAGGCGCCGCCAGCCTGGCCGCCGCCGAAGGACTTATCATCGGAGCCTGCGCTGCTTGGAGCGGAAGGAATGGAGCGGAAGTCATCGGCTTCCTCCTCAATCTCCAGGCTCAGAGCCTCAGCCTGCTCCACAGCGGTCATTGGGCGACCGGTGAAGGTGAAGTAGCTCTTGGAGTCGTCATCGGCGTCGATGACAGCATCAACGAAGATGCGGTCGCCGGCATTGAACTCACCAAAGAGCAGCTTCTCAGAGAGGGCATCCTCAATCTCACGCTGGATGGTACGACGCAGTGGACGGGCACCGAGCACTGGGTCAAAGCCACGCTTAGCCAAAAGATCCTTGGCAGCCTGGGAGAGCTCAATGGTCATGTCCTTAGCAACCAGGGCCTTAGCCAGACGCTTAATGAGCAGGTCAACCATCTCAACAATCTGCTGCTTATTGAGCTGGTGGAAGACCACAATATCATCAATACGGTTAAGGAACTCTGGGCGGAAGTGCTTCTTCAGCTCATCGTGGACCTTGTCCTTCATGCGCTTGTACTGGCCTTCCTCATCGGCCGCACCAACATTGGAGAAGCCCATGCCCACAGCCTTGGAAATATCCTGGGTACCAAGGTTAGAAGTGAAGATCATGACCGTATTCTTGAAGTCCACAACACGACCCTGACCATCAGTCAAGCGACCCTCTTCAAGAACCTGAAGCAGGGTGTTGTAGATTTCAGAGTGAGCCTTTTCGATTTCGTCGAAAAGCACCACGGAGAATGGACGACGACGGACCTTCTCAGTGAGCTGACCACCCTCATCGTAGCCAACATATCCCGGAGGGGCACCGAAGAGACGGGAAGCGGTGAAGCGATCATGGAACTCGCCCATGTCGATGGAAATCAACGCATCCTCATCGCCGAAGAGGAACTCAGCCAAAGCCTTGGAGAGCTCAGTCTTACCAACACCGGAAGGACCAGCGAAGATGAAGGAACCGGAAGGACGCTTAGGATCCTTCAGGCCGGCACGGGTACGGCGGATAGCACGGGAAATGGTGCGAACAGCCTCATCCTGACCAATAATGCGCTTGTGGAGCTCCTCCTCCATGCGCAGCAGGCGGGAAGACTCTTCCTGGGTGAGCTGGGCAACAGGAACACCAGTCCAAGTGCCAAGAACCTCAGCAATCATCTCCTGGGTGATGACCTGAACCTCATTATCATTGCGGCCATTGAGCCACTCCTGCTCCAACTTGGAGCGCTCAGAAAGAAGCTCATGCTCAATCTCGCGGTACTTAGCGGCATCCTCAAACTGCTGGGTGTCGATGGCGCGTTCCTTGAGCTCACGGTTCTCACGGACCTTCTCATCAACCTCCTTGAGCGCAGCTGGGCGGCTCATGGCCTTAATGCGAAGACGAGCACCGGCCTCATCAATGAGGTCAACAGCCTTATCTGGCAAGAAACGGTCATTGATATAGCGGGCAGACAGGCTCGCTGCAGCCTCCAAAGCCTCATCGGTGATAGTCACATTGTGGTGCTTCTCATAACGAGGACGCAGACCCTTAAGGATCTGAACAGTCAGAGGAACACTAGGCTCAGGAACCTGGATTGGCTGGAAGCGACGCTCAAGAGCAGCGTCCTTCTCAATATGCTTGCGGTACTCATCCAAGGTGGTGGCACCAATGGTCTGAAGCTCACCACGAGCAAGCATTGGCTTAAGCAGGGAGGCTGCGTCAATAGCACCCTCAGCGGCACCCGCACCAACCAAGGTGTGGATCTCATCAATGAAGAGAATAATATCGCCGCGCTGCTTGATCTCCTTGAGGACCTTCTTCAGGCGCTCTTCGAAGTCACCACGGTAACGGGAACCCGCAATAAGGGAACCCAAGTCGAGGGAATAAATCTGCTTATCGCGCAGGGTGGAAGGAACACGCTCATTAGCGATATCCAAAGCCAAGCCCTCAACAACAGCGGTCTTACCCACGCCAGGCTCACCAATAAGAACAGGATTATTCTTGGTGCGGCGGGACAGAACCTGCATAATGCGCTCGACTTCATTCTCACGACCAATAACAGGGTCGAGCTTGCCGTCCTTAGCAGCCTTGGTCAGGTTACGACCAAACTGGTCCAAAACCAAAGAGGTGGAACGCTCACCAGGGCCACCACTCAGGCGGCTATTGCTGCTAGCAGCACCAACAGTATCCGGACCATTGGATGGCTTATCATCCACCTGCTCTGGATTCTCATTGCTATTGCTATAAGAGCTCAGCAGCTGCATAACCTGCTGGCGGACACGTGGCAGGTCCGCACCGAGCTTAATAAGAACCTGAGCTGCCACACCCTCGCCCTCACGGACAAGACCCAGCAGCAGGAACTCAGTACCAATGTACTTATGGCCCATCTGAAGACCCTCACGCATGGAGAGCTCCAGGACCTTCTTAGCACGAGGAGTAAAAGGAATATGACCATTACTTGGGCCAGAACCATGACCGATGGTCTCCTCCACCTCCTTGCGCACAGCCTCAAGGGAAATACCCATCTGCTCAAGAGCCTTAGCGGCTACACCCTCGCCCTCATGAATAAGGCCAAGGAGCAGGTGCTCAGTACCAATATAGTTGTGGTTAAGCAGGCGCGCTTCTTCCTGCGCAAGTACAATGACGCGGCGGGCCCGGTCAGTAAAACGCTCAAACATAAAAGCCTCACTCTGTGGAAAGAAGGATCCAGCGGAAAGAAGGATCAAAATTTATAGATTGGTTTTGTTCTTACTTTATAGTCTTTAAGCCCACTGCGGGGAACACTTTCCACCAAAAGACCCCAAAACACCCCATAACCCCAGGTCAACGCCTTGTACGCCCATAGCGAACAGCCCCTAAAAGCCCTAGAAACGGGGGTG
>JAUMTX010000030.1 GCA_030530985.1 Corynebacterium sp.
TGATATACGTTGTTATATACGTCGTGATAGACATCGTGAAAATGTAGAACGCAGTAGGAGAAACTAGCAGTGCCCGATAATGAAAGCCTGAGTGCACCAGAAACGACAGCTGGTCACAACACATCCCGTAATCCCCTGGTTGCCCTGATTATTGCCATTGCCGCCATTATTATCACGCTGATTATTGTCTTCGGTGTGCTCTTGGCCAAGGGAACACTCATCATTGGCGATAACGCTAGTGGAAATGTGGCCACCGTGACCGTCACATCCACATCGACCAGGGCTAAGGGCGCTGTAGAAGGCGCTGGTGAAGCGGCGGGTAGTGCGGGCACTGCACAAAATAGTGATCCAAGCAGTTCTGGCATTGAGCCAGCCCATAACGAATCTGGTTTTATCGGCACTTATACAACGTGCACTGGTGGCGTTGCTGAATTCATGGGATATGCACAGGGACATGGCACCGTAGTCCTGTGCCGCGAATCCAACGGAGCGCTCACCTACAAGTCGGATTGGGATGGTGGAACATTGACCAATACACAGGTGGGCCGCATCGGTGGGGGCTATACCATTCCAGCAAGTCCGTATACCATCACAATAAATAATGACCGCCTTCAGGTATCTAAAGACGGTCAGGTAGTAAGTGCTGTGCCATGGACCTGGTACAGCAGCTAGCCTAGATAATTAGGAATCCACACTGTGAACAATCATGACATCACAGTGGGACTGACGGGCAACCTCAGTTGGAACTGCGCCAAGGAGACGACCAGTCAAGGAGTTAATGCCACGGTTACCAACCACAAGCAGGTCGGCCTTAACCTCATTAACAATCTCCATGAGTGCGTGAACCGGGGTGCCCTGGCGCACCATGGTGCTGACCTTGGTGGCGCCAAAAGACTTGGCTAGTTCCACGGCCTCCGCAAGGTTGCTATCAGCATGATCCTGGCCGATAACACTGACGGAGTCACGGCGCAAAGCCATCTGTGCAGCCTCGCGGCTTTCGTAGAAGGCGCTACCAATGATGAGCTCAGAGTCAAGAGCAGCAGCCAAGGTAGCTGCACGCTCAACTGCCAAGGCGGAGGACTTGGATCCGTCGGTACCAACAACGATCTTCTTCATAAATGTTTATCCTAACGTTCCGGCGTCTTTCATGTCTCGCAGTTCCTTCTTTAGTTCTGCGATCTCATCACGAAGGCGCGCTGCCAATTCGAAATTGAAATCTGCGGCCGCGCTACGCATCTGCTCGGTAAGGTCATCGATAAGCTCCTGAGATGGGGCACCCTCACGGGATGGGCGGGCAGGCGCCTGCTCATCGGCGTGGAATTGCTCCACTTCACCGAGAATATCGACTACCTCCTTCTGCAAAGGCTGAGGCTCGATTCCATGCTCTTCATTATAGGCTATTTGTATTTCTCTGCGTCGTTCAGTCTCATCAATCGCCTCACGCATGGAAGCAGTAATGCTGTCCGCATACATGTAGACCTCGCCATTTACGTTACGTGCGGCACGACCAATGGTCTGAATCAGGGACTTTGTGGAACGCAGGAAGCCTTGCTTATCGGCGTCGAGAATAGCCACCAAGGATACCTCCGGAAGGTCCAAGCCCTCACGCAGAAGGTTAATACCTACCAGCACATCAAACTCACCCAAACGTAGCTGGCGCAAAAGCTCCACACGCTGCAGAGTATCCACATCGGAGTGCAGGTAGCGCACCTTGATGCCGTGCTCCAGCATATAGTCGGTCAAATCCTCCGCCATCTTCTTAGTCAGTGTGGTGACCAAGATACGCTCATTGCGCTCCACACGATCGTGGATGGCGGAAATCAAATCATCAATCTGTCCCTTGGTTGGGCGCACCGAAATCTGAGGGTCAACCAAACCTGTTGGTCGAATAACCTGCTCCACCACTTCACCATGGGAATGCTCCAGCTCATAGTCACCCGGGGTAGCTGACATATAAATGATCTGGCCACGGCGCTGCTCAAATTCATTGAACTTAAGAGGCCTATTATCCAAAGCACTAGGCAAGCGGAAACCAAAGTCCACCAGGTTACGCTTACGGGAGGCATCGCCCTCATACATGCCACCAATCTGTGGCACCGTCACGTGAGACTCATCAATAATGGTGAGGAAGCCCTCTGGGAAATAATCCAGCAGGGTTGCTGGGGCCTCACCTGGTTGGCGGCCGTCGATATGGCGCGAATAATTCTCAATACCAGAGCAGAAGCCTAGCTGCTGGATCATCTCAATATCTTCCTCGGTGCGCATGCGCAGGCGCTGGGCTTCAAGGAGCTTTCCTTGATTCTCGAACTCGCTCAAGCGAGCTGCAAGCTCTTCCTTGATCTCCTCCACTGCCTTCTTCATGCGCTCAGGGCTGGCGGCATAGTGGGTAGCCGGGAAGATACGAATATCATCACGGCTGTAGACAATATCTCCAGTCAGCGGGTTGATATAGTGCAGGGCATCAATCTCATCACCGAAAAACTCCACACGAACAGCGAGTTCCTCATAGGCAGGAATGATGTCCACGGTATCGCCCTTGACGCGGAAGGTGCCACGCTCCAGGGACATATCATTGCGGCTGTACTGAATATCAACCAGGAATCGGAGGAAGGCATTGCGGTCAATCTCCACACCGGTCTCCAATACAATGGAGCGATCCAAATAGTTCTGTGGAGTACCCAAACCATAAATGCAAGAGACGGAAGCAACCACAACCACATCCCTGCGGGTCAGCAAGGCTGAGGTAGCCGAGTGGCGCAGGCGCTCCACATCCTCGTTAATAGAGGAGTCTTTTTCAATAAAGGTATCAGTCTGGGCAATATAGGCCTCTGGCTGATAGTAGTCGTAGTAGGAGACAAAGTACTCCACCGCATTATTGGGCAGAAGCTGACGTAGCTCATTGGCCAACTGGGCGGCGAGGGTTTTATTTGGTGCCAAGACCAGGGTTGGGCGCTGTACCTTTTCAATCAACCAAGCCGCAGTGGCGGACTTACCGGTACCGGTGGCACCCATGAGCACAATATCGCGCTCCCCGCGCTCTACACGGGCAGCCAACTCGGCGATAGCTTTTGGCTGATCGCCTGCTGGCTCATATTTACTGATTACTTCAAAGCGGTCGGAAATTGTCTCGGACATTGTGCAATACTACCGCGATATGGGCGCGGAGATCCTCCAAATCACCATTATTGTCAATAATAAAATCGGCTATGCTATTGCGCTCAGATTCGCTGGCCTGGGCTGCAATGCGGCGACGGGCATCCTCCTGGTTCATATGACGGTAGTCAACCAGGCGCTGAATGCGCGTCTCCTCGTGGGCAGTCACCACAAAAATATAGTCGAACTTATAGAGCGGATCATCCTTGAGCCCGTTCTCATAGAGAAGCGGAATATCAAAGACAATGCCCTCATATGGGCCCGCATCAGTACCGGCCTCAGCTACAGCAATTTCCTGCTCCATAGCCTGGCGGATACGTGGGTGGGTCACCTCATTGAGGAAAGTCAGTGATTCTTCATCAGTAAAGACAATGGCCGCCAAGGCTTGCCTATCAAGACGCCCGCCTTCCTTGAGGATCACAGGACCAAACTTCTCCTCTAAGTCCTGAAGAGCTGGTTGTCCTGGCTCCACAATCTGGCGGGCAACTTTATCGGCATCAATAATATAAAAGCCTTGGTCGGCGAGATATTCAGCAACGCGGGATTTTCCGCTTCCAATTCCACCTGTCAATCCGATGCGCAACATAGGTCTATTTTACGCTGTTGGCACGAGTTGTGCCTGCTTTTGGGCAAGGCTCCTCTGATAAGCACGAAGAGAAAGAATAATGCCGATAATTGCTACCGACCACTGCACACTGTGAATGACCTGCTCGTGCACGCTGAAGATAGAGAGCACCTTGGAAATATTGAGGGTAATTAGAATGGTGCCAACCAGGCCGCCGAGACTGCGGGAATTAAAGCGGGCAACCAACCATGCAGCAACAGGAGCGGTAATCGCACCACCGATAAGTAGGGCCACAACCAGGAAGAAATTAGCAACCAGGTCATCCCACAGGCCAACAACAAAACCAAGGGTGGCAGCCAAGGTGACGAGGAACTCAGCAGTATTGACTGTACCCACTACCTTGCGTGGCTCATGGTCGCCGAGGGCGAGCATGCTCGAAGAGGTAATTGGACCCCAGCCGCCGCCACCGGTGGCATCAATGAAGCCACCGAATAGGCCAATACCGATGAGAGTCTTGGGGCGGAACTTACCGGAGGCCACCTGACTAATCGCACCAAAGCTAAAGCGGATAAGCAGGTAGATACCAATGCCGACCAAGATGGCTGCGGTTACTGGCTTGGCAGCCTCAGTGGAAATATAGGACAGAGCCAATGCACCAAAGAAGGCGCTAATGGCACCAGGAATGCCGAGGAAAGCAGCAACCTTCCAGTTCACATTGCCAAATCGGGTGTGGCTTACACCAGAAACCAGAGTGGTTCCCAACTCAGCAGTGTGTACAACAGCGGAGGCAACAGCTGGGCTGAGAGCGGCCAGGGAAAGAAGAATGGTGGTGGAGGTGACACCAAAGCCCATGCCCAGGGTGCCGTCAATCAACTGCGCAAAAGCGCCGGCAAGGGCGGTGTAGATATAAACAGGCTTCATTTTTGATCCTAAGAGTTCAGGTAGCGGTTAAGAATAATGTCGTGGAGGTCTAGCCCGAGCGGGGCGCTGACCGATGGAAAGTCCTTGAGCTTGTCCAGGAGCAAACCATGGGTGCTAAAAAGCGGAATAAAATGCTCGGCATCCTCGGGCATTACTGCCCTGCTACCTGTGGCAAAGTGAACACTGACTGGCTTATCAAGAATGGCGGATACCTCGCGGGCCAGTTCGCGCACCGCATCATTGGCGCGCTTATCGGAAGAGCCCACCGAATACAAACCGTAGCTGGCGGCCTGGGGCGCATCGGCTTGTGCCTTGGCAACAATCAGCTGTGCAATATCCTGGCCGGTGCCGAGAATATCGGTGAAGCGAACCTGCTCACCATAAGCCTGGGTGATTGGATCAAAAAGGGCGGGGATATCAACTCTGGCATGAAAAGCCTGGGTAAAGAGCAGCGGAACAATGGTCACCGTGGTGCCGGTCTCCAAAACATCTTCCAGCGGGGCCAAGTCCGGCTCAAGCAAATCCAAACACAAAGAGGACACACCCAGGTTTTCCGCAACCTGATCCGTCAAATCAGCAATCAATGGTGCTGCCTCCGGGTGGCGGGAGCCATGTGCAAGAGTAACGAGCATAATGTGTCCTTAAGGTTTGTGTGTGTTTAGCGTGCCAAGCCGGCTGCGAGAGTATCGCCGGTGGCTGGGTGGATGAGGAGGAAGGAACCAACTGCACCACGTGCGGCGTATGGTTCGACTGGAAGGTCACTGGCCAACTGAATATCAACCTGGTCAAGACCATTAGTGGTGATTTCACCATTGGTAATGCGGGCACGAACCACGCTGGTGCCATAGCGGAAGTTAAGAATGCCACTGCTGGTATCCAGCTGCTTATCGCTCAAACCAATGGCGGTTGCGCTCAAGGTGCGGGTGGAGATTGGTGGGGTCACGGCAATCAAATCACCGCGAGCAATATCAACATGGGAGTCAATAACTAACTCAATGGAGCTACCCGCCGAAGCACGTTCCACTGGACCATCAGTGGTACGAATCTCTGTGATGTGCGCGGTATTTACAGTGGAGCCATTAGTGATAATGCTGACCTCATCGCCAACAGCGATATCGCCGGTAGCAACCTGGCCTGCATAGGAGCGCACGCCCTCGCTATCGCGAAGCACATACTGCACTGGGAAGCGGAATGGGTAGGATTCGGTTGCTACCTCAATCTCAGCCAGCAGTTCACCAATGGTTGGGCCGGAGTACCAGGAGGCTGCCTCGCTACGGGTGACAATATTGTCACCGGTCAAGGCAGAAACAGGCACGATAGTGGCGGTAGGTGCGATGGCAGCAATATCAGCGGCAACAGCGTTAAAGCGGGCCTCATCCCAATCAATCAGGTCCATCTTATTGGCGGCAATAATAATGTCCTTGATGCCCAAAAGCTGGGCCACATTAATATGCTTGCGGGTCTGGTCGGTCACGCCATTGCGGATATCAACCAGAACAATGGTGACCTGGGAGGTGGAAAGACCGGTGACGGTATTGCGGGTGTACTGCACGTGGCCTGGGGTGTCCGCCAAGATAAAGGTGCGACCAAAAGCGCGGAAGTAGCGGTACGCCACGTCAATGGTGATGCCCTGTTCGCGCTCTGCACGGAGGCCATCAACCAGCAGGGACAGGTCCAGGGTGCCTGGAGCGGAGGCACGCTTTGCGGCCTCGAGCTGGTCTGCAGCAATGTTATTGGTGTCAAAGAGAAGGCGACCAACGAAGGTGGACTTGCCATCGTCGACGGAGCCTGCGGTGCAGATGCGGAGTGTATCGGTGCTCATCAGAAGTAGCCTTCCTTCTTGCGGTCTTCCATTGCGGATTCAGAAATATTGTCATCGGCGCGGGTGGCGCCACGTTCAGTGATGGTGGAGGCCTTGATTTCTTCAATGACCTCGTCGATTGTGGTGGCCTCAGATTCCACAGCACCCGTGCAGGACATATCGCCCACGGTGCGGTAGCGCACGGTGCGAACCTCAGGCTCCCCTTCACCGCTGACCATCCACATGCCCTTGTGCTCAAAGACTGGGCGCTCATGTGCAAAGTAGATGGCTGGAAGTTCAATATTGCGGGCCTGGATGTACTCCCACACATTGAGCTCAGTCCAGTTAGAGATTGGGAAAACACGCACATTCTCACCTGGACCGTGGCCGGCATTGTAGAGTGTCCACAGCTCTGGGCGCTGGCGGCGTGGGTCCCAACCGCCGAAAGCATCACGTACAGAGAACACGCGTTCCTTCGCGCGGGCACGCTCTTCATCGCGGCGCGCACCACCAAGTACGGCATCATATTCCTGTTCGGCGATGGTCTCTACCAGTGGCACAGTCTGGAGTGGGTTACGGGAACCATCAGGGCGCTCCTGCAGCACACCGCGGTCAATCCAATCCTGGACCAGGGCCACGCGCAGCTTCACACCATCGCGCTCTACCAGGCGGTCACGGAAGTCAATAACCTCGGGAAAGTTAAACCCTGTATCCACATGGAGTAGCTCGAATGGGACAGAGCCACCAAGTGCACGCTTGGCTAGTTCATAAACAAGAACAGAGTCCTTACCGCCGGAAAAAAGCAGCGCCACCTTATCGGACTGGCCAGCCACCTCACGGATAATGGCGATGGATTCATCCTCCAAGGCCTTCAAATGTGGGGGCAAAGTAGTAGCTGTTTGGGTAGATGATTTTTCAGTGGTGCTTTTAGTAATGGTTGTGGTCATTTCCTGCTCTTTTCTCTATGTATGTAGTCCGCATTCAGTTTTGTCGAATCCAGCCCAGCGGCCAGAACGGGGATCCTCACCCGGGGCCACCTTCTTGGTGCAAGGCCAGCAACCAATGGAGGGATAGCCCTGGTCAATCAGCGGGTTTCGGATGAGCCCATTGGCCCGCTCAAATTCCTCTGTTTCCTCCAAGGTCCAGGAGGCGATGGGGTTAATCTTGAGTCGACCATTCTTATCCACCTCCACAGCCGGGGTATTAGCACGAAGCGGGTTATCGCTACGGCGAAGACCCGTCACCCAGGCGTCATAGTTACTGAGGCTGGAATTAAGTGGCTCCACTTTACGGATATCGCAGCACAGGGTCGGATTGACCTTCCATGTTCCCTTTGGTGCGGCTTCCGGATTCTTCGGTACGGCCCGCACGAGCTTTTGGGAGTACCTGGCCTCTACTGCAGCTGCAGTCTCGAGGGTTTCTGGAAAGTGAAAGCCAGTATCGAGAAAGAGGAAGTCCGCACGAGGAAGGTGGCGGGCTGCCAGTTCTGCCAGAACCGTATTTTCCATGGAGAGAGTGACGGTAATGCCAAACTCCTCTGGGAAATGATCATTGACAGTGCTTAGAATCTCGGCGGCACTTGCGTCATAGAGATCATCAGCATATTTTTCAACAAAGTCGTAGACCTCAGGCTTTCCTGGCCTGATGGCCGTGGTGCTGGTTTTAATGGAAAACATGGGCTTCCTTAACTGCGATTGATGGAGGCTACGTAAGCCTCATGGGTTGATGGGCTGGGACTTGGGCGGTTAATCGGGTCATTCTGTCCGATATAGGCGATGGTGAATACGCGGGTGCAGTCAATGCAGGACCAGGCAAAGTCATCATCAGCCTCTGGGAAGAGGGCCTCACTGCTGCAATATGGGCAGTAGAGTGGGTGGCGCCTATTCGGATTTGGGCTTACGCGGCTACTCACTGGAGGTCCTCCTCTGCTGCTCGGGTTACCCATTCGCGGAACTGCTCACCCTCGGTGCGCTGCTCCTTGTACTTGGTAACCAAGCGGACTACATAGTCATCGAGCTCGGCGCTAGTGACCTTGTGTCCACGAAGCTTGCGACCCCAATCGGAATTAAAACCAAGGGCACCACCAAGGTGAACCTGGAAGCCTTCCACGCGCTCACCTTCATCATTGGTGACAATCTGGCCCTTAAGACCAATATCGGCAACCTGGGTGCGGGCGCAGGAGTTAGGGCAACCATTGAGGGAAATCTTGATTGGTACGTCCAAGTCACCAATGCGATCCTCCAGCTGGTCCACCAGCTTGATGGCACGTGCCTTGGTGGTGACCAGTGCCAGCTTGCAGAACTCCAGGCCGGTGCAGGAAACAATGCCGCGGCGGAACTCGGATGGGCGGGCATACAGGCCGACGCTGTCCAATGCGTCCTGGAATTCCTCCACCTTGGATTTCTCAATATCAAGGAAGAGGAGTTCCTTCTCTACTGTGGTGCGCAGGCGGGTCAAGCCGTAGGACTCAGCCAAGTCAGCAATCTTAATGAGCTGCTCACCGGTGGCGTGGCCAACAGTTGGCTTGGCGCCTACATAGTAGCGGCCATCCTTTTGCAGGTGGGCGCCAATATTATCGCGACCACGTGGATCAACTGGGGCTGCAGGGCCAGATTCCAAAGGGCCGGTGAGATATTCAGTTTCGAGAATTTCGCGGAATTTCTCCACACCCCACTGGGCAACCAGGAACTTCAGACGGGCACGGTTACGCATGCGGCGGAAGCCATAATCACGGAAGAGACCAAGCACACCGCCCCACACTTCAGCTACACGCTCCAGTGGCACCCATACACCCAGGCGCTGGGCAAGCATTGGGTTGGTGGACAAGCCGCCACCAACATAAACATCAAAGCCAGGACCGAATTCTGGGTGGACGGAACCGATGAAGGCCAGGTCCTGAATCTCATGGGTAATGTCCTGGCGGCCAGAAATGGCGGACTTGAACTTACGTGGCAGGTTCTGGAATTCCGGATTACGAAGATAAGACTCCAGAACCTCATCAATGGCCGGACTTGCATCAATAATCTCATCAGCAGCAATGCCAGCTACTGGGCTACCCAGGATAACGCGGGGTACGTCACCGCAACCAAGAAGGGTGGACAGACCAACAGCATCCAAGCGGCGCCAAATCTCTGGGACATCCTCCACGCGAATCCAGTGAAGCTGCACATTCTGACGGTCGGTAAAGTCTGCGGTTCCGCGCGCAAAATCGCGGGAAATCTCGCCAACTACACGCAGCTGCTCAGGGCTAACACGACCGCCATCGAAGCGAACGCGCATCATGAAGTACTTATCCTGCAGTTCTTCATTGCTCAGTCGGCTGGTTTCCTCACCACCCAAGTCCTGGCGGCGCTGGGAATACATACCCACCCACTTAAAGCGTGGGGCAAGATCCTCGGCTGGGATGGAATCAAAACCCTGCTTGGAATAAAGGTTAATAATGCGCTCGCGCACCTCAAGGGCTGGGGATTCCTGCTTCAGGCGCTCATCATCATTAAGCGGCTCCTGGCCATCAATCTTCCACTGCCCTTCCGGCTTTGGCTTACGCGCCGCCCTGGCTGCTGGTCGTGTTGTCGTGGTCATTACTAATCCTTCATTGAATGGGGAATCTAAAACTAAATAAATAAGTCCGGCCCTGAAGCAAAAATTCAAAATCTGTAATCTTCGTCTTTAATCTTCATTAACCGTTCGGGCTTGAATACCATCATAAACATACCAACCGGTCTATGCAAATTTAACCGATCAGTCTACTAAAAAGTGCAGGTTATCAACATTGTTTGACCAAAGCACACAAAACCGGCTAATCTTAAATAGAACACACTGTCTAGTGGAGAATTAATTTTTAGACAGTTCTGTTCATTCCGTGCCTGCCGGCCACATAAGGAATCACTTCCGCCTTATGCGGCAGGCACGGCCCCGCGAATATTAACTAATCACTGCGCCAGATCCCCTGGCCATCAAACTCACCACAAATCCATGTGAAAGGAACACCCCTATGCGCGTAGCCGTTATTGGCGCAGGCCCAGCCGGTATTTATGCCTCCGATATTTTGCTCAAGAACTACCCTGAGGCACGCATTGACCTCTTTGAGCAAATGCCAGCCCCATTCGGCCTCATCCGCTATGGTGTTGCCCCGGACCACCCACGTATTAAGGGCATTATCACTGCCCTACACCGAGTTCTGGATAACCCACAGATCCGCTTTATTGGCAATGTGACTATTGGCCGTGACGTCCAGGTTGATGAACTCCGCGAGTTTTATGATGCGATTATCTTCTCAACCGGCGCTGTTGCTGACCGTGACCTGCCAATTCCTGGCATTGACGCCAAGGGTTCCTTTGGTGCTGGCGAGTTTGTCGGCTTCTATGATGGCAACCCACGCTTTGACCGCAACTGGGATTTGAGCGCCGAGCAGGTTGCAGTTGTTGGCGTGGGCAATGTGGGCCTGGATATTTCCCGCGTGCTGGCCAAAACTGCTGATGAGCTTCATGTCACTGAGATCCCTGATAATGTCTACGAGAATCTCAAGAAGAATAAGGCCCGTGAGGTGCATGTTTTCGGTCGCCGTGGCCCAGCACAAGTCAAGTTCACCCCGCAGGAGCTTAAGGAGCTTGACCACTCCCCAACTATCAATGTTGTTGTGAGCCCTGAGGATATTGATTATGATGAGGCCTCCATCGAGGCCCGTCAGGCATCCAAGTCTGTGGATCTGACCTGCCAGACCCTTGAGCACTATGCCATCCGTGA
Organism: Corynebacterium sp.; assembly: GCA_030530985.1. Taxonomy (GTDB): domain Bacteria; phylum Actinomycetota; class Actinomycetes; order Mycobacteriales; family Mycobacteriaceae; genus Corynebacterium. The sequence continues at coordinate 11,187 of JAUMTX010000030.1, forward strand.
ACCAAAGCAGGCCCCGCATCTGCTCCACATTCACCTCTTTGAATCCCCAACTGAGGTTCTTACCAATGATGATAATGAAGTCATTGGTATCCGCACTGAGCGCACCAAGCTTACTGGTGATGGCAATGTAGTCGGCACCGGTGAATTCACTGATTGGCCTGTTCAGGCAGTGTACCGCGCTGTTGGTTACCAGTCCGATCCTGTTCCTGGCTTGCCTTTCGACGACAAGAAGCTCGTACTTCCTAATGACGGCGGCCATATCTTGGAAAGCGCTGATTCCACCACCCCAATTCCTGGCCTCTATGCCACCGGCTGGATTAAGCGTGGCCCAGTGGGACTGATTGGCAATACCAAGAGTGATGCCAAGGAGACCATTGATCTTCTCCTCCAGGATTTCAATGATGGCAAGCTTACTGCCCCAGCAAAGCCTGAACTTGATGCAATCTATGAGTTCCTTGAGGCGAAGAATATTCGCACCACCTCTTGGCAGGATTGGTACCAGCTCGACGCTGAGGAGCGCCGCCTTGGTGAGGCCGAGGGTCGCGAACGCAAGAAGATTGTCGAATGGGACGACCAGCTTGCTGCTGCTTGGGGCGCCACTGTAAGCAGCTAATACCTTCCCCATCAGGATAAAAAAGCGGAAGAGCCGTATAAGCTCTTCCGCTTTTTGCGATCTTGCTCCAATAGCATCCATCCGCTAAAGCAACGCGACCCAGAAAATCTACCGCCCAAAAACCTCGTGCAAATGAGGCCTGAACGTTGAAGCCGATAAACCATAAAGCATTGTGAACGCTTCAGCCGAAGTGACAATGCCTTAAGTATCGAAGCAATTATCCGGGCACAAAAAAGTGGGAGTCTCCATTAGGAGAACTCCCACGTAAGTGCTTCTAAGCAGTAGATTACTCAGACTTTGCAGTGGTGGTGATGACGTGGTCACCCTGCTTGACGGATTCGGCTGGGAAGCCTTCAACATCAGCGAACTTCTTGGTGTTGGACACCAGGACTGGGGTAACCAGTGGGTAACCAGCGGCCTTGATCTTCTCAGGATCGAAGGTGATGAGCAGGTCGCCCTTCTTGACCTTCTGCTTGCGCTCAACGTGAACGGTAAAGCCGTCGCCATTCATCTGAACGGTGTCGATACCGACGTGGATGAGCATCTGAATGCCGGAGTCCAGGGTAAGACCAACAGCGTGGCCGGAGGACTGAACAGCAATCACGGTCGCATCAGCAGGAGCAACCACGGTGTTGGTGGTTGGCCAGATGGCAATACCCTTACCGAGTGCACCGGAAGCGAATGCTGGATCCGGAATTTCTTCGATAGCTACTGCCTTGCCCTCAAGTGGGGAGGCAATTTCAATCTTGGCGCCAGGAACGAAAGCTGGCTTTGGAGCCTTAGGAGCTTCTTCCTTGGCAGGAGCCTCAGCCTGAGCTGGGGCTGCAGCTGGTGCAGGAGCGGCAGAGCCGTTCTTAGCAGCAGCGATATTAGCAAGAGCTGCTTCCTTCTCTTCCTTGGAGCGGTAATCGAGGAAGAATACCCAGAAGAAGGAAACGAAGAATGCGGTGAAGATACCCAGTGCATAACCGGCCATTGGGGTCATGGCTGGGATGGTCAGCAAGGAGGTGAAGACGAAGGCATTAGCAATGATGTCATTGCCAGTGATGGTGCCCCACAGGGCCATTACCAGACCACCGGAGAAACAGCCCGCGAGAAGCGCAGGATAGGTGCGCTTGAAGCGAAGGAGAACACCGTAAATGGTTGGCTCAGAAATACCACCGAGCAGACCGGCCATGGTGGAACCAATGGTGATCTGACGCATCTGAGAGTTGTGCTCACGGATGGAAACAGCGAGAACACCAGCGGAGAGACCGAAGGCTGCGAAGTTCCATGCACCCATTGGGCCCTGGATGAAGTCATAACCCATGGTTGCAATGTTCTGAATCATGATGGCGTTGAGTGGCCAGTGCAGACCCAGTGGAACCAGGAATGGGTAGAGCATCGGAATCAGGATGCAGAGGACGAATGGAGAGAAGTTATTGACAGCGCTCAGGAGAGAGGAGATGCCATTACCAATGCCGATACCGAATGGGCCGAGCAGGAAGGCGGTCAATGGGATCATGACCAGCAGGGAGAAGAATGGAACGAAGACCATGTGAACAGCGGTCGGAATGACCTTCTTCAGAACCTTCTCAACCCAGAACAGGCCGATGGCGGCAATCATTGGAGGGAATACCTGACCGGAGTAGTCATTCAGAACCATTGGAAGGCCGAAGACACGGATGGTCTCGCCAGCTTCACCGAGGCTGATGAACTGTGGGGTCAGGAGGGCTGCTGGGATAGCAGCACCAACGAACTCATTGGCACCCAGCTTACGGGCCGCAGTTGCACCCACCATGATTGGGAGGAAGTAGAATACGGACTTCCACATGGCGTGCATGAACTGGAATGTTGGTGGCTGCTCTTCAGCACGGAAGTCCTGGATGCCGAAGGTATCGGCAAGCACCAGCAGGGTGATGATGAGGGAGGCACCAAGCAGAGCCCAAAGAACTGGACGGAAGGTATCAGAGAGGAACTCGAAGGCGTAGTCAACACGACCGCGCCAGCCGGTAGCCTTCTCTTCAGTGCTAGCAGCCTTGTCCTCAGCGCCGGCCTTGGAGGCCATGCCTGGGAGCTGAAGAATCTCATGGTAGTAGTCGGCTACGCCGCCACCCATGATGACCTGAAGGCCATTGGTGCCCTGAAGCACCACACCGAGAACATCAGGATCCGCGTCAATCGCGTCCTTGTCTACCTTGGACTGGTCTGCAAGCTGGAAGCGCAGACGGGTAGCGCAGTGAGTAAGGGTAACGACGTTAGAAGCGCCGCCAGCCTTCTCGAGAATAAGCTGCGCAGTAGTGGCAATCTGTGTCGCCATGGCAACCTTTCATGTCTGTGGGAAAACTGAGTTAGTAGGAACAGCCTTAGCGGTACCTCCTGGGAACCATGGAATCGGCTGTCGCAACACAACAACAATAGCCCGAAACCCAAACAAATACAACCAGTCCATACAAGTAATGTTGGAAAACCCACATAATTGTGTCCGATTTCCCACAATAATGTTGCTTCCTGCACACTTGTACCCAAATAAAAAATCTCAACTACCAGCACAAAGGAGTGCAACGTTATTTATCAGACGTGCTGATCATGGCAAATGTGTGAATTCGGACACGATATTGGAAAAGCAACCAAAAATGGCCCATTCGTCCCACATTTTGTGGGTTTTATGGGCCCTATTACAGGTCCTACGCTGTGTGAGATCGAGGGTACTGCTTGTGGCATGCTTTGGATGCTTGTGGTGTAATGAGCACAAACAAAAAAAAGACCCCATCCGAAGATGGGGTCTTAGCACTAGAAGAATCTAGTTGCGGTAGCTGTAGCTTAGTTGCCAGCGAGCTTCTCGCGGAGAGCAGCAAGCTGCTCATCGGAAGCGAGGGAGCCAGTGGACTCAGCTGGAGCGGCAGCCGGAGCAGCAGCCTGCTCAGAAGAGTACTCGCCCTTCTCAGCGTTCTTAGCAGCAGCCTCAGCAGCAGCTGCGTGGTTCTTAGCAACCTGAACGCCGTGAGCCTGGTGGCGACGCTCTGCCTCAGCATAGCGAGCCTCCCACTCAGCGCGCTGGGTCTCGAAGCCTGCGAGCCACTCGTTGGTCTCAGGATCGAAGCCCTCAGGGAAGATGTAGTTACCCTGCTCGTCGTAGGAATCGGCCATACCGTACTTGGATGGGTCGAACTCCTCGGTGTAGTCCTCATCAGCCTGCTTGAGGGAGAGGGAGATACGACGACGCTCGAGGTCGATGTCGATAACCTTAACCATAACCTCATCGTCAACCTTGACGACCTGGTCTGGAACCTCAACGTGGTGCTCAGCGAGCTCGGAGATGTGAACGAGGCCCTCGATACCCTCTTCGACGCGAACAAACGCACCGAATGGAACAAGCTTGGTGACCTTACCAGGAACGATCTGGCCAACAGCGTGGGTACGAGCGAAGACGCGCCATGGATCCTCCATGGTTGCCTTCAGGGAGAGGGAAACGCGCTCGCGGTCGAGATCAACGTCGAGAACCTCAACGGTAACCTCATCGCCAACAGCGACAACCTCGGTTGGGTGATCAATGTGCTTCCAGGACAGCTCGGATACGTGAACGAGACCGTCTACGCCGCCAAGGTCGACGAATGCGCCGAAGTTGACGATGGAGGAAACGACACCCTTGCGGACCTGGCCCTTCTGCAGCTGGTGCAGGAACTCAGAGCGAACCTCAGACTGGGTCTGCTCGAGCCAAGCGCGACGGGAAAGAACAACATTGTTGCGGTTCTTGTCGAGCTCAATGATCTTAGCCTCGATCTGCTGACCGATGTATGGGTCGAGATCGCGGACGCGACGCATTTCAACGAGGGAAGCAGGAAGGAAGCCGCGCAGGCCGATGTCAAGGATAAGACCACCCTTGACAACCTCAATGACGGTACCCATAACTGGCTCGTCATTAGCCTGAAGCTGCTCGATCTGGCCCCAAGCGCGCTCGTACTGTGCACGCTTCTTGGAGAGAATCAGACGGCCTTCCTTGTCCTCCTTGGTGAGAACCAGAGCGTCGATCTCGTCACCGACGTGAACGACCTCACCTGGGTCAACGTCGTGCTTGATGGAAAGCTCACGGGAAGGAATTACACCTTCGGTCTTGTATCCGATGTCGAGGAGAACCTCATCGTGGTCAACCTTAACAACGGTACCCTCAACAATATCGCCATCATTGAAGTACTTAATGGTGGCGTCGACTGCCTTGAGGAACTCCTCATCAGAGGCGAAGTCGTTAACAGCTACCTGAGGGGTAGAATTGGTGGGCATGTAAATTGCTCCGAATTTTATAGGAAGATAGTTTTGGACAATTATGTGTCGGCCTTGACTTAACGTGGGCCTTCCTATGTCTTACCCGCGTAGAATCAACAATGCAGACACGCTCTATAAGTTTAGCCTAGTAATCCCACTAATGCAACAAGAACCGCAGGATCAATACCCGCATCTACCCGCAGAAAGCCGAAAAATGACCACACCGCACTCCCCTGGCCCTGATTCTACTAATTCCGCTAAGGCAAATCGTCATTGGTGGGACCTGGATGCGGATAACTATCACGAGGAGCATTCTAATTACCTGACCAGCTTTTATTGGTCGCCGGAGATGCTCCACGAGAAGGACATTAACCTGCTTGGGGATAACCCCGGCACAACCTTGGAACTTGGCTGCGGCTCTGCCCCATGTTCCACCTGGTTGGCTAAGCACCACCCGGAAGCCACTGTCATTGGCTTTGATATTTCCTCAGCTATGTTGCGCAAGGCACCGCAATTTAGCGCCGAAGTGGATGCTTCCTCGGATGATTTGGTTGATGCTAGGCCACTGCTGCTCCAAGCGGATGCGCATGCCATGCCTTTTGCGCCGGAGAGTTTTGATACGGTCTTTTCCGTCTTTGGCGCCATTCCCTTTGTCGCTGATACTGCGGAGCTCATGCGAGAGGTCTATGGTCTGCTTAAGCCGGGTGGGCGCTTTGTCTTTAGTGTGACGCACCCAATGCGGTGGATTTTCCCGGATGATCCGACAGAGCGCGGGCTTACTGTTTATACCTCTTATTTTGATCGGACGCCTTATAGTGAGCAGGATCCTTTCACTGGTGAGTACACCTATGTGGAGCACCACCGCACACTATCGGACCGTATTCGCGAGCTGATTGGGGCAGGTTTTATCCTGGATGATTTCATTGAGCCAGAGTGGCCAGCGGATCTGAATGAGACCTGGGGCCAGTGGTCCCGACTGCGCGGCGAGCTCTTCCCTGGCACTGCTATTTTCGTCGCACATAAACCAGAGTAAGTTTTTGCTGCTGCTTTAGTGGGCCAATCCGCACTGTAGTTCCTTTAAGGCGTACTATTTTTATTATGCGTATTTCCAAAAAGTTTTTTGCCGGTTTCCTGGCAGGCGCAGTGGCATTGAGTGGTGCCACTACTGCTCGTGCCGATGAGGATAAGTGGCCAGCAGTGTCCGGCCAGTTGGCAACCATCACCCTGAGTGTGGATGCGGCTGGTAGCCAGACTGTGGATTCTTATGACTTTTCCACTCAGCAGTGGCACAAGGTCACCTTCACGTGGAATCCAGAAACCAAGGAACTCCATGTAAGCGCGGAATCTTCCGCTGCTACCCTTCCATATGATGAGTTCACCGAGCTTGTGGCCAAGTTTAAGGCCAATTCCGCAGATGCATCCATCATCTTCGATAACGCAATGATGCTGCCCGAAGGTTCCGGCGGTTTGTTCTGGGGTTGGCAGGGCCAGATTATTGGCACTGAGAAGCTCAATACTTCCAAGGTCACCAATATGGACTCCATGTTTGATGGTGTGACCAATGCGAACCCAAATGTGGCCAACTGGGATACATCCAAGGTAACCAGCATGATTCGCATGTTTGCGGATGCGACCAAGGCAAATCCGGATGTCACCAACTGGGATGTGCGTAATGTAAACCGCAATAATAATGCCGGTTTCCTTGACATGTTCAAGGGTGCTACTAGCGCTACCCCAAGCCCAGCCTGGGCCAATACCGCGATTGCTAAGGGCACTGCGGTTGATAGCACCAGCGCAGTGGCAGGTAGCCTTTCTAGTGCTTTCCCGTTTAGCTCCTAGCTCCTGTAGCTATACATAAATAGAAGAGTGGCGCTCACCAATTGGTGAGCGCCATACCTCTTTAGTGGGCTGCATCCTCCCAGTTCGGGCCCACACCGGAGGAAACCTCCAGTGGGACGCGCAGGGTTGCGGCAGCATCCATATTGCTTTGAACCAGTGCGGTAACCTCCGCCTCCTCGCCTGGGGAGACTTCCACAATAAGTTCATCGTGGATCTGCAGGAGCAGGCGGGACTTCAAACCGGCCTCACGCAGGGCCGCATCCACCTTGAGCATGGCCACCTTGATGATATCGGCAGCGGTACCCTGAATTGGGGCATTCAGTGCGGCACGCTCAGCGGCATCACGGAGCTGACGGTTGCTGGAATTCAAATCCGGCAGGTAGCGGCGGCGACCATACATAGTAACCGTGTAGCCATCGGTGCGAGCCTGGTCCACAATGGCATCCAGGTAGCGCTTCACGCCACCAAAGCGCAGGAAGTAGTTATCCATAATCTGGCTGGCCTCACCCGGGCTAATGTCAAGCTGTGCGGCTAGACCATAAGGGGAAAGGCCATAAACCAGACCATAGGACATGGCCTTGACGCGGCGGCGTAGTTCAGGGGTCACCTGGTCGGTTGGAACATCAAAGACACGGGAACCCACATAGTTATGGAGGTCCTCACCGCGCTGGTAAGCATCAATAAGGCCTTCATCCCCGGAGCCGTGGGCCATCACGCGCATTTCGATCTGCGAATAGTCGGCGGTGAGCAGAGTCTCATAGCCGGAGCCAACAATAAAGCAGCTACGAATACGGCGACCCGCCTCGGTGCGAACCGGAATATTTTGCAGGTTCGGTTCCGTGGAGGACAGACGACCGGTAGCGGTGACAGTCTGGTTGAAGGTGGTGTGAATGCGACCATCGCTTTGAATGGCGCGAACCAAACCCTCAACAATGCTCTTGAGCTTCTGGTACTCACGGTGGGCCATGAGGTGATCCAAGAATGGGTGAGGGTGTGCCACCGCCAAGGCTTCTAGTTCCTTGGCTGCGGTGGAATAACCCGTCTTCGTCTTCTTGGTCTTTGGTAGATCCAATTGTTCAAAGAGAACAGTTTGCAGCTGCTTTGGGCTAGAGAGATTGAGCTTTGGATCCCCAACCAGCTGGCGGGCAGCGGTGAGTTCGGCCTCAACCTTGGCTTCCCATTCCTTGAGCAGTTCCGCGAGCTTATCGCCATCAACGGCAATACCACGGTCCTCCATCTGTGCCAGCAAAGGCAGCAATGGAAGTTCCATTTCGCGGTAGAGGCGCTCACACTCAATTTCCTTGAGCTTGGACACCAAAACAGGGGCAAGCTTATCAATCGCCTGGGCAAAACCGGCAATGACCTGGATTTCCTCGGCTGGGCTCAGGGTGTCAGTCTTCTTCTCTGGCAGACCAGGTAGTTCCCAATCCAGGTAGGCGGACGCCAAGCTCTGAATATCAAAGTTACGATCACCTGGGGCAAGCAGGTAGGCGGCGAGGAATACATCCTCAGCGATGGAGCTGCCGTCCTTGAGTAGCTCAAAACCCTGGCCGGTCAGCGCATGCCATGCTGATTTCGCATCATGGAAGTGCTTGGGGTGCGTGCCACTAATAAAATCAGCGAAGACTGGGGTATCAAATACATCCAAGTCTTCAAAGGTGGTGGCAAAGATTGGCTGCTCACCGCAGGCAAGGGCAAAGCTCTTGGCACTGCCATTATGTGGGCTGCCGTCACCAAGAACATAGATGCTCACTGGCTTCTGCCCCGCAGCTGCCAGCCATTCAGGCAGGCCGCTGGATACAGTTTCTAGTTGTGGCTGGGCTTCTGGCTTGCCTTCTTTAGAGAAGGCACTGCGCACTACCCCACGAATCTGCGTACCAAAGTTAAGCGCATTCATGACTTCGCTTACCGCGCCCTCATTATATTCAGGCATGATCATGCCATCAATGCCTGGCTCAAAGTCGAGGTCACGAATCATTTCGGTGATCTCGCGGTTCATGCGCACCTGGTCGATGCGCTCACGGAAGTTAGCACCGGCCTTGGTCTTAATTTCCTCAGCATGCTCAATGAGGCCTTGGAGGGAACCATAGGTCACAATCCACTTTTGGGCAGTCTTCTCACCCACACCTGGAACGCCCGGCAGGTTATCGGATGGGTCGCCACGCAGGGCCGCAAAGTCTGGGTATTGCACTGGGGTCAGCCCATACTTGGCCTCCACACCGGCTGGGTCAAAACGCCCCAGTTCGGTTACGCCCTTGATTGGGTACAGGACGGTCACATTATCGTTGACCAGCTGGAAGTAGTCGCGGTCACCGGTGAGAATACTGGTTGGCATGCCTTGCTCAGTTGCTGCCACGCTTATCGACGCCAAAACATCATCGGCCTCGTAGCCCTCGCGGGTATAAATAGGAATACCCAGGGCACGCAGCACGTTTTGGATTAGCTCCACCTGACCAATGAATTCCTCTGGCACTGGCGGGCGTTGTGCCTTGTACTCCGGGAAGATATCGGAGCGGAAGGTTGGCCCATGCAGGTCGAATGCAATACCAAGATGGGTTGGCTTTTCCTCGTTCACTACCTTGGACAGCATACGCAGGAAGCCATAAACAGCATTAGTGTGCTGGCCATCCTTGGTGGTAAATCTGTCGGCACGCACCGCATAGAAGGCGCGGAATGCCATGGAATGGCCATCAATGAGAAGAAGTTTTGAGCTCACGTCTACCATCGTACCTATTTTCTAGTCGTTTATGTTCATGCTGGTTGATGCCTGCTTCGTGCAGATTCTCGCATAGGAAATCTTCCTTATAAAGTAGAAAGACCCCGGCTAATGCCGGGGTCAAGCCACCTAATGTTCTGGACTCAAATATTGGGCCAAGGTATTAGCCCACGGTATTTGCCATTACTTGAACAGCATGGTCAGTGGATAGAGAATCACTGCAAAGAACCCAAGAACTGAGCGGAAGCCACTTCCGAAGAAGGAAATGAGCGCATTCCAGAAATTCTTGACTGTGTCACCAAAACCTGGCTTCTTCTGCTCAGTGTCCGCAGCTGCAGGCTCTTCCGCAGCACTCTCAGTTGCTGCTGATGTCGATGGTGCAGCAGTCTCGGTGGAGGTTACAGTAGCGGTTACTGTCGCTGCCCCACCATTACCGGCACCTGGCTGAGTTACCGTGGTGGTATGACTGACAGTAGTTGGTACTGTTGTTGCCACGGTCGTGGTTTCAGTTGCGGTCTCAGAAGTAGTCTCTGCTGTAGTAACAGTGGTGGTAACCGTCGTTGTTACAGTGGTAGTGGCACTCGTTTCCTCACTGTCACCCGCAGTAGTGTCCTCCTGTGGAGTGAAATTCAGCGTGATTTGGCTTGGGCGCTTTTCGATATAGTCATCTTCTCCAGCAGAATAGAAGTAGGAGTTCAAACCGGTGGCATAGTGGAAGTTCACTACATCTGGAGTCCACGCACCCCAGTGTGCACCAGTAGTATCCTGAGCAGCAGCTTCGGAGGGCTTTGGACTCGGAATGCTGACATTATCCCACTGCGGGGTCGCCTTAAGCGTGCCATCAGTAGAGAGCTTCACATTACTAAAGGTACCGATGACCTGGTTCTGCCTGGTTGCGAGCAGATTGCGCTCAGTCGGGTTGTTACGGTCACCCTGGTAACCACCAAGATCGGCATAGAGGGTGCCGTTACCAGACGCATCGACCTCAAGCTTGAAGTTTTCAAACCAGAATGGGACAAGACCGCCATAATAATTAACCGAGACTGCACCCTCAGGCCAGGTAATTGTGCCTGAGCCATCCTCGTTAACAGTGCCTGTACCACCTGTGAGGCTGAAGCTTTGACCGGTTGCAGAATCCACATAATCGTGGCGGGTATCCCACGTTGGAACATCCTGGCCGTGGTGAATGCTTACTGCACCATCAGTGGTCTTGTAGGTACCTGCATAGCCATCGCTATGACCAGCCGAAAGGAAGTTGGACTTTCCAAATGGGATGCCACCATTGAAAATGTTCTGGTTGAATGCCCAGCTCAAACTTGCATCCTTGACCTGGCCGGACTTGATGTGTTCTGGATTCACATCTGCCGGAGCCGCGGTGCCACCTGGATTATTAGTATTAGGTGTCGCTGGCTCTTGGTTGTCCGCAGGAGAATCCGGATTGGTATTGCCTGGCGTACTTGGCTCGCTGGAGTTATCTGTTTCACTTGCGCTGGAAGGATTCAGGGCAGCTTCTGCTGCCTCGGCGCTAACCTTCATGTTCAGCGTGAACGGATTCGGAACCTTCTGGTTGCTCATGGAGGCATTGGTCTTCATCCACCATGCCTGCATGGAAGTATCAAAGGCTTCAATCCAGTCAGCTGGGAAGGAATCGGCATGCTGCTTTCCAGCCGAGTCTGTATATGCGCGACCCTTATAGTCTGGCGTTGCAGTCAGACTCAGAACCTTCTTGCCCGCATTCTGAGCATCGTCCGTCGCGATTAACGTAGCATTACTGAAAGTTGCGATAGTTACACGCTTATAGCCCTCTGCCGCATTGTCCGGCAGCGTCCAAGTCACATCTACAGTAATACTTCCATTACCAGCAGCATCAATAACCAATCGTGGGTTACCAAAGGTGGTAGTTACCTGAGGGGCCAAGGTTGGGTAATGGGCGATATGAATGCCGTCGCTCCAGACGATATCAGCTTCACCGGTCTCGGGGTTATACCAACCAGTACCGTCACTAAATGTAAAGTTAGTGGCGCCATTTTCTTTGACAGAGGTCACCTTACCCAAAGCTGACGGCGCCCAAGCGCTCATATAATTATTCAGGTCCCAGGTAAAAGCAGCATCGGTGAATGTTTGAACTAGGGAACCTTGAGGTGCTTCGCTTGCTGTAGGTGCCGCTGGGCCGGTCCACTCTTGGTTAACCACTTCAACATCGGGATCTGGATTACCTTCGGCGCGCTCACGTGTTGCTGGGTTAGTCGGACTTGGGCTGAGCGAATTCACGCTAATATGAGCTCCGGTGAATTCACCAGCAGCATATGAATGCGCAGTATAGAGATTGCCACCCAACAGCGTGAAATAGAAGGAATTTTTATTGCCTAGACCTGAGCCATTTGCTGCCCCACTGGCAACAAAGTCGATAGTGTCTTGTACCGTCCAGGTATCTGAATCAATCAAGTCGATAGTATTCGACTCTGCGGCCAGAACATACACATCATGATTTGGTCCGACAATAAGTTGGGCAGTGCCGACACCAATCGGGATTGGCGTTCCAACAATGCCTGCGTCCCTACCCAGCGCCTTTACATCGATCGAAACGAGCTTGTCTTTAGTCCATTTTTCCGATGATGTCGGAGATACTCGAACATGGAGCAATCCCAATTCGGGATCAATGGCAAGGTCATTAGCGCGGCCGCCAAGCGGTTCCCCATCAAAAGTGACATCCGTGATAGCAATTTGAACTGAGCTCACCCATGAATTTGTAATGGTTGAGTATGCAGTGATCGCCTTATCTGCATATACAGACACCCAGAGCACTTTATTCACTGGATCGTAGACTGCATCCTTATATCGCGGATACTTATCATTCGAGAGCTTAATCTCGGAAATCGAGGAGTCCTCGAGGTTAACGGCGAAGAACTTATTGGACTCCCAGTAATAGAGCTTGTCTTCATCGGTATCAACAACGAGGCCTGCAGCGAACTTGCTGGTCGTGGTAATAGTTTGAACAACGGAGTTAGTCGCAAGGTCAACCACTGCAAGATGGGTATCTCGGTATGCAAGAACATAGAGTTTGGATCCGTCAGCACTAAGTGCCAAGTCACTAATTTGGCCGAATGGAAGGACAATTGAATTCTCATCCAGATTACCCTCGGCATCCATCCAACGAATTACTGCGTTTCCCTCCGCTTCACTAGCGAGATATACGCGTTGACGTGCTTCGTCCGCTAGAACTTGATTCAAAGAAAAATCATCAGGCAAAGCAAGCTGCTTAGAGCTTATAACAGTAGTAGCAGCAAATGAAGCATTGTGGGGTGCCACTGCGATTGGTGTGGCAAGTGCGAGGCCGAGTGTAGCGGCCAATGTTGCGCGCATTATGTATGGGCGTTTCAAAATATCTCCTTTAGGTGACGCTAACCTACTAAAGCCTACCCTAAAACTGTGAATTAGCAAACAATTGCACCTGTACCCGTTTCTTGGAGTTTATCTTTGAGGAGTGGAGATGCCTTTTG
>JAUMTX010000031.1 GCA_030530985.1 Corynebacterium sp.
CGACCTGCGGATTAAAAGTCCGTAGCTCTACCAACTGAGCTAAAGGCCCACGCATATACAGAGGAAAACCTCAGACATGCAAGGGTTAAGTATACCCAGTTATTCACGTCATGACAAACTGGGCATACTCAAGCATTAGCTAAGCTTCATGGAGCCAGTCTCAATGAAGCGACGGTGGAAATCAAAAGCGGTTGCAAGGTCATGAGGAACCTGCATCATCTTATTGGTTTCAGCCACCTTCAGTGCACGCTCATAGTACTCTTCCAGAGCTGGACGGTACTCAGGAGAAGCCAAAGCAATAATCTTTGGAGCCTTCTGGCGTGGAGAGAGGCCGCGAAGATCCGCATAGCCGTGCTCCGTGATAATGACCTTCACATCCTGCTCGGTGTGGTCGATATGAGCACAGAATGGGACAATCGCACTGATCAAGCCACCCTTGGCATCAGCCGGGGTTATGAAGGTGGACAGGTAGCCATTACGGGTGAAGTCCGCAGAACCACCCACACCATTCATCATGCGGGAGCCCATCACATTGGTGGAGTTCACATTGCCATAGATATCGGCCTCAATAAGACCATTGGAAGCAATGAGACCAAGGCGACGGATAACCTCAGGGTGATTAGAGATCTGCTGCGGGCGCAGGATGATCGTCTCACGATACTTGGCTGCCTCATTATTCATCTTCTCGGCATACTCAGGAGAGAGGGAGAAGGAAGTAGCAGAGGCGACGGTCATCTTGCCGGCGTCGATAAGATCAACCATGCCGTCCTGGATAACCTCGGTGTAGGCCTTGATATTCTCAAACTTGGAATCCAAGAGACCATTCATCACGGCATTAGGAACATTGCCCACGCCGGACTGCATGACATAGCCATCATAAGTCAGGCGACCAGCAGCAACCTCACCCTCGAGGAAGTCGAGGAAGTGGCCAGCAATCTTACGGGAGCCATCATCAATAGGCTTGAACGGTGCATTACGGTCAGGATTATCGGTGTGAACAACAGCCACAACCTTATCCCAATCCACCTGCATGAATGGGGTGCCGATGCGATCCTCAGCCTTAAGAATAGGAACAGGGATGCGGTTAGGCAGTTCAGGCAAAGCCCAAATATCGTGCATGCCCTCAAGGTCAAGGCTCATCCAGTCATTAACCTCAAGGATAATGCGCTTAGCAGCAGCCAAGAACTCAAGGTTATTACCAACCGAGGAGCTAGGAACCAGCTGGCCGTCCTCAGTAATACGGGTAACCTCAACAACAGCCACATCCATAGGGCCAAAGAAGCCCTGCTCCACATACATACCAAGCTCGGAGAGATGGTAGTCCATATAGTCAATGGAGCCATCATTGATCTTATTACGCAGAATAGGATCGGACTGGAATGGGCTACGGAACTTCAGCGCATCAGCCTCAGCCAGAACACCATCACACTCAGGGGCGGTGGATGCACCAGTCAGAAGCGAAATCTTAAACTCATCGCCGCGGGCGTGAGCTTCCTTGGCGCGCTCAGCGATAGCAGTAGGCAAAACCTTAGGATAACCGGCACCGGTGAAGCCGGACATGCCGACCAAATCACCATTATGGACAAAGGTAGCGGCCTCTTCAGCGGTCTTGACATAGGACGCGAAGCGGTCAGGAATACGAGAAACCATGGAATACCTCCTGTGGTCGTTGGACACTTCCCTTAACAATAGCAGGAACATCATCGTTTGCGCCAAAAGTCGTTGTCAGGGGGTAAAAGTTTGTATGCAGGAAGGGGCTAAAAAACGGCACAGCCGGGTAACAAAGGCTAGCAAAATGGCGTATCCTAGTGGAGTGAAAATTGGCAGCCTTGACCTCAAGTCCCCAGTGGTACTAGCCCCCATGGCGGGCGTCACCAATGTCGCATTCCGTAGCCTCTGCCGCTCCATTGAGCGCGAAAAGATCGGCACCGTCTCCGGCCTCTATGTCTGCGAAATGATTACCGCCCGTGCCCTGTGTGAGCGCAATGAAAAGACCATGCACATGGTCACCTTCGCCCCGGATGAAAACCCCCGCTCCCTGCAGCTCTACACCACCGATCCCCACTGGACCTATGAGGCTGCCCGCATGATCGCCGAAGAAAACCTGGCTGATCATATTGATATGAACTTCGGCTGCCCCGTACCTAAGGTCACCCGCCGCGGTGGCGGCTCTGCCCTGCCCTATAAGCGCCAACTCTTTGCCAATATTGTCGATGCTGCGGTGCGTGGCGTGGCCGGCACCGATATCCCCGTGACCGTTAAATTCCGCGTGGGCATTGATGATGCGCACAAAACCCACCTGTATGCGGGCCGCCTTGCTGCGGAACACGGTGCCGCCGCCGTAGCCCTCCACGCCCGCACCGCCGCTGAGCGCTACTCGGGCCATGCCCACTGGGATGAAATTGCTGCCCTGCGTGAACACATGCACGACCATGGCCATACCATCCCTGTGCTGGGCAATGGTGATATCTTTGCCCCTCAGGATGCCGTGGCCATGATGGAGCAAACCGGCTGCGATGGCGTGGTCATCGGCCGCGGCTGCCTCGGTCGCCCCTGGCTATTCGCCAACCTGGCTGCCCTACTCAATGGCAAAGAAATGCCGGGCGAACCAACCCTGGGTGAAGTCGCCGATATTATCTACCGCCATGCGGAACTCCTCGTCGCCCATGATGGTGAAGTCAAGGGCTGCCGCGACCTACGCAAGCATGCCGGCTGGTATCTTCGCGGTTTCCCAGTGGGCGGTGATGTGCGCCGCGCCCTGGCTACCGTCTCCTCCCTGGCCGAACTCGATGCCCTGCTGGAACCACTGCGCTCCTCCACTGCACTGGCCAATGATGCCGAAGGCCCCCGCGGCCGCCAAGGCTCCCCCGGCAAGGTCGTCCTCCCTGAGGGCTGGCTCGATGATCCGGAAGACCCCACCGTCCCAGTCGGCGCCGATATTGAAAACTCCGGCGGCTAAGACCCCCAACCGGCAGGCACCCCCTGCCGGTTTTTTCATGCCCACGCCACGGGGCACTACTCTGCTGCATCGTGCTGCCCGGGGACTCGGCCCAATCGTGCTGCCCCGGGTCTCAGCCCCGCACCTATGCCGAATGGCTATACACCGTGTGGCGCTCAATCACACTAAAACCAAGCTGCTCATACAGGCGCACCGCCGGCACATTATCGTGCTCCACATACAGCACTACCCTGCCGCCACCACGGGCACGCAACTTCGCCTCAAGATAATGCACACCCGCCATGGTCAAAGGCCCACCAAGACCCTTACCCCGCGCGGCATTAGCAAGGCCCACCACATAAACCTCGCCCGCAGCAGTGTCCTCCGCTGAAGTATTCTCAGAGTCCTCAGTGGCCTCCTCAGTGGCCTTCTCCATCTTGGTCCAGTGGAAGCCAAGAAGCTCCGGCTTGGAATCCTCCTGCCCTGCTGCCCACAGCAGGAAAATACCATTCGGGTCAACCCACTCTGCTTCCAGGGCACGCTCCAGGCGTGCGCGATCCCACCCGCCCTGCTCCGGATGCCAATCAAAGGCCTCATTATTCACACGAAGCCAGTTCTCCATAACAAAGTCCTCGCCATATAGGGCCTTGGACTGTGCCAGATTCAATAGCACCAAGCCCGGCGCGAACTGCGCAATATCATCGGTGGGCGCGGGGCTTACATCCCGCCCCATGACAAAGAGCTCACGGGTCTTGACTAATCCGCGCTTGGCGGCAAGGGCCTGCGCGGCCGGGATATTACCGTGGGCCCAATACTTTGGGTTCTGCTCCCCTGCGGCTTCCTCTACTTCTTTCATGAGCATGGTGGCCAGGCCCTCACGGCGGCGGGCTGGGTCTACTACTAATTCCACATCCCCGCTTGGGGCAAGGGCCGCCAGCGCACCCTCATGATAAAAGTGCGTATGACCTAGGCGGGAATCCCCCAAGCCCAGGAGAAATTGCTCTGATAGGGGTGGAATACCATCCGCGCGTGTTGCGTTATGAATAACGGAATGAACAGCAGCATAGAGCTCAGAGTGTTTTTCAGAATCAAGGCTTGTAAATTGGGTCATACAGCCAGGATAATCACAAATTCGCCCGCGCGTCAGTCGCGGTTGTGGCACCACCATTACTCCTAATGACAGCACGCCCTGTTTATTGGGCGGGCGCGTCTATGCATAAACACCCAACCCGACCCCTGGAAAAACAGTAGGCTAGTGGTGGACTGTTCATCCGTTTAGAAAATAAAACAGCAAGAAGAAAAGGAACTACAGAATATGTCTGAAAATGAACCACAGGTAGAGAACCAGAACGAAAATACCGCACCAGCACCAAAGCTGGATGCTAATGAGGCAGTTGCCGCTGCAGCAGAGCGCGCAAAGAACACTGCGCACCGCAATATCCCACAGTGGGAGGACCTGCCAGTTGAGGGCGATACCGCGAATCTTCGCCTTGGCCCAAATATTCATGATGGCCTTCTTGCCCTGCTGCCACTGGTTGGTGTGTGGCGCGGTGAGGGTGAGGCCGATAGCCCTGAGCACGGCCAGCATGCCTTTGGCCAGCAGCTCACCTTTAGCCACAATGGCCAGAATTATCTGAGCTATGAGTCTTTGATCTGGCGCCTGGATGATAAGGGCGAGAAGGTCGGCGATGTAGAGCGCGAGGTTGGTTTCTGGCGAATCTCCCTCAAGGATGAGATTGAGGTAACCGCTACTTCTTCCCGTGGTCTTGTAGAGATTCTTTATGGTGAGCCACTCAATGAGCGCGCATGGCAGCTTGAGTCTGCCTCCACCATGGTGACTGCTACCGGCCCTGCTGGCTTTGGTCCAGGCAAGCGCCTCTATGGTCTTATGCCTAATGGCATGCTTGGTTGGGTTGATGAGCGCCACGTCAATGGTGAGCTCAAGCCATATATGTCCGCACAGCTTCAGCGCGTAGTTGGTTAATCATGACTGTGAGTCCAGAAACGCTCAAGATTCTTGAAACCTATGGCGGTATCACTGCCCCTGATATTGAGGGTATTGCTCACTTTGGTGATCCCCTTGGGGAGCAGCGCCATGTGCAGATGATGTATCCACGCCTGGATAGGAAGGCTATTAAGGTCACTGGCCCTGATGCTAGTTCCTTCCTTACTAGTCTTTTCTCCCAGGTATTTGAGGGTCCTGTTGGCACGGTTGGTCGCGCATTGAATTTGGATGCGCAGGGCCATGTGCTTGACATTATTGTGTGGCAGGCCATTGAGAATGGCTACCTTCTGCATGTGGATACCGCGAGTGAGCTTGATAGCTATCTGGAAGCCATGCGTTTCTGGACCAATGTCAATATTGAGACGACTGACCACTTTATTTTCACCATTCTTGAGCGTGAAGTAATCACGCATCCTGAGGGTTCGAAGCAAAAGGTCATGTCGCAGGAATATGCGCCGGTGCCATGGAATGGCCCAACCCGCGTAGATATTTTCAGTGAGGCCGATAAGGTCTCCCACCATCTGACCCGCCGCACTTATGATGGCTACCGTCTTATTGGTTCCTTGGCCTGGGATGCGATTCGCGTTGAGGCTTTGGAGCCACGGGTGGGTGTGGATTTGGATAAGTCTTCTATCCCCCACGAGGTATTCCACTATATTGGGGAGTCCACCGGCACTGCGGTGAATCTCAATAAGGGATGCTATCGCGGGCAGGAGACTGTGGCACGCGTGCAAAACCTGGGTAAATCACCCCGTGTTTTGGCCATGGTGCACATCGATGGCTCCGCCCCGGAGCTTCCTCAACCGGGCACTGTCATTGTGGCCAATGGCGCCCGCAAAGCGGGTGTTTTGGGCACGGTTGCCCACCACTGGGAACTGGGCCCAATTGGCCTTGCTCTCATTAAACGCAATCTTGTGGATGCGCGGCTCTCAGCAGGCATGTCAGCCCTGAGTGTGGAAACGGAAACACTAGTTAATGATGACCGTATTCCTGATGGCAAACGTGCTATTGAGCGCCTCCGCGGAGATGTGGTAGACTAATTCCCGTATAGAAATCCCAAACGTCAAGGGGGTCAGGCCATGGGTCGCGGCCGCGCTAAGGCAAAACAAGCCAAAGTTGCACGTCAGCTTAAGTACAACGTCCCAAGCATGGATCTAGATTCACTTCAGCGTGAACTTGCTGCAAAGAATCACCATGAAGAAGACGACCAGGATCAGTACGCCGACTGGGCGGATTACGATCCTGATGAGGACTCCGAAGAGTCCCACTAGTCTGCTGTCGTAGACAACATTGACCGGACTGGCAATCGCCAGCCCGGTTTTTGTGCTGCACGGTTCATTTGCTCTAGTGGTGCTTCACTTACGGTTTAGGCGCATAATATTTTTCGATAATGTATAACGAATAATGAAAATTCGTCCATTAGAATATGATCTATTCCATGGTCAAAGCCATGTTTTGTTTTATATTTTGGACTCAGCCGGAATAGTGCGTTTGATCCTAGAGAATTTTCCCCACCAAAACTATGGATTCACACTCCCGCATATTTTGCGTGTTTTCTGGGCAAAGTGCTTGGCAGGCATGCACTTTTCGTACTTTTCAGAGTTATGGGACTAAAAGTATGTTTTACCTGGGATTTAAGAAAAAATGTTGAAGTAACTTGAAGTTAAAGCGCTTTAAGAGAGTAGTCTTTAGTTTGTGGATGAGAAAACTTACACAATTTCCCAGGTTACGAAGCAAACTGGCCTGCCAGCGAGCACCATTCGCTACTACGAAAAGATTGGTCTGATCCCACCGGCAGTACGCGATACCTTTAATGGTCGCCGCTATTACGATGAGCAGGACACTGCGAATCTATACCAGTTGGCATGCCTCAATGCCGCAGGTTTCAGCCTGAGCGAGATTCGTGAGTATCTCGGCATTGGTCTTGAGAATACACCTGAAGCCGTTGAACATCGACTTGAACTCATCCGCGCCTACCGTGACCGGACCAAGGAGCAAATGGAGCTGCTCAGGTTGCGTGAAGAATATGCTGAGCTAAAAATGCGGGTAATTGAACTGCAGCTTGATGGAGATCCTGATGAGCTCCTAGAACTGACAGCTAGGCTTGAGACCGTAGCGGAAAATCTACGAGTTCTGGCGCATCAGCTCGGCAACCGCACACACATTATCTAGAAACAGTGCTGCCCTGCAGCCTGATTCACTACCAAGAATGAGGTACAAAAAATGAAGAATATCGCTATGTCCAACGGCGTTGAAATTCCTGCAGTTGGTTTCGGTGTTTACCAGATTCCACCAGAGCAGACCCAGAAGGCTGTTGAGGAAGCCCTCGAGGTTGGCTATACCCACTTCGATACGGCACAGTTCTACTTCAATGAGGCTGAACTCGGTGCCGCACTGAAGGCCACCGGTGTTGACCGCTCCACCCTCTTTATCACCACCAAGGTATGGTTCAGCAACTATGGTGATGGCAAGACCGCTGCCTCCATTGATGAGTCCCTGGAGAAGCTCGGCACCGACTATGCTGACCTGATTCTGCTCCACCAGCCATTCGGTGATACCTATGGCGCATGGCGCGATCTGGAGAAGGCCTATGAGGAGAAGAAGGTGCGCGCCATTGGTGTCAGCAACTTCGCCCCTGACCGTGTTGTTGACCTTGGTACCTTCAATAATGTCATGCCAATGATCAACCAGATTGAAACTAACCCATTCCACCAGCGTCAGGCTGAGCACGCCGAGTACCAGAAGCGCGGCATTGTGCATGAGGCATGGGCACCATTCGGTGAGGGCCGCAATAACCTCTTTAGCAATGAGGTTCTGGCCGGTATCGGCGCTAAGTACAATAAGAGCGTCGCCCAGGTTGTTATGCGCTGGTTGGTTCAGAATGATGTCGTCGCCCTGGCCAAGAGTGTTCATAAGGACCGCATGGCCCAGAATATTGACATCTTCGACTTTGAGCTCAGCGCCGAGGATCTTGCCGCTATTGCTGCACTGGATACCGGTTCTTCCCTCTTCTTTGAGCACACCGCCCCAGCCACTGTTGATTTCATGGCGGGTTTGAACCGATAAAATCCTCAACCCTGGGCGTGTGAGTTTGATCTTAAAGCGCTTGAACCTCATAGTCTGAAGTTCGTGCGTCAGGACAAGTTCACTATTTCCCAGGTCTCGGTAATAACAGGGCTTCCGGCCAGCACGATACGCTATTACGAATCTATTGGCCTCATCCCTGAAGTTGCCCGTGAGGCTTCTAGCGGCCGCCGGCTTTTTAGCCGGCAGGACTGCCATACACTCACGCAGCTCTCCTGCCTTTCGGCCTCAGGAATGGCGCTGGAGGAAGTGCGTGAATATATGAAAAGGGTCGATAATACCGACCCCGAATCGGCACGTATACAACGCGCCATCTTTAGAACACATAAGCGCAAGCTCGTGGAGCAAGCCCGTGTTCTCAAACTCCGCGCCCACTATGCCGATCTCAAAATGGCCTATTGGGAGGCGATAGAGCACGAGGACACAGAGCGTGCCACGGAACTCGATAATGAGGCCCGTGACCTTGCCCAAGAACTGCGCACATTAACCAAAAACTAAAATGCTGACTGCCCTTACGGGCAGCCAGCATTTTTTATTTAGCAGCTTTGGTTTTGCTGTTTTTAGCTCTTGGCTTAGTCTTCCTGGTACTCGCCAGTGAGGACTACGCGGTCCTCGCCCTCATTGGAGTTGCGGACGGTGCCGAGAACCCAAGGGTCGAGGTGGCGTGCGGTGAGCATGGCCAGTGCGCGGTCGCGGTCATCAGCGGAGACCACGGCAACCATGCCGACACCCATATTGAAAGTCTTTTCCATCTCTTCCTGTGGGACCTGACCGGTCTTAGAAATGAAGCGGAAGATGGAGCCAGGGCTCCAGGTGCCACGAGACATTTCAGCGGTGAGGCCATCAGGAATAACGCGGGCCAGGTTGCCGGCAAGACCGCCACCAGTGACGTGGCAGAAGGTACGAACATCGCACTCAGCGGCGAGGGCGAGGCAGTCCTTGGCATAGATGCGGGTTGGTTCGAGGAGTTCCTCACCGAGGGTGCGACCGAGCTCGTCGAGATGCTCATCGAGAGCCAGGCCGGCCTTTTCCAAAAGAACATAGCGCGCAAGGCTATAGCCATTGGAGTGAAGACCAGAGGACTTCATGCCAATGAGCACATCGCCATTGCGGACACGGTCAGGGCCGAGGACCTCATCGGCCTCAACAACACCAACAGCGGTGGCGGAAACATCGTAGTGGTGTGGTTCCATTACGCCAGGGTGCTCAGCGGTTTCGCCACCGAGCAGGGCGCAACCAGCCTGGACGCAGCCCTCAGCAATGCCCTCAACAATCTGGGCAACATGCTCAGGAACGACCTTGCCAATAGCAATATAGTCCTGGATGAAGAGTGGCTCAGCACCACAAACAACCAAGTCATCCACGCACATGGCCACAAGGTCAATACCAATAGTGTTGTGCTTATTCATAGCCTGGGCAATAACCAGCTTGGTGCCAACACCATCGGAACCGGCAGCCAGAAGAGGCTGCTTATAGTTACCAAGGGCAAAGAGACCGGCAAAGCCACCTAGGCCGCCGCGAACCTCAGGGCGGGTTGCGCGCTTAGCATGGGGAGCAAAAAGCTCAACAGCCTTATCGCCAGCTTCAATATCCACACCAGCAGCGGCATAGGAGATTTTCTCGTCGCTCATTCAAAATCCTTTAAAAAATGGGAGGGGTTATATCAAATTCTAGTCGCTCAGGTGCTGCATTTCGCGAACCAGGTCAGCATTCGGATTGCCCTTAGGCAGGCCAATTGGGTACACACCATCAAAGCAGGCACAGCACAGCTCATTGCGTGGCTGGTTGGTTGCTTCAACCATGGCGTCCACCGACACATAGCCCAAACTATCGGCACCAATGGCGGTGCAGACAGATTCAGTGAGTGAATCATCGCCCACACAGTTGGCCAGGAGCTCACCAGGGGAGGCAAAGTCAATACCGTAGAAGCATGGCCACTTCACTGGTGGGGAGGCAATACGCACATGGACCTCGGCGGCACCGGCCTCACGCAGCATACGAATCAAGGCACGCTGGGTATTGCCACGCACAATGGAGTCATCCACCACAACCAGGCGCTTATCCTTAATGACCTCACGCAGTGGGTTGAGCTTAAGGCGAATACCCAACTGGCGGATGGTCTGGGATGGCTGGATGAAGGTACGGCCCACATAGCCATTCTTAACCAGGCCCTGGCCATAAGGAATACCGGAACCCTGGGCATAGCCAACAGCGGCTGGGGTGCCGGATTCAGGAACGGGGATAACAAGGTCCGCATCGGCCGGGAATTCCTGGGCCAAACGGCGACCAATTTCAAGCCTTACAGCATTGACGCTGCGGCCACGGATGACTGCATCCGGGCGGGCCTGATAAACATATTCGAAGACACAACCCTTGTGGTCAGTCTCAGCAAATTTCTTAACCTGGACGCCGGCGGCGTCGATAGTAGCAAATTCGCCCGGTTCGATATCACGGACGAAGCTGGCGCCCACAATATCCAGGGCGGCCGTTTCGGAGGCAACAACCCAACCACGGTCGAGGCGACCAAGGGCCAGTGGGCGAATGCCCTGCGGGTCACGGGCGGTATAGAGCTTCTTGCCATCAGTGAAGGTCAAGCTAAACGCGCCCTTGAGGCGTGGAAGCACCTCCATGCAGGCATCCTCCAGGGTGGCACCATCGGCCACCTTGTGGGCAAGAAGACCACAGAGCACATCGGAATCGGAAGGCTTACGCTCCGGATCCACAATGCCTAGTTCCGTGGCTTCCTCAAGAAGCTCGAGATAGTTAATGAGATTTCCATTATGCGCCAGGGCAAGATCCGTGCCATCCGGCGTGGTGCGGAACATTGGCTGCGAATTTTCCCATGTCACGCCGCCCGCTGTTGAATAGCGGGTATGCCCAATCGCAATATCGCCCTTGAGTGCGTCCAGTGACTGTTCATCAAAGACCTGGGACACCAAGCCCAAATCCTTGAAGACAACAACCTGTTCGCCATCACCTACGGCAATACCCGCAGCCTCTTGGCCGCGGTGCTGAAGTGCATACAGTCCATAATATGTGAGCTTAGACACATCCTCGCCGGGAGCCCAGACGCCAAAGACGCCGCACTCATCGCGTGGTGGCTGCTCACCATAATCATCCAGGTTATAAGCCACGCCCCTAGATTACCCGGTTTGGGCTAGTTTTCATAGTTACCTGTACTTAAGTTTAAAAAGTAGGCACATATGTGGCCATGTTTTTGTGCCGATATCCCTTAAGTTTGGTTGCCCCGAACGTAGATAATTGGCATCCAGCGGCTAATCTCATGGGCGCGGGTGCCGGAAATAGTGACCTTGGGTGTGTTTTCCAAATCCTCCAGGGTGCACAGCCCCGTGGCCAATTGGAGCCACTGGCGCACAGGCATTTCCACAATATTGGGTGGGGTGCCACGGCGGTGACTCAGACCATCCACGCACTGCACGGCAACAAAAGGTGGCACGCGTACTTCCACAGCCTTGCCCGGCGCGATGCTGGCCAGGATGCGCGCACTTTCCTTGGTGGCTGCTGCCAGCACTGCCCTGCCCGGCTGCGGGGCATTCGAATCCTTGAGCCACGCCAGGATTGAATCATCAAGAATCATAGGGCTAATCATAGTCAAGGCCCCGGGTGGGGTGCACAGAAACGTTGATGTGTACTACGCTTTAGAGTATGCCTAACCCTAGTGTGACTTTGCGATTCATGGCGGCCCCAACCGATGTTATTTTGGCGGGCTCCCAAGGTGTCAGCGGTGGCCGTGTTCTGGAGTGGATCGATAAGGCAGCCTATGCCTGTGCGGTCGGCTGGGCCGGTACCTACTGTGTGACTGCCTATGTGGGCCATATTCATTTCCAGCGCCCAATCCCTACTGGCCATATTGTTGAGGTTCGTTCCCGTATTGCTATGACGGGTAGTTCCTCCATGCATATTGTTAATGAGGTTTTGTCCGCCGATCCGCGTGAGGGTAAGTTCACCCGCGCCTGCGACTGCCTGGTTATCTTTGTGGCCATGGATCCTGAGACCCGTAAGCCAACCCCTGTTCCTTCCTTTGAGCCACGCACTGAGGAGGAGAAGACCACCTATGAGGCTGCTGAGTCCCGCATTGGCCTGCGTAAGGCCATTGAGGCTGAAATGGCCAAGCAGACCTATGATGGTCCTTCGGATGCCCCACGCCTGGTGACTCGCTTCCTGGCTAAGCCGACCGATGTGAACTGGGGAGGTAAGGTCCATGGTGGTACCGCCATGGAGTGGATTGATGAGGCTGCCACCGCCTGCACCATGCAGTGGTCGGGTATTCACACTGTGGCTGTCTATGCCGGCGGTATCCGTTTCTATAAGCCAATTCAGATTGGTGATCTCATTGAGGTTGATGCCCGCATGATGCGCACTGATACGCGTTCCATGCAGATGTCTGTGCATGTGCGCAGTGGTGATCCAAAGAAGCAGGATCTTTCCACGGCCATCCACGCCACCATCACCTATATTGGTGTGGATATTGACGGTAACCCATTCAATGCCCGCCAGTTTGTGCCACGCACTGAGGAAGATATCCGCCTGGCGGATCATGCCAATACTTTGCGACGTCTCCGCGCGGAGTACCACCCACTCCCCCTCATCCCACCTGTGGTCCCTGACGTCATGCTCTAAACCAAAAGCCCGGAAGCACTATCTGCTTCCGGGCCTTAGCCTTGTGGGACTACTAGTTCGCTGGCTCCAAGGTCGTGGTAGGAGTTGTGTCCTGCACATGCACCGTAATGGTTGTGGTTGGCACAATGCTGCCCACTGTCTCCGTCTCAGGCTCCACAGTCTTCTTTGCCGATGGCGGCGCACCGGTTGGAGGTGTATCTGTTGGTCGCGGTCCTGATGGTGGTGTACCAGTTGGAGGCGCACCTGTTGGTGGTGTGCCGGTTGGCGCTGGGTCGGTTTGTGGCTCCTCCGGTAGCTCATCGGCCGTATCGGGGGCACTGCCATCCGGCTTGGTTGGGTACTTGGTGGATGGCTTGAGTAGTTCCCCGGTGGAGAAGAGATTGGTATTGGCACCGGTGAGGTCATAGACCTTGACGCCCTCGAGCATGGAGGCGCTGTAATTGGCCTTCACCCAGGCATCGAATGGGGCCGCATAGGATTCAGGGTGCGTGATATTCGGGTTAATCACATAGTAGTGAATTTCCCCATCGGCAATGAGCTGTTGGAACTGTTCCAAAGTAATATTTGGTGAATCACCGGTGTGCCCGCCAATAGGCAGAATGGACTTTTCAGAATTGATCTGAAGGCTGGCGGAATAGAGGCCACCGGAGCAGGCGGCCGACCAACGGTAGCCGGCATCGCGGCGCAACAGGCGGACAACCAAGTCACTTGGGGAGGATTCCTTCACCGCACCAGCAGAGCCGCGGGAGGCATAGACTTCCTGCACAGTGATATTGCCATTTTCATCCTTCATGACAACCTGCCCGGCAGCGCCGCGACGATTCTGTGGACTGGCAGAGGAGGCCAAGGCAGTGGGCACCAGACTGTGGCCAAGCTTTGGGCCGGCGGTTGGGCTGCTGCCGGTCTGCCCGGTGGAGATGGTATCCAGGGTGTAGACAAAAGGGCCACCATAGAAAGCCACGGAGCCGGTAATGACCATGAGGACCTTCCACACACGGTGGCGCAGGAAGCCAGGGGCAAGGTCAAAGCCGAGAATGAGCAGCAGGGCGCAGAGGCCAATAACCAGGACCACAAAGCGCACCGCCTGAAAATCACCGGAGGCACGGAAGAGAAGAATAAAGGCCCAGGCAATGCCCACAGCCATGGCGGCCAGAAGGAACTGGCGGCTGCGGGTGCTATACACAATGCAGGTCATGGTGCTGATGGAGGCAACCACAGCAGACATAGGGGCAAGCATGGTGTAGCACAGGGTTTCATTGCCACCGGCAGAGAGGCAGATAATCAGCATGGCACTGTACAGGGCAAAGGACCATGTGATCACCATGGGGCGGCTTGGGCGATTCCAATGAATCACAAGAGTTGGAATACTAGCCAGCAGGGCCAGGGGCAGGAACCAAGTCATCTGCCCACCAAGGAAGTAGCCGAATGGGTGGCAAATGGCCGCCAATAGGTTATAGGCCCCATCGGTATTGGCCAAGTGCGCCCAGCCATTGGAATAGATGAGCTGGCTAAAGAGATTATTATTTGTGGTGCCACCGAACCATGGGCGATTATCGGCCGGCCACATAATGGCAGGCACCATATACCAGGCACAGCCCACAATAGCGGCGGGGATAGTCCACAGGGCGCGCAGGTTTTTGCGGTCATTGAGAGCCCAGGCAGCAATCAAACCAGGCAGCAAAAGCACTGGGGTGAGTTGCCCCACCAGGATGGAGAAACCAAAGAGGCCACCAAGGAGAAGATAATTCTTGGTGCTGCCATTCTTAAAGGAGCGCACCGCCTGCCCCAGGATGAGGATGAGCAGCAGAGTCATCAAAGCATCCGGGTAGTTATAGCGGAAAGCCAAAGCCGCAAGTGGGGTGAGCAGGAATCCCCAGCCCGCCATGAGGGCCGCAGCATTCGGGCGGAAGGCGCGCTCCATGGAATTAAAGACCATGAAGTAAATGGCGATGACGCAGAAGAAACCAATCATCGCTTGGGGCAGCAAAAGACTAAAGGGTGACAAACCAAAAAGCTTGGTTGTCAGCATGCTTGGCCATAAACCAATAGGGATGAATGGGAGAGTGACCGAATTGCCAATATCCACGGAGCCAAAGAAGAAGGCCTTCCAGTTATCAGCGCCGGCCTGAATAGCGGCGGTGATATAGGTATTGGCGTACTCATTGCGCGTCAAACCGTACAGGTAAATGACAAGGCTGCCAAAGATCAGGAACGTCAGTCCAAACCAATGGTGTGAATAGGAATCTTCGCGCTTAATGCTCACAAGATACCCTCTCTAGCCGGGGGCGGTTACAAACCCCAGCCACTATGAGGGCACTAGGGTTACAGCATCACATCCAGAGAACCACAATAAATTAACTAGCGACTGGAATAACGCCCCAAAAAGCCTGGATTTTCACTGTGAATGAGGCTTAGACCACCACAAACCAGATAGCAATCATATGGCAGATTGCGGCAATAATGGTGGCCGCATGGAAGTACTCATGGTAACCCACATGGCGGGCATGGCGCCCCGGCCACTTAAAGCCATACATGAGCGCACCCAGGGAGTAGATAAGACCACCGGCAAAGAGGAGCCACACCACTGTTGGCCCGGCGCTGGACCACAGCTGCGGAATGAGGGGAACAATCAACCAGCCAAGAACAAGATAGACCACCACATCAATAACACGTGGGTGCTCAATCCACACCATGGCTAGCAGCACAGCCACCAAGGCCCCCGCCCAGGCGGTGCCCAACATCCACCACACTGCATTGCCCTGCAGGACAATGAGACACAGCGGCGTATAGGTCGCGGCAATAAAAACACCAATGGTGGCATGGTCCGCGCGGCGCCACCACTGCACTGTTTTAGCGGATTTCCAATACCCACGGTGGTAGGCGGCGGAGACACCGAAAAGAAGAACCACACCCACCGAGTAGATGGTCACACCCAGGGCCTGCCACCAGGCAATGTGGAACCACGCATAGGTGGTAAGGACCGTACCGGCAATGAGATTAAGAAAAGTGGCGAAAAAGTGGAACCAACCACGTGCACTGGGACGATCGCCACGATCGGCCACCTCACGCTTAATAGTTTTCGTCCTCACCGGGAATACCTCTTCGTTAATCCGTACTGCTTTCGCTGGCCGCGATGCTCTAGTCGACATTCTTCCTCCTACCCTGTTAAACCCACACGGTTGAACCCATCAAATTTTTTTTTGGTGGGAATCCTGGCTGTGGGTGAATACTCACCGGAATACCGTGACTGAGATCAAGTTTAACCTACGGTTCCGTAGGCTTCAAGGCGAGGGGGATAAAAATTCCCTTAGAAAATCAGGCGCCACCAGGCCATAAACCAGTCCAGAATATTACGGGAACGGCCATCGGCTACCTTGCCATCACGGCAACCATCAAGGCCAACATTGTACTGTTCCCAACCAATGGTCAACTGCTGCTCAAGGGTGTACTTGCCATCAGCCACATCCTGGCAGTACTGGTCCTGCTCCGCCTTCACCCAGGAATCAAAAAGGCCACGCGCATCGGAGGTATCCATACGCAACCAGCTGGTAAAGAACTTCAGCGGCAGAAGGTTATAGACAATATTCCACAGGGCGTGGATGGTGCGCGCCAGGAATCCAAGACGCGCCTCAGAGCGATAGCCCACCTCAGCCAGATCAGTAGGCACACTTGGCTCACCGGTGGCGGTAAAGGAGGTCGGCGCCGGGCTGCTGGTCACCGAAACGGTGGTCACGGTGGCCCCGGAGGCACTTGGGGTTGTTGTGGTAGTGCTTGCACTGGTGCTCGCACTGGTGCTGACCTCATCCTCCGCAGCCTGCAGGGTGGTCAGTGGGCTGGCAGTCACAGTCCCGGCCGTAGCGGTGCTGGTGGTGTTATTACTATCAGCGATAATCATGCCGGCCACGAGGCTGAGGCTCAGTGTACTGGCAATAATGGTGCGGGCGTAGTGTACAGTACGGCTCTTTGACATGACTTATAGTCTACTTCCCTGCTGGAAATTTAAAAAAGCCGAACCACCCGTAGTGGGTGATCCGGCATAGGATGTGGAAGGGCCTTCGGCCCCGAACTTAGACCACAGAGTTTGCACCAGCGGCATTGCCGAAGATGCGTGGGAGGGTGGACTTCCATGCCTCAGCGATTTCTTCGACTGGGATGGTGAAGCCACCGGCAACGGCGTAGTCGCTGCCACCGGTACGGCCAAGGAGGCGTACTGGCACACCGAGTTCCATGGCCAGGGCCATGAGGGTTTCGGTATTTTCAGGCTTGACGGTGACTACGGCACGGGAGGCGGACTCACTGAAGAGTGCGGTGAAGAGATCCTCGTGGACCTCAGAGAGGTCAACGTTGATGCCAACACCTGCGTAGATGGCAAGCTCAGCCAGGGCCTGGTTCAGGCCACCTTCAGAGAGGTCGTGGGCGGCCTCAATGAGCTTGGCGCCACCGTGGGTCTGAGAGGTGAAGACCTTACCCAGGGCGATTTCGGCATCCAGGTCGGCCTTTGGTGGCAGACCATTGAGGCCACCGCCGGTGATGTCCTGCCAGATGGAGCCGCCGAATTCCTCGCGGGTATCGCCGAGGAGTACCACATCGTGGCCTTCCTCAATGATATTGCCAATGCGGTCCTCAACATTAGGGATAACACCCAGGACGCCAACCACTGGGGTTGGGAGGATGGACTCGGTGCCGGTCTGGTTATAGAAGGAGACATTGCCACCGGAGACTGGGATACCCATGGTCTTGGCACCATCGGCCAGGCCATGAACAGCCTCACGGAACTGCCACATCACGGCTGGATCCTCAGGGGAGCCGAAGTTGAGGCAGTTGGTGACAGCCACTGGGTCAGCGCCGGTGACGGCCACATTGCGGTATGCCTCGGAGAGGGCAAGCTCGGCACCGGTGCGTGGGTCGAGCTTGGTATAGCGACCGGAAGCATCGGCGGAGATGGCTACACCACGGCCAGTTTCCTCATCAATACGCAGAACACCGGCATCGGAGTTCTGGGCCAGAACAGTATTGCCACGCACATAGCGGTCATACTGTTCGGTGATGAAGGAGCGGGAGCACAGGGCTGGGCTGGAGACCATATCGAGTACAGCCTGGCGCAGATCCTCTGGGCGGGAAACTGGCTTATACTCCTGCAAGGCGTCCTGCCACTCTGGGCGCTCCCATGGGCGGTCGTAGACTGGGCCCTGGTGGGCAATGGTGTGGGCTGGGGCGTCGACCACGGTCTCACCACGGTGGGTGATGACGAGGTGCTTGCCATCGGTGACCTCACCGATTTCGGCGCATGGAACATCCCAGTGGGCGCAGATTTCCTTGAAGCGCTCCACATTCTCCGGGGTCACAACAGCGCACATGCGCTCCTGGGACTCGGAGGAGAGAATCTCAGCGGCGGTCATATTTTCAGCGCGCAGTGGAACGAAGTCCAGGTTCACGCTCATGCCACCATCGCCGGCGGCAGCCAGCTCGGAGGTTGCGCAGGAAAGACCAGCGCCACCGAGGTCCTGGATACCAACAACCACGCCAGCGCGGTAGAGGTCCAAGCAGCACTCAATGAGGACCTTCTCGGCGAATGGGTCGCCCACCTGCACGGCAGGAAGCTTGCGCTCGGCGCCCTCTTCGAAGGTATCGGAGGCCAAAACGGACACACCACCAATGCCATCAAGGCCGGTGCGGGAACCGAAGAGAATGACCTTATTGCCCAGACCGGAAGCGAAAGCGAGTTTGAGGTCCTTGGACTTCAAAGTACCCACGCACAGGGCATTAACCAGTGGGTTGCCAGCATAGGATGGGTCAAAGACAGTCTCGCCACCAATATTTGGCAGGCCCAGGCAGTTGCCGTAGTGGCCGACACCATCGACCACGCCTGGCAGCACACGCTGGGTATCCGGCGCATCGGCTGGACCGAAGCGCAGCTGGTCCATCACGGCGATTGGGCGGGCACCCATGGCCATAATGTCACGGACAATGCCGCCCACACCGGTGGCCGCACCCTGATGTGGCTCCACATAGGATGGGTGGTTGTGGGACTCGACACGGAAGGTCACTGCATTGCCATCGCCGATGTCAACCACACCGGCGTTCTCGCCGATACCGGCAAGAATCTTGGACTGCATTTCTGGGGTGGTGGTTTCACCGAAGTAGCGCAGGTGCACCTTGGAGGACTTATAGGAGCAGTGCTCCGACCACATGACGGAGTACATGGCCAGCTCGGCATCGGTTGGGCGGCGGCCCAGGATTTCCTTGATGCGGGCGTACTCATCATCCTTCAGACCCAGCTCAGCATAGGGCTGTGCCAGATCCGGATTGGCCTTTGCGGCCTCCACTGTATCGTTAAAGCTCATCTTAGGCTCCAATGCTTCCGACTGCGGACAGGAACAGCTCCAGACCATCGAGGGATGGGCCGGTCAGGGTCTCTACGGCATGCTCTGGGTGTGGCATCAAACCAACGACACGACCATTTTCAGAGCAGATGCCAGCAATGGCGTTGATGGAGCCATTGAAGTTATCCGTATAACGGAAAACCACGCGACCCTCACCTTCGAGCATGTCCACGGTCTCCTTGGACGCCTGGAAGCGACCTTCACCGTGCTTGGCTGGGATCAGAATCTTCTGACCCTGCTCGAGAGTATTGGTCCACGTGGTTTGATTATTAGCTACCTCAAGGTAGGTATCCACACAATGGAAGTGCAGACCCTGGTTACGGGTCAAGGCACCTGGCAGCAAACCAGATTCAGTAAGAATCTGGAAGCCATTACAAATACCGAGTACTGGCATGCCCTTATGGGCCTGCTCAATGACGGTCTGCATCACTGGCGCCAGTGCGGAGATAGCACCGCTACGCAGATAGTCACCATAGGAGAAGCCACCCGGGACGATGACTGCGTCTACCCCCTTGATATCAGCATCCGCATGCCACAGGGATACAACCTCGGCACCGGCAATGCGTGCGGCACGTGCCGCATCCACATCATCCAAGGTGCCCGGGAATGTAATTACACCAATTTTTGCACTCACTACTGCACCTCAATGCGGAATTCTTCGATGACGGTATTAGCAAGCAGCTTCTCTGCCACCTTGCGAATATCCTCTTCGGTCACCGAATCCTCTGCCTCAATTTCAAAGCGCTTACCTTGGCGAACATCCTTGACACCTTCAACCCCAATACGGCCCAGCGCACGCTGCACCGCCTGTCCCTGAGGATCAAGAATCTCTGCCTTCGGCATCACATTGACAATAAAACGAGCCACGTTTGCTCCCTAACTGTTATGGACGGCACAACCTGCATGCATTCTAAACACATACATACAGCCTCAAATATACCCGTTTTTGCAGGCTATTGCGAATAGCGACCCCAATGAACAGCGGACTCAATGCTCCGACCCTTTTCCCACCCAAAACGGACTAGATCTGGCACGCTCTGCAACTCCTTGACCGGCCCCACGCACAACCATGCTAAGACTCGTGTGTCCTCCGGCGCCCCAATGAATTCCCGTAGGTATTCTTCCTCAAAAAATGAGACCCACCCCATGCCATATCCCATGGCTGTGGCCATTAACCACATATTTTCAATGGCGCATGCCACCGACATTTCACCCATGACGTCTAGGGTGTGGCGCCCCAATACCACCGGCCCGCCGCGCTCTGGCGAGTAGGTCACTACTACCCCGGTGCCGGACTCGCGTATCCCCTCAATCTTGATTGGATTAAAAGCTTGTCGACGCTCCTCCCCCAAGGCCCGCGCAAATTCTTCCCGGCATTCCCCCACGTGCGCGGCGAAAGTCTCCAGGTCATGCGGTTCATCAACAATAATGAAGTCCCACGGTTGGGAGTGCCCTACACTCGGCGCTCTATGCCCCGCCTCGAGAATCCGCATCAAGTCCGCTCGCGGGATCTTCTCCCCACTAAACTCTGCGCGCACATCGCGCCTGCGCCCTATCACAGCCTCAAGGGCCGCTACCTCTGCTACATCAGAAAAGTTATGAATACCCATTCCCCCATTATGCAAAAAGGCGCCCCCGAGGGGACGCCATAAAAATCTGCGAATTCAGATTAGGAAGAGAAGGAGCTACCGAAGAAACCGGTTGGCTTCTTTGGGCGGTCTGGACCGAGGTCAGAAATATACTGGTCCATCTGAGTAAGTGCCGCATTCGCTTCCTTCTTCTCAGAATCAGAAAGACCTACGCCACTAAGACATGCGGCAACACCGTTACGGGCAGCCTGGAAGAGTGCCTTGTACAGATTTGCGGCCGCCGCGACCATATCTCGATCAATCACGTCAATGACCTGTGCCATTGTCACACCGGACGGGAGGTTTGATTCGTAAACACCATAAACAAAGTCGAGAGTAACTGCATAGGCAGTGTCAGTCACGCCCAAGTCTGCCGCACGGGTACGAAGAGCATCATACTTGGAGCTATCAGCATAAACACCCTTGGACTTCAGATTAGAAATCACCTCATCGAGAGTAATGAAGTCATCGCTATTACTGGAGGAGCTGTCAAGGTCGATGGTGCCCATTTCAGTGGTCAGACCACTGAGCATCTGCTTTGGCATTTTCGACTGCAAGTCAGCGACGGTACCCTGGCGCCAACTTTCGTAGGTACCACTCATGCCACTAACTTTCCAAACCAAATTGGTCGCAGGCGAGGCAATCTCAAAAGCTGCCTTGCTCAATGCATTTTTTTCAGCATCAGAGTAGGTAATCGAGCAGACGCGATGACCATTCTTAGTGGTGACAGTTGCCGTAGCGGCATGTGCGGAAGGTGCAGCGATACCTGCACCGAGGAGGGAGATCGCGCAGAGGGCTGCGGCGAGCTTCTTAGAAGCCATTGTTTACTCCAAACGTCAGTAATTATGAAGAGTCTT
>JAUMTX010000032.1 GCA_030530985.1 Corynebacterium sp.
GCTGGTCTCTGTGCTGGTCTCTGAGGTGGTGCTTTCGGCAGCACCCTCCTCCGAAGGGGAGGAGCAGGCGCTCAAACCAAGACCAAGGGAGAGGCACAGGGCTAGTGGCAGGCCAGCAGCGGCGCGGGCCAGGGGAGTGGTGGGGCGTCGGAAAGCAAACCGGGAAGCAATCACAGAACTGTCCTTACTAGTTGAGTTTTATTACTGATTAAGAGTGTAGCTGAGGAGTTCACGAACCTCAGGGGAAATGCTATCCCCGCCGCGCAGGGTGCCATCTTCCAGGCGAAGCAGGGTCAGGGCCTGACCATCGCGCAAAACCGCATTAACCAAAGGGGCCTCATGTTCCTGGCCATCTTCATCAACAAAAGTAATATATTCGGCCAAAACGGCGCCTTCAGCCACCTCAGGCCATGTGACTGTGGCCACATATTCATGGAGGGCCGTGCGGTCATTGCTGGCAATGTCCTGTGGAAATTCCTGGGCCACGAGATTCAATGGATCCAGCTCAATATCCGTCATACCCTGGGCGATTAACTCCCTATCAACCAAGCCAAAAAGCGTGGTAGCACGATTGTTATCGAGGTAATCAAGGGCATCCTTGGCGGCCTTGGCCAGTGCCTGCGGGCTATAGCTCATGCGCAATTCTTTCCACTTTTTCAGGTTATACACGTATTCTAGACATTAAGATTACACAATGGAATGGAGTGAAGTATGGCGACGAGGCAATTTGCACGCAAACCCGCCGGCCGATATAGCAAACTCATTGGAAATATTATCGTGGCTGTAGCCATCATTGCGGGCATTAGCCCCATGATTTTGGGCTACTATACCGACTGGCTATGGTTTGGGGAGGTGGACTTCCGTAGCGTTTTCCACACCGTGGTCTTGACCCGCCTGGGTCTCTTCTTCTTTGGCCTCCTGGTCACCGCCGGTGCCCTGTGGGGTGCGGGCTTCTGGGCATATAAGACCCGCCCCACCGATTTTGAATCCATGATGGGGGAGGGGCCGCTTGTTGAATATAAGATTGCCCTTGAGCGCAGCATTCGCCTCATCCTCGTCATTGTGCCCATTATTGTGGGCATTGTGGCCGGCTTTATTGCCCAAACCAATTGGCAGACCGTGCAGCTCTTCCTGCACCGCCAAAGCTTCGGTATGAGTGACCCACAGTTCGGTTTGGACTATGGTTTCTATGCCTTCACCTTGCCTTTCCTGCGCGCTGTTTGCGAGTCTTTCTCCGCGCTGGGCTTCCTGGCTTTCCTGGTTGCCATGGTGACCCACTACCTTCT
Source organism: Corynebacterium sp. (assembly GCA_030530985.1). Classification (GTDB taxonomy): domain Bacteria; phylum Actinomycetota; class Actinomycetes; order Mycobacteriales; family Mycobacteriaceae; genus Corynebacterium. Next base: position 1,287 of record JAUMTX010000032.1, read on the forward strand.
TGGTGGTATCCGCATTGGTAACCGCGCTGCCGGGGTGCGTGGCCGTATTACCAAGGCCGCCAATATTGAACTTGGCATTATTGCTGGTATTTGGATGGTTCTGCGCGTGTGCATCTACACCCTGGACCGCTATGACCTGCTCTCCACCACCAATGCCACCTTCGATGGTGGTAGCTTCACCACCATTAATGCTGTCTTGCCAGCAAAGATGGTGCTGATTGTGATTACCGCCCTGGTTGCTATTTCCTTCTTTAGCGCCGTGGTGATTAAGGACCTGCGCATCCCAGCAATGGGTACTGTGCTTTTGGTCATTTCCACCATTGTTATTGGTCACGCGTGGCCAATGCTTCTGGAGCGTTTCTCCGTTGCCCCTAACCGTGCGGAGAAGGAAGCCACCTATATTGCCCGCAATATTGAGGCCACCCGCTATTCCTTTGGGCTTACCGACGACAAAATTACCTACGAGCGTAATTGGGGTGCCAATGGTGCCTCCGATGCGGTGGTTAGCCAGGACACCGCCACTTTGTCCAATATCCGTATTTTGGATCCGGCTATCCTCTCCACCACCTTTACTCAGCAGCAGCAGCTCAAGAACTTCTATGGCTTCCCTGACTATCTGAATATGGACCGCTATGTGGTGGATGGTCAGCTCAATGACTATGTCATTGCTGCCCGTGAGCTGGATCCGAATGGTCTGCGCGATAACCAGCGCGATTGGATTAACCGCCACACTGTATATACCCACGGCAATGGCTTTATTGCCGCCAAGGCGAGTGCTGTGGATGAGGTTGCCCGCGATGCGGCCTCTGCCCGTGGTGGCTACCCGGTCTATACCGTTTCGGACCTTCAGTCCATGAGCCGTAATGCCAATGCGGAAAATACTGCTGCCGCTGAGAAGCTCGGCATTGAAGTCAGCCAGCCACGTATCTACTTTGGCCCAGTGATTTCCAGTGTTCCGGAAAATATTGACTATGCCATTGTTGGTGATACCGGCACCCCTGTGGAATATGACACTGATGGTTCTTCCTTCACCTATGACGGCAATGGTGGTGTGAGCATTGGTAACTACCTCAACCGTGCCGTCTTCGCGGTGAACTATCAGGAGCTCAACCTTCTGCTCTCTGACCGTATTGGTTCGGATTCCAAGATTATTTTCAACCGTGATCCTCGTGAGCGTGTGAGCAAGGTTGCCCCATGGTTGACCACCGAGTCCACTACCTATCCTGCGGTTATCGACGGCCGCATTAAGTGGATCGTCGATGGCTACACCACATTGAATTCTCTGCCATATGCGCAGAAGATTTCCCTCGGTGCTGCCATTGAGGACTCCCAAACCCCGAATCAGTCAAGTGCTCTGAGTGACCGTGTCGCCTATATGCGTAACTCGGTCAAGGCCGTGGTGGATGCCTATGATGGCTCCGTTGAGCTTTATGCTTTCGACGAAGAAGATCCAGTGCTCAAGGCCTGGGAGGAAGTCTTCCCTGATGTGGTCAAGCCAAAGAGTGAGATTAGCCAGCAGTTGATGGATCACCTGCGCTATCCTGCCGATATTTTCAAGGTTCAGCGCCAGATTATGTCCAAGTACCATGTGGATGATCCAAAGACCTTCTTCACCAATGATGCCTTCTGGTCTGTTCCTAAGGATCCAAACTCTGCCCTGGAGGCCACGGCTCTTAACCAGCCACCATATTATGTGGTTGCTGCTGACCCACAGTCTGGCCAGCCAAGCTTCCAGCTGATTAGCCCGCTGCAGGTTTTGAACCGTGAGTTCTTGGCCGCCCATATGTCGGTGTCCTCTGATCCGGATTCCTATGGTCATATTACGGTTCGTGTTCTGCCAACAGATACGCAGACCCCTGGTCCAAAGCAGGCCCAGGATAATATGATGTCCTCTGACCAGATTTCTCGTGACCGCGCCCTGTGGGAGGCCTCGAATGATCTGCGTAATGGCAACCTGCTGACCCTGCCTGTGGGCAATGGTGAGATTCTGTATGTTGAGCCAATGTATGCGCAGCGTAAGGGCCAGGAGTCGGCATTCCCGAAGCTCCTGCGTGTGCTCATCTACTACAAGGGCAAGATTGGTTATGCCCCTACTGTGGCTGAGGCTTTGAGCCAGGTGGGCATTGACCCATCGGCCGCCCCTGATATGCAGGCTGCTATTGATTCTGGCGCAACGACGACCACCGCGACCACCAGCGATAGTGGTACGAGCACCAGCACTGGTAGCTCTACGCAGAGCCAGTCCACCTCCACAGGCAATGTGAGCGTGGATGAGGCCATTGCTGCGGTGACCGCCGCCATGAGTGCCTTGGATGCCGCAAAGAACTCCAGCCATGAGGCTTATGGACGCGCCCTTGACCAGCTGGATGCCGCCATGGCCCAGTACCGCGCCGCCCAGGCTGCCGCTGGTTCGGTGACCAACTAGGTTAACGCATAAGCACCACAAGGTGCGGCACTTAATGAGCCTTTGAAGGTGGGAGGAAATAGCCTCCCACCTTTTGATTTGTGTAAGTTTAGATATGTGTGTATAGTTATACGAGTTGCATTCATTAAGAAAGAAACTTCAGTTCGCTGAGATTCTGAAAAAATGAAATGCGTACCGCCGCGGGGTGGAGCAGCTCGGTAGCTCGCTGGGCTCATAACCCAGAGGTCGTAGGTTCGAATCCTGCCCCCGCTACGAATGTCATGTGTCGGATGATAGTTGAAAAACTTCTCCGGCACATGATTTTTTTTATGCCCGGGGCCTGATATATTCGGGCATAATATCATTCGATAATGTATAACGAATAATGGGCATTTAACCATAGCTCAATCCTGTACCGCCTGCTAGGCTAGCATTTTTTCGCGAAAATTTTCGCCCTCCCAGTATGATGCTTTGGATCCTAGAGATCTTTCCTGCCCAAAACTATGGATGCAGTACTGCGTATATTGTGCTGCATAAGTATGCAGGATAGACAAGGGTGACTAGTATGCGGGGGCGTCGATAAGTAAAAAAGAACGGCGCCTGCCCGCCATGAGAATAATGGACGGGTAGACGCCAATAAACTAAAGTCGCAGCTTAAAGGGTGGTCGGTGCAGATCCGCCAGCAAAACTCAGTGCGTAGTCGTGGCTGAGTGGATAAACCAAAGCCTGGTAGGAATGATAAGGCTCGGGCTTGCCCTGCCAGGCCACGTGGATAGGCTCATTATGCGGGTCGAGCTCATGATGCCACTGGCCAGGAGCAGCAATATGATACGCATCTGCCCATGCCCACCAGTGCTGGGCCAGAGCAGGAAGCTCATCAAAATACTCCTGGGCACTCTGAACCACTGAACTATCGGCATAGTCCTTGGCAAAAGAACTAAAAGCGTGAGCAGCACAGAGAGCCTCAGTGAGCGTCCACCAGTGGCGATCAACGAGAATCTGATTGCCATCAAAATCGGTGGTGAAGGCAAAGCCATTATCCCAACCCTCAGTGACACTATTGCGGAAGAGCTGGAAACTATACTCAAACCAGTGGGCGTGGGATGGGGAATAAGGATCAATCAAGCCGTGGCGATGCGCCATAATCGCAGTTTGAAGCAGCAGGCGTGCCCATTCGCAACCATGGCCCACTTGCGCACCCCACGGGCGTGCTGGGTCCTTCGGGCAATCACGATGGTAGGAATCATCGTATTCCCAATCACTATTCAAATGCTCCGGAACGTGGAACTTGCACTGCTTGACCAGTGGCAATACAAACTCGCCTACACGTAGTGCTCGCTCAAGGTAGGCCTTATCGCCAGTGGCATCAAAAGCTGCCAAGGAAGACTCCACTAGGTGCAGGGAAGGACCAGTGGAATAATAGCTATCTGTGGTGCTCCAGTCCCATGACTTGGACACATAAAGCAGGCCTGTATCCGGGTCAATGAAACGGTCAGCGAGCAGAGCCTGGACGCGGTCAAATAGCTCCTTGGCCCGTGGGTGCTGGGCTTTTAGAGCACTGGCTGCCGCAAGGGCAATATAGGCGTGGGCAAATCCCTCACGGACCTGGGTCCCCAAAGGCTGTGGGTTATGTGGGGTAGAAGTGATTTCAAGGGTGTTATACCAACCACCACTTGGGTCCTGGAAAGTATCGAGAAGACTGACCACACCGTGGTCAAGCATGCTGGCGGCATCGCTATTGCCACGGATGACCTCACAGGCCATGACATGGGTAAAACGAGCAGTAATCCACAGGTTAGAACCTAGCTCAGGCATAATCAGGCCCTTATCATCAAGGAAGCCAAAACCTGCTGGAACCTGGGCGCGTGAAACCCAATCAATCAATGCATCACGCTGAAACTCAAGCCAATGAGTAGTAGGAAACATAGAAACCTCCAAAAAGTCGTAGACTCTGCCGTTGCTGCCACGAAAAAAGCGACAGATAACCTGCAGAAAATTGAGTTGGAGGTTGAGTGAACCGAAGCGTTAATAACAATTTTACTGCGAGCTAATTAGAATTGGTAGTTAGTGTCTGTATGTGGACATTTTTGATGGCCATCTGGATAAATTTAGTAGAGTATCTAATTTCTTGGCATGAAGGAGCACAGTGGCAACAATTCGCGATGTAGCAGCACGGGCCGGCGTATCCCCATCCACCGCATCCCGCGCACTCAATGGCACAGGGCGAATTGGTGCGAAGACGGTGCAGAAGGTTCGAAAAGCTGCAGCGGAGCTAGGCTATGAGGCCAATATTGGTGCCCGTAATCTGGCCCTGGGTGAGGCCAATGTGGTGGGCCTCGTATTTCCTGTCTCTGCACCTGGCCAATCCGCCCATCCATTCCACCTGGACCTGATCCAAGGAATGAATGAGGCGCTAGAAGCCCGTAATTACATCATTACGGTTGCTATGGGTTCCAGCAAGGACTCTGTGCTCAACCAGGTACGTTCAATGGTCGCCCAGATGCAGGTGCGTCACTTCATTGTCATGTACACCGAGGAAAATGACCCAATCACGGCATATTTCCGCGATAATGACATCAACTTTATTGTTATCGGCCACCCAACACAGAACCATCCTGACCGCTATGTGGATACGGATAATGTCTGGGCAGGAGAAACTGCAACTAAATTCCTGATTGAGCGCCGCAATGTTACCGACCCCATCTTTGTGCGAAGTGCGAATCGCCGTACCTTCGAGGTCTCTCGTGAGCAGGGCTACCTCAAGGCCGCGCCGGGCTCTGGTCGCATCTTTGAGAAATCCGATATTCCTGGTGCAGTCAAGGAACTACTGGCAGTCGAACGCCCAGGTGTGGGCTATATCTTTGCCGATGACATGGTCCTCTTGGAATTCATGCGCAGCGCCATGCGCGGCGGGGCATTACCAGGTGCGCCCGTCATCTGCTTCAACCAGTCACCAATGCTGGACGGCTTGCTAGGCAAGGATCTCTCCTGGGTAGACATCCTTCCGCGCCTACTGGGTAGTGTTGCGGTACGTGTACTCTTTGAGCGCGAAACCCACCACCATTTGGTATCTTTCAACATCATTCCCTAGCAGATAGCGAATTACACACAGGCCGTTAATGGGGGTTAGCGGCCTAAAATCGTGTTGCGCAACAAGTAAATGTGAGCAAGGCCATAATTCTCCAATAATTGCTGGTAATTGAGCATTTTTACTAAGCATGCGGGGGAGTGGCCTTCGTGTATTTATATACATAACCCAAGGTCTATTTTCATGTGGCCTGCTTAACGCAATTGCGGACAACCGGTTGCCCATTGTTTAAACAAGTAGCTAAAGTCAACCCCCGCTTATCCGGTGGATATGTTTTATTTTTCAATGAAATTGCATATTTGCATAACCCTCAAACCTTACTTTATTTAATTCTTTATTCTGTAAAATATTCAATTATTTCCTGCGGTTTTCTGTTAAGGCAGGTCAGTTGCGCAAATGGGGAACCGGTTGCGCATTTATTGCGCCCCGCATAATCTAAGTTTCATACCCCGGTTGAGTGAACCGGAGGAATCAACAAGGCGTTAAACAACTTCATACACACAACGGAAAACCACTTAGGATTCAAGGAGAAAGTCATGACTGCACAAGTTGGTGCACAGACTAATGGACTCCCAAAGCTGAGCCTCAAGACAATCTGGCTCATGAACTTTGGCTTCTTGGGCGTCCAGACAGCCTTCACTCTTCAGAGCTCCCAGATGAGCCGTATTTTCCAGACCATCGGTGCCGACCCAGGTCACCTCGGCTGGTTCTTCATCCTCCCACCTCTAGCCGGCCTCATTACCCAGCCAATTGTTGGCCACTATTCTGACCGCACCTGGTGGCCAAAGCTCGGCGGCCGCCGTCTTCCATACCTCATCATGGGTACGGCAGTTGCGGTTATCGTGATGCTCCTCCTGCCAAATGCAGGTAGCTTCAACTTCGCCACCGTGACCGCCGCCCTCGTCTTCGGCGCAGTGGTCATCGCCTTCCTGGATGTTTCTTCGAACGTCGCAATGCAGCCATTCAAGATGATGGTCGGCGATATGGTCAATGAGGAACAAAAGGGATATGCCTACGGCATCCAGAGCTTCTTCTCTAACTTCGGTTCTGTTATTGCCGCTATCTTCCCATTCGTTCTGACCGCCTTCGGCGTGGCCAATATTGCCGCCGCTGGTGAAGTACCAGATTCTGTGAAGATTTCCTTCTACGTTGGTGCAGCCCTGCTGCTCATCACCACTGTTCTAACTGTTGCCAAGGTCAAGGAATATGACCCACCAACCTACGCCCGCTACCACAACCTTGCTGTTGAAGAGAGCGGAAAGAAGGAAAAGGGTGAGCCTTGGTACAAACTGCTGGCCTCCGCTCCAAAGACCTTCTGGACTGTCACTGTTGTTCAGTTCTTTAGCTGGTTCGCTTTCCAGTACATGTGGACCTACTCCGCAGGTGCCATTGCCCGCAATGTGTGGGATACCACCGATGCCACCTCCGCTGGCTACCAGGATGCTGGTAACTGGTATGGCGTTCTTGCCGCAGTCCAGTCCGTAGCTGCTGTTATCTGGTCCTATGTTCTGGCCAAGGTTGACCCAGCCTACCACAAGATTTGCTACTCCCTGAGCTTGGCTCTGGGTGGCCTGGGCCTCGCCTCTGTCGCCTTTGTCAGCAACCAGTATGTCCTGATTGGCTCCTATGTCCTGGTTGGTATTGCCTGGGCAGCCATCCTGACCTACCCACTGACCTTTGTTACCAATGCCCTGAATGCAGAGAACAAGAGCAAGGATATGGGCTCCTACCTCGGCCTGTTCAACGGTTCCATCTGTCTCCCACAGATTGTGGCCTCCGTTGCTTCCTTCGCAATCTACCCACTGATTGGTTCCAGCCAGTCCGGAATGTTCTATATCGCCGGTGTTGCACTGCTCCTCGGTGCCCTGGCAGTCCACTACATCAAGCCTGAGCACGAGAAGGTGAACGCATAAATGAAGCGCACATTTGAAGTAAGCCCTTGGAATATTCGCACCAGCGAATGGGCACCGGAGGATAAGCTCCTCCAGGAATCCATGACCAGTCTTGCCAATGAGAACCTGGGTATGCGTGGCTTCTTTGAAGAAGGCTACTCCGGTGAAACCCTCCAGGGTGTCTATATTGGTGGCGTGTGGCTTCCAGATAAGACCCGTGTGGGTTGGTGGAAGAATGGCTACCCAGAGTATTTCGGCAAGATGATCAACTCTGTCAACTACCTGGCCCTGCCAATCAAGGTCAATGGTGAGCAGCTCGACCTGGCCGTTCAGACCCCAGAGAACTTCCTGCTCGACCTGGATATGAAGACCGGCTTCTATGTCCGTAGCTTCGAAGTCACCATTGGTGGCGCCCGCGTGGCCTTCACCTTTGAGCGCTTCGTGGATGCTGTGGTCAAGGAGCGCGTCATGCAGCGCGTTAATATCCACAACCTCACGGATTCTGAGATCACTGTGACTGTGGAGTCCACCATTGATGGCGATGTTTATAATAAGGACTCCAATTATGGTGAGCAGTTCTGGAATGTGCTGGATAAGAATGCCAAGGAGAATTTCCAGTGGCTAACCTCCCGCACCATTCCTAACCCATTCGGTGTTCCACAGTTCACCGTCACTGCGGCAACCATCACCAAGACTGAGCTTCCACAGGTTGATAGCGAACTGCAGGACAAGGCAGTAGTAACCCGCTATGAAGGCACTGTTTCTGCTGGTGAAACTGCGGTAGTGGAAAAGCGTAGCTTTGTGGCAACGAGTCGTGACCATGCCGAGGATGCTTTGGTTGGGGTCGTCGAAAAGCTGGCACAGGAGGCCGAGCACCTCTCCTTCAAGGACATCCGTGAGGCAAGCAATGCTGAATGGGCACACCGTTGGGAGAGCGCCGATATTGAAATTGGTGGCGATGACGCAGCCCAGCAGGGTATTCGCTTCAACCTCTTCCAGTTGTTCTCCACCTACTATGGCCGCGACCCACGACTCAACATTGGTCCTAAGGGCTTCACCGGTGAAAAGTACGGCGGAGCAACCTACTGGGATACCGAGGCATTCTGCCTGCCGGTATACCTGGGCATTGCGGACCCAAAGGTCTCGCGCAGCCTGCTCGAATACCGCTACCTGCAGCTCGATGGTGCGCGCCACAACGCACGCCAGCAGGGCCTGGCCGGTGCACTCTACCCAATGGTGACTTTCAACGGTATTGAATGCCACAATGAGTGGGAAATCACCTTCGAGGAAATCCACCGTAATGGTGATATTGCCTTCGCCATCTACAACTACACCAACTACACCGGCGATAAGAGCTTCGTTCTGAACGAAGGCGCTGAGATTCTGGTGGAGATGGCACGCTTCTGGGCAGACCGCGTCCACTATTCCGCACGCAAGGGTGTCTACATGATCCATGGCGTGACCGGTCCGGACGAGTACCAGAACAATGTCAATAACAACTGGAATACCAATATCCTGGCCAAGTGGAGCCTCGAATATACCCTGGAGATTCTGGCTGAGGTCACCGCCGAGGTTGCTGCACGCCTGAATGTTTCTGAGGATGAGAAGCGACTCTGGAAGGGCATTGCCGAGAATATGTACCTCCCATATGATGAGGAACTCGGCATCATTGTCCAGGATGATAGCTTCCTGGATAAGGAACTCAAGCCAGTCAGTGAGATTCCATCCGACCAGCTGCCACTGAACCAGAACTGGTCCTGGGATAAGATCCTGCGCTCCCCATATATCAAGCAGGGCGATGTTATCCAGGCACTGTGGTACTTCATCGATGACTACACCAAGGCTGAGAAGAAGCGTAACTTCGACTTCTACGAGCAGTTCACTGTTCACGAGTCCAGCCTCTCCGCTTCTATTTATGCCATTCTGGCTGCCGATATTGGCTATGAGGCTAAGGCCGTGGAGATGTATGAGCGCTCCGCTCGCCTCGACCTTGATAATTACAATAATGACACCGATGATGGCCTGCACATCACCTCGATGACTGGCTCCTGGTTGGATATTGTTCACGGCTTTGCTGGCATGCGTGTCCGTGATGGTGAGCTCCACTACGACCCATTCCTCCCAGCCAAGTGGACCTCCTACACCTTCCGCCAGAACTTCCGCGGCCGCGTGATTGAGGTCAAGGTGACCCGCGAGGGTGCCACCTACACCTTGGTCAGTGGTGAGCCACTCATTATTGATGTAGCAGGGCAGAAGCGCTACTTGGGCCCTGTGAGCTTTGAGGATGTCAAGGGCTTTGCCTTCGACCTTGATGGCGTGATTGCTGATACCGCACGCTTCCACCACGATGCATGGAAAGCCATTGCTGAGGAACTAGGCATCACCTGGAATCCAGCACTCTCTGAGGGCCTCAAGGGCCTGAGCCGTGAGGACTCCCTGGACCTCATCCTCAAGGATGGTGGTGTGCTGGATAAGTTCACTGCCGAGCAGAAGGCTGAGCTTGCTACCCGCAAGAATGACCACTATCTTGAGCTGCTCAATACTGTGAGCGCTGCCGATGTGCTGCCAGGCACCATGGAGTTCATCAAGGATCTGAAGGATGCTGGTTATAAGTTGGCTTTGGCCTCCGCCTCCCGCAATGCCCCAATCGTCCTTGAGAAACTGGGACTCGGGGAGCTTTTCGACGCTATCGTAGACCCAGCCTCCTTGAGCGCCGGTAAGCCTGACCCAGCAATTTATATTGAGGCAGCCAAGGCCATTGGTCTTGAGCCACATGAGGTTGTTGGTGTTGAGGATGCCCAGTCGGGTGTGGATGCCATTCTGGCCGCTGGCGAATTTGCCATCGGTATTGGTGAGGACCTCACCGGCAGCCACCAGCACCTGGCCTCCACCAGGCAGCTGAGCCTTGACGGCCTGCGCCGTTATATGGGTGCTTAAAATCTAAGCCCCGAATTCTCCTTTCTTATTGTGTTTCCGCGTTGCGCCCCGAACTATTGGTCTTTCAGTAGGTCGGGGCCTTCGCGGATCTGCACAAACATGCCTTTAACCAGTAACTTTCTTTAGCCACTTAAGTTTTTTGCCATTACATGGCATGATAGCCAGTGAGCTTGTTGTCAATTTTCATTGAGGGATCTCGCCCATGCGCCACCGGAATTTTCTTGCCATTCTTAGTCTGATAACTGGGCTTCTTGCAGGCCTGGGTATTGCCCAGCCGCAGAATTCTGCAATGGCGGAACCGGTGGATGCTTATGCATCGGTGACTGAGGGCATTAATTATCAGTGGGTTAATGATCCCCTATCCCAATTCATGGCATTGACCCCGGGCATGGTCCTGCACCGCATCAATGGCAGCTGGTTTAACGCCCCCGATGTGCCACTTGAGGCCCAGTCCTGGGCGGAGCAGGGAAAGAGCCTCTTTGGGCCTTCCACGCCGATTTTCGTGGGCAATCACACCATTTGCACCCTTGCGGTGACGGGCCTGGATGCGGCGGGCAATAAGATTGGTATCACTGCGGGCCACTGTGGCACCACGGGCGATATTGTCCAGTCGGCTGATACCTGGCGTGCGGGCGGCCGTGGTGTGGTTGTTCACCAGAACCAGCAACTGGATTATTCGATTATTCGATTCGATAAGAATTCGGTCATCAGCAATGCCTATAATGGCGCGGTTGTCACCAGCCTTGGTGGCGGCGTGGGTGACGGAGCAGTAGTGTGCAAGCAAGGCATTGCCACCGGCCGCACCTGCGGGCCATCCTTGACCACCCAGGGCCAGACGAATTGGTCCCATGTATGCGCTATGCAGGGCGATTCCGGCGCAGGCTTGGTTGATGGCGGCCGCCTGATTGGTATTGTGCGCGGCGCCATGTTCAGTGGCATGGCGTGTAGTTCCCCCGTCCAGGGCATTATGTTCTCCCCATTGATGTCCACCGGCATTGATACCATCCTTGCTGATATCGCCACCTTGCCTGATGGCACCCCCGGTCGTGGTTTCCAGCTTGTCGACGCCCCAACCGCACAGTAAAGCGCATATTAAACGCTTTACTGCAACCTAAGTTTTGGGTTAAAAACAACCCTAGGATCTCCGGCACTTGTCCAGGAGGTCCAATTTTTTATTGCAATTTAGGCCTTTAACCTGGTCTGAGAGTTTTCTCTAATGTATTATTCGGCAGTTTTCGTTATATATTATCGAAACATAATATTCACTTTTGCATGGGCTTCGTCCAGGCAGCGAAAAACCCCTACCAGAACAAAGCTATTTCAGATTCGCCCTGGTAGGGGCCCTATGCGTGCAGATCGGCGCGCGAATTAACTACTTATAACTAATTACTTATTGAGCGCCTGGACGACTGTCTCGTGGAGCTTGCCATTGGTGGCCAAGGCGGAGCCGTGGAATGGGCCAGGCTGGCCATCAAAGCTGGTGAATTCACCGCCGGCCTCAGTGACAATAATGGCCACTGCGGCCAAGTCCCATGGGCTCACAACAGGCTCGAGGGCCACATCGACTGCGCCCTCGGCAAGAAGACAGTAATTATAGAAATCACCAAAGCCGCGCAGGCGCCAGGCCTCATCCTGAAGGGCAATGAAATTCTCACGCTGCTGCGGATCCCATTCGCTCTTTTCCAAATCGGAGAAAGCAATGGAGCAATCCGCCACCGCGGAAATTGCGGAAACATGGCATTCCTTGGTTTCCCCACCATTAACGGAGCGGAAAGCACCGGCCCCTTCAACAGCCCACCAGCGGCGGTGCAGGGCAGGGGCGCTAACCACACCGACGCGTGGCTTGCCATCCTCAATCAAACAAATAAGGGTGGCCCAGATTGGTACACCGCGCACATAATTCTTGGTGCCATCAATCGGGTCAATAATCCATTGGCGACCGGAGTCCGAGACAGAACCACCGAATTCCTCACCAAGAATGTCATCATTGGGCAGGAGTTCAGCCAATTTAGCGCGCAAGGCTTTTTCCGTCGCCAAGTCAGCATCAGAGACGGGGGTCATATCCGGCTTGGTGTCCACATGCAGGTTGCCGGCTTCAAAGCGGCTCATGGTGATGGAATCGGCTAGCTCAGCCAAGTGGAGGGCAAAAACCAGGTCGTCATGGTAACTCATGGATTCTATCTAACCATAGTTTTTACTAAGAGTTCGAACGCTCCAGGTGTTCGACCATCTCAGCAACCACAGTATCCGTGCCAGCCAGGGACCACTCAATGCCCTGGACGGTGATTTTCCTGGTGGTGCCACCAACGCCTTCAATCAAGCCGCGGCCAGGCAACCAATCCCAATCGCAGACCTTAATCTGTGCCCAGGCGTCAATGACCCCGGCAGAGAGCTGCGCCAAATCAATGGAGGCTGAACCCAAGGTGCGGAAGGTGGCAAAACACGGCACGAGCCCGCGCCACACATCAAAAACAGGCTCACTATAAAAAGAAGGGTGCAGGTAGGTGGCCAGGCCAGAATTTTCCATATTCTTGGCGCGGCTACCGCGGGGCAGGGGTGGCAAATGGCGGGCGCGGGTGCCAGCGGTGGGATCATTAGGGTCCCCGTGCTGATAAACAGTGGTTCCCAGACCGGCGCCACCAAACCAGGTGGTATTGGTCACGGGGCGGTGCACAGCGCCGAATTCCACGGCGCGCGGATCGGCCGGGTCCCCATGAACCAAGGCCAGGGCGGAGCAGAAGTAGTCCATGCCGGCGGCGAAGTTGAAGGTGCCGTCGACAGGATCAATAACCCAAGTGCGACCGGAATCGGAGGCGTGGTCGGTGCCTTCCTCACCAAGAAGGCCATCATTGGGGCGCAGGGTGCGCAGCACAGTGCCGGTAAAATCCTCCGCCCAGAGATCCGCCTGGGTCACAACATCGGCAATATTTGCCTTTTGGTGAATATCAAGGCCTGCGTCGCGGGTGAGCAGAGCACCAAGGCCGGTGGCGCGAACCAGGGCCTGGGCGAGTTCCGCATCAGAATCCTCACGGTGCTCTTCAATAAATGCATCCACTGTTGGTTTCATTGCCTGCATACATGCCAGCATACCCAAATAGATAAACCCATTGTTAGAAGCCGGTTTATATTTGCGCTAATGTAGTAGTGTGCACCCAGACATTTCTTCCGATATTAATGACCTCAATTCGACCCTGACTACCATTGAGAAGATCATGGATCCTGAGGCCCTGGACGAACAGGTTCGCGAACTTGAAGAGAAGGCCGCTGACCCAGCGCTCTGGGATGATCCTGCTGTGGCCCAGGAGGTGACCTCCAAGCTTTCTCATACCCAGGCTGAGCTGCGCCGCCTGCGCGATTTGCGTGGCCGCGTGGATGATCTTCCAGTCATGTATGAACTTGGCGAGGAAGAGGGCGATACCTCCCTTGCTGAGGAGGAGCGCGCCGCCCTACGTAAGGAAATTGAGGCCCTTGAGGTTAAAACCATGCTTTCGGGCGAATATGATGCCCGCGAGGCTGTGATTAATATTCGCTCCGCTGCTGGTGGTGTGGATGCGGCCGACTGGGCTGAAATGCTCATGCGCATGTATACCCGCTGGGCAAATAAGCATGACTATAAGGTCGATATTTATGATATTTCCTATGCTGAGGAGGCTGGCATTAAGTCTGCCACCTTTGTTGTGCATGGGGAATATACCTATGGCACTTTGTCGGTGGAGCAGGGTACCCACCGCCTGGTGCGCATTAGTCCTTTTGATAATCAGGGTCGCCGCCAGACCTCTTTTGCGGAGGTCGAGGTCCTGCCGGTCGTTGAGCAGACTGACCATGTAGAGATTCCGGATTCCGATGTGCGTGTCGACGTCTACCGGTCCTCCGGTCCTGGTGGCCAGTCCGTGAATACCACCGACTCTGCTGTCCGCCTCACCCATATTCCAACAGGCATTGTTGTGACCTGTCAGAATGAGAAGTCGCAGATCCAAAATAAGGCCTCTGCTATGCGCGTGCTTCAAGCAAAGCTGCTGGAGCTTAAGCGCAAGGAGGAGCAGGCGGAGCTGGATACCCTCAAGGGCGATGGTGGTAATTCCTGGGGCAATCAGATGCGCTCCTATGTTTTGCACCCGTACCAGATGGTGAAGGATTTGCGCACCAACTATGAGGTCAATGACCCATCCAAGGTGCTTGATGGCGATATTGATGGCTTCCTTGAGGCCGGTATTCGCTGGCGCATGACTGAGGGCGAAAAATCATAGCGCTGTTGCATGTGTTAATTACTGTCAACTAAAGTTATTCGTGTGATCAAGTTTGAGCGGGTAACAAAGCTATATAAAACATCCACACGGCCAGCCTTGGATAATATCTCCTTGCAGATTGACAAGGGCGATTTTGTCTTCCTCATCGGCCCTTCCGGCTCCGGTAAGTCCACCTTCCTGGAGCTGATGCTGCGTGAGCAGAACGTGACCAGTGGTGATATTTACCTGGAGGATTTTCACGTGAATAAGCTCCGCGGCCGCGATATTAATAAGCTGCGCCAGCGCGTTGGCTATGTTTTCCAGGACTTTAGGCTCCTGCCTAATAAGAATGTCTACGATAATGTGGCCTTCGCACTGGAAGTTATTGGCAAGCGCAAGTCCACTATTGATAAGCGCGTCCCTGAAATCCTGGACCTGGTTGGTTTGGGTGCCAAGGCTGACCGTATGCCAGCGGAGCTTTCCGGCGGTGAACAGCAGCGAGTCGCTATTGCTCGCGCGACCGTCAATAAGCCAATTGTGCTTTTGGCCGATGAGCCTACCGGTAACCTCGACCCCGAAACCGCCAATGAAATCATGGTGCTGCTCAACCGCATTAATAAGAATGGCACCACCGTCATTATGTCTACCCACAATGCCCAGGCAGTGGATGCAATGCGCCGCCGTGTCATTGAGCTCAACTATGGCAAGCTCACCCGCGATGAGCAGCATGGCCTCTACGGTCTTGACCACTAAGACCCAGCCAGGAATGTGAAGGGAAACTAAAGAAAATGAATTATGTGATCCGTGAGGCCTTCAAGGGCCTCGGCCACAATATCACCATGACTATCGCCCTGGTTATTACTAGTGCGATTTCCTTGGCTCTGCTGGGTACAGGCTTCTTGGTTACGGAAATGACCAGTAATACCAAGGAGATTTACCTCGACCGCGTTGAGGTCCTGGTGCAGTTGGATGATGAAACCTCCAGCACCGACACCACCTGCTCCTCCGATGCCTGTGAGGAAGTACAGAAGCTCCTTGAATCCCAGTCGGATATTACGCAGGTCACCTACCGCAACCGCGACCAGGCCTATGAGCGTTTTGTGGAACTCTTCCAGGACAGCGACCCTCTCTTGGTGCGCGAAACCTCCAAGGATGCTCTTCCTGCCGAGTTCCGCGTGCGCCTGAAGGACCCATTGGATACCGCATCCCTGGATGCTGTTCGTGAGCTCCCACAGGTTGCCAGCGTCATCGATCAGGTTGACGATCTGCGCCGCGCCACCGATAACCTGGACTCTATCCGAAATGCCACCTTCTTGGTCTCTGCTATTCAGGCCATCGCCTCCATCTTCCTCATTGCGAATATGGTTCAGATTGCCGCCTTTAGCCGCCGCCATGAAATGTCCATTATGCGCATGGTGGGTGCCTCCCGCTGGTTCACCCAGGCCCCATTCATTATTGAATCTGTGATTGGTACCTTGGTTGGCGCCGTATTTGCCATTGGTGGTCTCTTTGCCGCCAAGACCTTTGTTGTGGATAAGGCCCTGCGCTCCCTCTACGATGCGCACCTGGTGGCCAATATTCGCGCCGCGGATATTTGGGTGATTTCCCCAGTGCTGCTGCTTGTTGGTGCTATCTTTGCGGTGGCTACCGCCTCGGTCACCCTGGCCTTCTATGTGCGCAAGTAGTACTAGCGAAAGCGTGTAAACTAAACGCATGGCTAAAAAGAAGAAAGTCACCTCAGACACCATCGCAACAAACCGCAAGGCGCGTCATAATTACAATATTCTTGACACCTTTGAATGCGGCATTGTGCTCGTTGGTACTGAGGTGAAGGCCCTGCGTGAGGGCAAAGCCTCCCTCGTGGATTCTTTTGCCACTATTGACGAAGGCGAAGTCTGGCTGCGCAACCTCCACATCAATGAGTACTCTCAGGGCACGTGGACCAACCACAAGCCTATGCGTGTACGCAAGCTGCTTCTTCACCGCCAGGAAATTGACACCCTCATGGGAAAGGTCCGCGATGGCAATCGCACCTTGGTGCCGCTCAAACTGTACCTCAAGGATGGCCGCGTGAAGGTGGAACTGGCCCTGGCTTCCGGTAAGCAGGACTATGACAAGCGCCAGGACCTGAAGAAGCGCGCCGAAATGCGCGACATTACCCGTGAACTGGGACGACGCGTCAAAGGCGTTAATGCTTAAAGCCTAAACCGGCTAGTGCCTCAGGCGGTTGATAGCTCACGACCCCATGTGCTAAGATGACTTCTACGTTTTCTTAAACCATGGGGTCGATTTTGGTTTCGACTTCGTTTGTTAATCCAGGGGAAGCGTGCCGGTGCAGGCTAGAGACCACCGTAAGCGTCGTAGTAACCTATAAGCGCCGAGAACACTCAGCGCGACTACGCCCTCGCTGCCTAATTAATCCAGCGACCGCGTGTCTGTCAGCCCCGGGTTCGTCCCTGGCTTGGACGCTGGCATCGACTTAAGGGACTTGCTATCAGGCTGTGTTAACAGGGCCTGATGGGACTTTTTACTGATAACTGGGCCTATCATCTGAACATGTTCGCGTGAGTCAGAGGGTCGAGTAGAGATCTGTGCGGACTGCGCACGGAGAAGCCCTGGTGAGATGGCGAAGGACCCGGGTTCGATTCCCGGCGGCTCCACTCAGAACCCCGTAACCACTGGTTACGGGGTTTTTCTATGCAAGAAGTTGGTCTACCAAGAACTAACAGACCGTTACTGTGCACTGTGACCGGGCGTGCCCTTTTTCAAAATCTTGCCCATGGCCACACTGGTGACACCAAGGTAGGTGCCGAGTTCCTTTTGGGTGGCTAGGCCATGATAGTAGGCATCGTGGGAGAGGCGTTGGAGGTGGTCGCGCTCATGCTTGAGTTCAGCGGCGAGTTTCTTCACGCGGTGTGAGCGCGCTTGGATTTCATCAATGAGACTCTCATTGAAAGTAGTGCCTTCGACCTCGCAGAAGCCAATACGGCGGCCGGCACGGTATACGTCAGCACGCTTGGGGCTAGTGGGGCTGAGAACCACGTGTGAATCATAAAGAGCGGTTAAAGCGGCTCGAAGATTGCTTGCGGAAAGCTGACGACCATCGTCAGTTAATACGCGAATTACCATGAAGCGGACCTCCTACTAGCGTAATAATCCCTTATTTTAGTATCATAAGGAGATACTGATACCTTCGATGTGAGATAGACGGATTTTACATGCAAAAAAGTAGTGTATTTAGTGCACTAACGGCGCTTGCCGCGGTTTTGAGCCTCTTTGTGGCTTTCAACCCAAATGCGACCGCGGCTACGAGTAGTATGCCGGGGTTCCTTGCCAGCGGTAGCTCCTTCCTCGGTCTGACCGCGCCTGTAGTGACGGCCGATACCGATACCAGCCCAGACTGCACTGATCAAACAGATCTAGCAGCATCCGATCGACCAATCTGCAGTAACTCCAATGCGTGGCGCTTCCTTAACTATGCGCACACCATTGGCCCAGGTACTCGTATCCTTCGTGCCACCGCCGGTGGTAATGGACAGTCCACCAGCTGTTCCATTGGTTGGATTGGTAAGTACCAGCTTGGCTCCACCACCTATGACCCAGTAATTTACACCGCAGGTCACTGCGGTGGCGTGGGTTCCAAGTGGTACTACCTCAAGGCCAAGGACAATGATCCAACAGGTCAGCGCTATGACCAGGTATATCTCGGCCAGACCGTGATGAACTACTCCTGTACTTATGCGCCAGAGTCCAGTAACTGTACCTCCTCGGGCAATATGTTGGACTATGACCTCTCTGTTATTCAGATTGACCCTGCTTTCGCGCAGGCACATGCGAATGACGGCACCATCCAGCCAGCACTGACTCGCGCAGAGATGGACAATATCGTCAATCCAATCAAGGCAATTAACGGCTGGGATTTCACCGGCTATGATTTGAGCAACCTTGAGTGGGGCGCGCCAATGTCCTATGACGAGATCAATGAAGAGAATCCTCTCATCTGCCGTCTCGGTTGGAAGACCGGTATGAGCTGTGGTGTGAAGTCCTCCACCGTTTCTGGTACGAGTACTCTGACCCAGTTCCTCATGTCCTTCACCACCACTGCTTCCACTGGTGACTCCGGCGGTACAGTATTTGCGGTGACAAAGACTGGTTTGAGGCCAGTGGGTATCCACACCTCCTCCTGGAAGTCCAATGATTCTTCCACCCAGTATGCGACTGCGGCCCTGCTGCTTGAGCCAATCCTCAGCGGCGCAGTGACCGGCATGAGCCTCTACACCGCTAACTAAAAGAGCAACTACAAGAGTTAGCATAAAACCAAAGGCCACGGATTTTAATCCGTGGCCTTTGTGCTATCTCAAAAACTTTGTTTAGTCTTCAATCAGCGCGAGCATGTGCTCAATGCTTGGGCAGATATACCAGCCGCCGCTGATTGGTTGGGTGAAGTAGGTCAGGGCATCGCGTGGGCCATTGAGGCCAACCATCTGGCGGAGCATTTCTTCCATGCGCCACTGGTCCTGGGCGAAGCCAACAAAGACGGTTCCGTGGGTGGTCAGGTCACCATAGGCAACATTGCGGCGGAAGATTTCCTGGGACTTGCCTTCCACACGAACAGTGGAGCGCTCCACATGGGAGTTTTCAGGCATTGCGTCATCGTCGAGCTCAACAGAGTCTGGCTTGGTGCGGCCAATGACCTTCTCCTGCTCATGTTCTGGGGTGTTATCCCAAGAAGCTGCACGGTGGGTCCAGTGCTGGAAGAGAAGAATGGAGTCGCCTTCCGCATCGGCGGCGATGGATGGGGCATTGAGGGTGCCTGGGTTTTCGGTGCCGTCCTCAAAACCGGTGAGGTCATGGTTGGCGTGGTAAACCCAACCCGGGGTTTCGCGCACAAATTCCACCACGGAGTCAAGCTTGGTGTGGAGGTACTTTGCGCAGTCGAAAACTACGGAGCGATCCGAACCGGAGATCCACAACCAAATATCGGACTGGGTGGCTGGCATGGTGTAGTCATCCTTGCCCACAATTGGGGCACTGAAGTCATGGGCCTTGGCTTCATGGCCGGTGGCTTCAGCCCAGAGTTCAGGGCGCACGCCAAAAACCACATTGCAGCCGGCGGTGCTTGGAAGATTAATGGTTTCAATAATGGTGGCCAGTGCACTGCGAGCACCCGCGCCACGAAGGTTGCATTCGAAATAGGTATGTTCGCTGGTACCCAGCGCAATAATTCCTGTTTGGCAAGTCATATATGCCATCTTAGTAGAACACCATTAGCGCGTCAGCTATGGTTGACCTTAAAAGCACAGGTGCGTGCAGGATGTGCTGCCCAGTTTTTGCAGCTTTTACTTTGCCAGTGGTGGGCAAATGAGGTGGCAGGCGCCGGGGGCAAC
>JAUMTX010000033.1:0-11412 GCA_030530985.1 Corynebacterium sp.
GGGTATCCGTTAACGAGTATTGATGATTCAACGGACTATAGTGTTGAAATCCCAGGTGTTACTCTCGCCGGTGCCTATGACCTCGTAGTCTCAACTCCGGATGGCCGCAGCTCTAAGGTGCGCGTCACTATTGAATTGAGCGATCTGAAACTCAGCACCGAAGTGGCATATGCCCTCATTGGCCAGGATCTCAACGTGCAGGTGTCTAATCGCCTTAGCGGCGATAATTTCGTGTTTACTCTCCTCAAGGATGGGGTGGAGTATCCAGTTACTGCTACTTCAAAGGGCTATGGAGCCTATACTCTTCGCATGCCTACCGGTAGTGAAGCAGGCTCCTATACCCTCAAGGTCTCTACTGCTGAACGTAGTGCCACCGCCCCTATTGAACTATGGGCTGAGAAGAAGCTTTTGGATGCTAGCCTCTCACCATCCACCGTTGCTGCAGAAAGGTACACCCGGGTTAAGGTTGGCAGCCTGTATAACGGTGAGGCCCTGAGCTTTGATCTGCTCAAGGATGGCCAGGTGGTCGAATCATCTCTCGAGGGCGATCAATTTGATTCCGACACCTACTGGGTGCTGATCCCTAGCGGCACTGCGGATGGTGACTATACTCTGCGTGTTTCCACCCAGGTGCGTGAGGCTAATTTGCCACTCACTGTTTCTGCCGATGCTGCTAATTTGAGCCTGACTGCAAAGAGCACCACTGTTGATGCAGGCGCCAGCCTTGATGTCACTGTTGGTGGCCTTGGACGCGCGGAGCAGGCAACGCTGCGTCTTCTTAAGGACGGGGTAGTAGTGCGCAATGCGCTGCGCGTGACTGTAGCTGCTGATGGTGCCGTTGGCCACTACAATGTAGCGACTAGTTCCACCCTTGCGCCCGGCACCTACACGCTACAGGCCACCTCGGAAGATAACCGCACTGCTGATCTAAGCATCACTATCACCGAGCCCTTGGCTATTTCTGCCTCGCCTTCCTCCATCCCAGTTGGCAAGGCAACGAGCATCACAGTGAGTGGCCTATTGGGTACCGATACGTCTGGTACCTCCACATCAGATACCACTCTGAAGTTTAGCCTGCAGCGTAATGGTGAAGAGGTTGCTGGTGCACTGACTTCTGAGCGTGCTAGTGATGGCACCTATACAGTCACTGTAGATCCTTCGGTGACCCCAGGTACCTATAGTTTGGTGGCCACCCAAGGTTCCAGGACTGCAAGCACGAGTCTCACCCTCACCCAAAGCCCAAGCCTGCGCATTGAGACTAACCCAGTTACTGTTGGCACTAGCACTGCAGTAAACCTTGAGAATTTCACGGATATTACCAATCTCAGCTTCACCTTGCTGCGTTTTGGACAGGCAAATAGTGAAGTAGTTGATGGTATTGCGCAAGTTCAGCAGGATGGCAACCGTAGGTTCCTCATCTCCATTGCTGAGGATCTGGCACCAGGTTTCTATACTCTTCGAGCACAAAGCGGTGAACTCTACGTGGCCAGTGCTTCGCTTACAGTCCAAGAAAAGACTGTGCCACTGACCATGAGCGTCAGCCCAGAAATTGTGCGAGCAGGTATCCCATTTACCGCCACCGTTGGTGGTCTAAGTGATGGTCAAAGCCCAACCTTCCAGCTGTATAGCGGTACCACCATGCTTGAGTCTGCCCTCTCTGCAGTACGCGAGGAAGACGGTACCTATACCGTCAGTATCCCTGCGACCTATGCCGCTGGCGTCTATACTTTGCGAGTCCAAGAAGGCTCCCGCAACCTAAGCAAGCTCCTTGGTGTTCAGGCCGCATATAAGGAATTGGGTCTGAGCCTCAATGCGGACTCTGTAGTCGCCGGCAATTCCATTGTTGCCGTCCCAGCCCACCTTTCTGATGAGACCCCAAGCTTTAGCCTTCTGCGTGATGGCACCGTGGTTGCAGGGGCCATTACCAATGTGGCAGAGGATGACGGCACCTATGCCCTCACTCTTGCCGGTAGCCTGAGCTCCGGGTCCTACACTGTGAAGATGGACACCCGCACCCGCTCTGCCTCGGCCGACCTTGTGGTGCAGGCCCGGCCAACCGAGCCACTGCGCATTCTGCCAAGCAGCGACCACACCCGCCCTGGCCGCACAGTGGACGCAGTAGTAACAGGAACAGACTTTGTTGTAGACCCAATCTTCATCCTCAAGAATGATGACAACCAGCGCACCCTGGAATACACTGCGAGCCAAACAGAGCAGGGCAAGTACACCCTGAGCATCCCAACGGACACCCCTGATGGCACCTACCAACTTCAGGTGAGCTACGGCACCCGTGGTGCTGCAACCAAACTTGAGGTGAGCTCCCAGCTCGACCCATTGGGTCTCCGACTAAACCAAGGCGCCGTTACCCTGGGCGACACACTCACCGCCACAGTCAGTGGGCTCGAATCAGAAACACCAGCATTCAGCCTGGTACAAGGTGAGAAATCTTATTCACTTACTGCCACCCAGGGCAATGGGGATTCCTACACCCTCACTATCGGTGAGGATCTCAACCCTGGCACCTACCAGCTCACAGTGACAGCAGGACAGCGCACAGCCGATGCCACTGTCACGCTTCGTGCCAAGTCACAGCTATCCGCGACAGATGCAGGTGGTAATGGTGCGGTTACCGCCACCACCGGTGGTGCAGTTGAACTCGCACTCAGCAATACCGCGCCGGGCTCCACTGTCTCCTTTAGCCTGATCAAGGCCTATGGTTCGACCGTCCCATTGACTGCGCAGAAGAACCTGGCTGGCAATTATGTCTTTGCCCTGCCAGCCGATCTAGAACCAGGCACCTACAAGGTTCAGGTCACTGATGGCACGCAGACAATCCAGGTGGATGTCACTGTGAATGCGGCTGAGACCAAGGATCAGAATCAGGACCAGAATCAGGACCAGCAGGAGGATCAGCAGCAGGGGAAAACCCAGAATCCTGCGGATCAGGGTGTTACTAATGCGGGTAGCAGTTCCTTCAATATCTGGTTCTTTATCCTGTCTATTCTGGCAGTACTGGGCATTGCCGGAGCCGCTGCAATGCAGCAAGGCTTGATTCCTTAGGGATAAGGGATACCGCTAATGCTGCGGACACATGCTCGGGCATAGAAATAGGGTGCGAGGAGAAAATCTCTTCGCACCCTTTGTGCTGCTTGGGGTAGTGGCCCTGGGTTAGTGGCAGCTTAGGAGGAGGTGATGAACTTGAGGAATGCGCTGAACAGGTTGTTCTGAGCCTCAATAGTTCCTCGTGGGATGAGGGAATTATTGGTGTACTTCAGGTGGTCCTCATTCTTCATCTGATCGTAGGTGATGCGCTGCTGGTCGGCCTGGCCTTCCAGGGTGAGCGCTTCCTTTTCAATATCCTTAATCATCTGGTTGAGACGAGGGGAGCTCTTGCCACCACCATCGAGGATGTCACGCAGGAGCATAAGTTCACGCCAGCGGTAGTAGGTGTCATTGGACCAGAGCATCGCACGAGGGTTAAGGCTAATGGTGCCAATCAAGTTGATATCAGCCTGATCCATCAGGGTAGTGCAGCCACTATCAGCCAATGGGGCCTGTGGGCGCATGAGGTTACTCCACGCATCATTGGGCAGCAGGTAGCTGCGGCCGGCCAAGGCAATGAAGTCTTGAACATTACCCGGGTCCGCAGTAATGACAACATTGGAGGCATTGAATTCGGCATCACGCCATTCCTGTTCCAGGGCCTCAGCAAAGTTATTGCGCAGGGACTCATCGAAATTCAGGAAGTAGGTTCCCGCATTGGCATATTCGGATGGGCTCATATTTATGCCACGTGGACCATAGGCCGCGCGAAGAACGAGGCGCAGGCGATCATCCTGACTCTGCTGGCTAAGGCGCTTTGCGGCGTCATAGTCCGCAGTGCCCAAGGTATTAGCCAAGTAAAGATAGTCCTCAGCCCAGGTGGCCCAGGCATCACGGACACCAGCATTATTGATGCGGTCCTTGAGACCAAAGACTGTATTGTACTGGTTCTCAAAGAGAGCAATACGATTAGCAGCGAGGCGTTCCTGCTTGGTGTAAATATATTGACAGTGGCGGCCATCTGGGGCAGAGGCATAGCGCAGGTCAATGGCATGGGCAGGAAGGATAGTGCCAAAGCACAGGGCGGTGGCAAGGCCAGTTGCAGCAAATGCCTTGCGGTGTGCTTTCATGAACTGTGGAAACATTCCTGTTCCTTTCGCTAAGGAGCGGTATAACATCTTCTACTTTAATGTGGGAGATGTGCGAATGCAATAGATGAGCCAGGTAAAAGCCCAGCTCATCTGAAGATAGTGTGGTTTATGTGACCAAAGAGACTTTAGCCAGCAGTGCTGCTCAAACCGAATTGGCTAGAAAGTGCCGCCAATGGGTTAGAGGTGGCGGTAAAGCTTGCGTCACCCTGATGGAACCAGCGCTGCTTGTCGATATTGCGGTCGTACTCCACGCGGGCAGCATCGGCATCCTGCTCAAGCTTGAGGGCAATTGGCTGGACACGGCTGATTGGTCCATCAACCAGGGTGGTTGGGCGACCGGCAGCGACCAGGATATCGCGCGCGAGAAGCAGATTGCGCCAGTACGCGTAGTCATTATTGCTCCAAAGCATCAAGCGTGGGTTGAGGGCAATAGTGGCGTAGAGGGAGGCGTCCTTTTGCTGAACGAGGTGGTTGCAGGCATCTTCAACGACCTGGTGCTGAGGAAGCTGGATATTGCGATCATCATCATTTGGCAGGAGATACTCGCGACCGAACATGGTTACATATGCCTGATGGTTGATTGGGTCGGTGTTGATTGCGTTACCGGTGCCCCAGCTGTCAGAGCCATAAGGGATACTAAAGTTAGGTACTTCACGCATCAAGGTATTGAAGTGCAGAGTGGTTTCGCCTGGACCCCTGCCGCTGCGCCAGGCTTCGTTATAGCCAGCGTTAAAGGCACCGAAGGTACCATTGTAGAGGTCATTCCACTCGCCGAGGTTGTAGTTGTACTCCGTTTGTGGGTTCCAACCAGGCTGCTGGGCAACGGCAATCATGGCGTCAACATAGCGGATATAGGCATCACGGGTGTGCTGCT
Source organism: Corynebacterium sp. (assembly GCA_030530985.1). Taxonomy (GTDB): domain Bacteria; phylum Actinomycetota; class Actinomycetes; order Mycobacteriales; family Mycobacteriaceae; genus Corynebacterium. The sequence continues at coordinate 5,068 of JAUMTX010000033.1, forward strand.
GGTTGAGGCGTTCCTTGATGCCATTGAAGACGTTGAAGGAGACTTCGAAGTTGGCGAGGCGACTCATGGCGATGTACTCGTCATTATTCTCCATGCTTTCGCAGACTAGCTGACCATTGAGTCGGGTAAGGCGCATCTCAATGGCTTGTGCTGGTGCAATGGCGCCCAAGGTCATCAGTGCGGCGCCACCAATGGCGAGCAAATTACGGTGTAGCTTCTTCATCTTTTCCCTCTTTTCCGAGTGATATTGAAGTGTTCTGTTAACAATTATCAACTCTTTTCACAGATAATTCAAACGTGGGATCAACTCGTATGCTTTGGAAGTGCCTTGAGTTCTTGCAGGTAGCTGCGGTCTAAGGGCTGGTTAAGCGAGTTGAGCTTTTGTGATGAACCTCATCTAAGGGGAAATACTTGAGATGGCTAACTGTGATGGGTTTCATAGGTAAATTTTTCGGCCACGGAGTAGGGGTATACGATGCGAACTATTCATGCCGGGGGTGGTGGGGGTGGTCGCACCCGTCTTAAGGTAGCGGGGTGGATACTTTAATTTGCGTGCCGCCGCTGTACGGCCGTTGTTTAATGCTTCTACATGGGGTTTAGCTACGCTAATTTAATTAGCTAAATGTTTAAATATGCGAATAATTTGCTTTTAAAATTATTGAATTTTAAGGGTCGTCTTTCAGTGATCAAAAATTATCAGAGCCGATTATTTCCATTTGTCTGTGTTTTATGGGGTAGCTCATAAATCACACAAGTTCAATTTTCGTATTTTTGCAGCTTGTTGCTATATTTTTAATTGATCTCTTTTGAAATTCTCGATAGTATGGGGCTTAGTACATTAATTTATCTCCGTGCGAAAGGGTGAATTAAAGTACTGGGGCTGTGTATCAGAGCAGATTCTATTTTGATGCACGGCAAAAGCCCCGGATGGGAGTTAACTCCTTAGGGATTGCTCTGCCGGTGCTCCCTGTCTATACGAGCATCGGTTACTTCTGGCCCCTGTCCGGGGTGTTATGGCGAGTCATGGATTTCCATGCTCGTCATTTTTCCTTTTCGGGGGCGCATGAGAAAAGCGGCACGGTAGCTAGTGCTACCGTGCCGCTGTGGGTTTGGCCTGTGGGTTGGCCCTGTGGGTTAGCGCTGTGGCTGCTGCCGGTTTAGGAGGAGGTGAAGATCTTCAGGAAATCATCCAGGGAGCTGGTATTGGCTGGGGTGGTTGCAGGCTTCTCTGCTTCCTTCTTTTCTTCTTCCTTATTGCTTGCTAGCCACTTATCATATTCTTCAGCATCGGTACCCGGCAGTGCCTTGCCGGTGCGCAGGTCGCGCTGGTTCTGCTCGGTATAGGACTTATCGCTACTGGTCCAGCGCCAGTAGTCAATATCGGTCTGGCCGCGGGAGTTGGCGCGGGTGGAGCTTGCGCTTGGAGCAAGTTCGGCAATCTTGTTCAGAACGGCCTTATTTTCCACCTTAGGGTCAATGCCCTCGAAGAAGGCGCGCAGGATGCTCAGGTAGCGCCAGGTGGTGTAGTCGCTGCCCATCCAGTCCATCACGGTATATGGCAGGTATGCGGTGTAATCGCGGTTCCAGCCGGAGCCCTTGGACTGGAAGGTCTGGAGGTTATTGCGCTTCAGGTCCTTACAGATGCTCTGACGGTTCTTCACCTCAGGGAGAACGGAGCGGCGGGAGTCATCGTACTCATCACCAGTCACAGGCATGCCGCCAAGGCTGAATTCGTGGTGGAGGAAGGCTTCCTTGCCGATATTGTCAATATTGTCGATATCTTCAAGCAGGGCATCGCCTTGAGGGCCCAGGTCGGCCTTGAAGGAGCTCACCAGGGTGAGGAGAATGCGCAGGCCCGCATCAGCACGGTCGCCAATCTTCATCTTTTCGGCCAGGGCCTTCCATGTGGTGCGCACATTCTCAGGCACGGCATCAAGCTTCTGTGGGTCAATGTCCTTGGTGGATGCATCGGTGACATAGGCGTCGAAGGCGGTGCGGAAGGCCAGGTACTCAGCCTTGCCATCGCCCTTTGCGGCATCGAGGGCGGTCTTTACCAGCCAGTCGGCATCCTCAGCCAGGTAGAAGTTGCGCAGGGCGGTCATCTCATTGATATCCCAACGCAGGGAGCAGACTGGGCTCTGGTCATCAGCGAAGAGATTGGATGCCTGGGCGGTGCCTACTGGCATGAGGAGGCTACCAAGCATGAGTGCGGCGCCAGCGGCAGGAAAGATACGCTTCTTAAACATAAAAACTCCTTGGTGGTGGGCAGGTCCCGGGGTGCTCACGGGGCGTGCGCTTGTGGGTTTTGAGTTATGAATTTGTGGCTTGGCGTTAGAAAGCGCTAAGTAACAAATTATAGGTTAGTCCCAAGGTAGTTTTTATGCAATAGTTATGCTAGTAAATCTGCAGTTCACCTGTTAAAACAGTGAATTAGTGTGTTTAAAGTTACATGGAAGTGGGGGAGCGGTGGGGTCGTGGGCAATAAAAAAGTGGTGATTGCATTTCTGCAATCACCACTGTGGGGTAGGGCTAGGATTTACTGGCCCTTGCGCTCATTGGCGCGGCGGGCACGCCGGCCCATGCCACTCATCTTGGCGCGGCTTGGGACTGGGCCCTTTGGCATGCCCTGAAGCTGACCTGGCATGGAGCCATCAATCGCATCGAGGCGGTCAGCCAAAGCGTAAACCTCGTTCTTGCTGAGGTTACGTGGCAGCTTCATCAGGTGGCGCTGAAGCTTCTTCAGTGGAACCTGGCCGGCTTCCTCATCGGTACCGGTGATGACATCGTAGATTGGGGTGTCAGGAATGAGGCGGGCAAGACGCTTACGCTGCTGGGCGAGCAGTGGGCGCACGCGGCGCTCCTCACCCTCAGCAACGAGAATCACACCTGGCAGACCCACGACGCGGTGGACTGCATCCATCTGAGTGGTGGTTGCAACCGCGGTCTTTGCCTTCCATGCAATACCAGGACCACTACGCATATTTTCCACAGCCCAGCCGGCAGCACCAGGCTGACCATCAGCCTGAGCGTAGACGGAGCGCTCCATACGGCGGGAGAAAATGACCATAGCCACGGTCGCACCGATAATAATGCCCAGAATCAGCATGATCCACTGGAAGTGGAAGATCATACCGATCAGGAAGAAGAGTGCTGCAATGCCAACAAGGGCGAGCAGCATATACGGAACCAGGGCCTTATCCTGCTTGCGCAGCATCTTAAAGGCCTGCCACAGCTGGCTATATTGTTGCTTGCGCGCAGCGCGCTTGGCGCGCTTTGCTGCCTTTTCAGCTTCTTTACGTGCTTTCTTTGCGTCTGCCATAAGTTCAAGAATAGGGTATTTAACTTAATTTCTCTAACGAGCAACGACCGGTGTGTCTTGGGAGGCACCATACTTCTGAAGAAGAGTGCTTGCTTCCTGCGCGGTGGAACCAGCGGAAGTCTCCGCAAGATGGGCCAAATTCGCAGGTAGCTGCTCACCACGAGCCTCAATGGTCTGGGCATAGAGGCGACCGGCACGGTAGGAGGAGCGAACCAGTGGGCCAGACATGACACCACTGAAGCCCATTTCCTTAGCGGCCTGTGCGTGCTCCACAAACTCCTCTGGCTTCACCCAACGGTCAATTGGATGATACTTAGGGCCTGGGCGCAGGTACTGGGTGATGGTGAGAATATCGCAGCCGGCATCGCGCAGGTCCTGCATTGCAGCGGTGACTTCCTCAGAGGTTTCACCCATGCCGAGGATCAGGTTGGACTTGGTGACCAAACCGAATTCGCGGGCCTGATGGATCACATCGAGGCTGCGGTCATAGCGGAATGCTGGGCGGATGCGCTTGAAGATACGTGGCACAGTTTCCAGGTTGTGGGCGAATACCTCAGGGCGGGATTCGAAAACAATCTGGAGGAGTTCTGGCTTACCGGAGAAGTCTGGCACCAGGTTTTCCACACCAGTATTTGGGTTGAGTTCGTGAATCTTGCGCACCACTTCGGCGTACAACCAGGCGCCCTCATCAGGCAGGTCGTCACGGGTGACACCAGTGATGGTGGCGTAGTTGAGCCCCATCTCACGGACAGATTCAGCTACTCGACGCGGCTCGTCACGGTCCAGAGGCTCAGGCCTACCAGAGTCAATCTGGCAGAAGTCGCAGCGGCGGGAGCACTGGGAGCCACCAATGAGGAAGGTGGCCTCACGGGATTCCCAACACTCGTGCATATTTGGGCAGCCGGCTTCCTGGCACACAGTGTGCAGGGAGGCACCAGAGACGCGCTTCTTCATGTCCTGGAACTCAGGGCCGGTCTTTACAGTGGCGCGAATCCAGCGTGGCTTCTGCTCGATTGGGGTTTCGGAGTTGCGCACCTCGACGCGTAGCATTCGGCGTGCTGGCTTTTCTTCACTCATTTTTTACTCTCACATGGGTTGGGTGCAGAACCAAGGCTATGGTCTGTCACGTGCAGGGTGCCCTCCAGCGCACTGGTAAGCGCGACCGTTAGGGGTTCTACTAATTCTGTAACGCTGCAATCGCGATTTAATTCCCGCGATAGGGTAGTGACCCCAGCGTCATCAATGCCACAAGGCACGATATAGTCGTAATACTCGAGGGTATTATCGCAGTTAATGGCGAGGCCATGCATGGCCACACCCTGGGTCACACGGATACCAAGGGCCGCGACCTTACGGTCGGGTTCGGTAAACCAGACGCCACTGCGACCATCAATGCGGCCGGCAGAAACCAATCCCAGGTCGTGGATGACGTGGATAATGGCTTCCTCCAGGCGCCTGACATAGTCCACCACATCAATAGGCTCAGCCAGTTTGATAATGGGGTAGCAGACCAATTGGCCAGGGCCATGCCAGGTGATGCGTCCGCCACGGTCCACATCAATGACAGGAAGGCCATTGGTGGGGCGGTCGGAGTCTTGGGTGCGCTTACCGGCGGTGTAGATAGATGGGTGGGTGCAGAAGATAAGCTGGTCGCCGATTTCACCGGCAGCCCGCTTGGCCGCTAATTCGGCCTGCATATCCCACATCTTTTGGTAATCCACCTCACCGTGGAAGTTCACCTCAATGGGATCTTTCGAGGCCCTAATGGAAAGATTAGGGTCGAAAAATGGGTCTCGTACGGTAGACACGATAGCTTTCTATAAAAAGTAGAGCCTGTGGATAATCCACAGGCTCATTGGCATTTTAGAGTCCGAGATCAGCCTCGAAGTCTGCGGCCTCCAGGCGCTTGCGGACAGTAGTCATGAAGCGACCTGCATCTGCGCCATCGACCAGCTGGTGGTCGTAGGTCATTGGGAGGAAGACCATCTGGCGGATAGCAATGGCGTCCACGCCACCCTCGCTGATTACCACTGGGCGCTTCTTGATTACGCCGGTGCCAACAATGGCAGCCTGTGGTGGAACCAGGATTGGGGTATCGGAGAGAGCACCCTCAGAACCAATATTGGTGATGGTGAAGGTACCGCCTGCGAGCTCTGCTGGCTTGAGCTGGTTATTGCGTGCACGGTTAGCCACATCAACAATGGCCTGTGCAAGCTCAGGGAGGCTCATCTTGTCAGCATTGTGGATGATTGGGCTGAGCAGACCAGCTTCGGTATCCACAGCAATACCCAGGTTGACGCTTGGGTGGTAGGTGATTTCCTTGGTCTCCTGGTTGTAGGAGGCGTTCACATTTGGATGTGCAACAAGGGCCTCAACCATTGCCTTAGCAAAGAATGGCAGGAAGGTGAGGTTCACGCCGTACTTGGCGATAAACTCGGCCTTCTTTGCAGCACGCAGGGTGGCAACACCGGTCATGTCGACCTCGTGCAGCTGAGTGAGCTGAGCGGAGGTGTGCAGGGACTCGAGGGTCTTCTTTGCGGTGATTTCGCGGATGCGGTTCACGCGCTTGGTGGTGCCGATCAGGTCGGAGAGATCCTTGGCTGGGGCAGCAGCGGCAGCTGGAGCTGCAGCAGGTGCAGCGGCAGGTGCGGAAGCGGCGGCCTTAGCAGCCTCAGCGGCAGCAAGCACGTCCTGCTTGCGTACACGGCCACCAATGCCGGTGCCCTTAACAGTGGTCAGATCCACACCGTGCTGCTTAGCAAGCTTGCGTACCAGTGGGGTGACATAAGGGAGATTCTCCTCAGCGCCAGTAAAGGTAGGAGCTGCTGGGGCTGCAGGTGCTGCAGGAGCAGCAGGCTGTGCTGGAGCGGCAGCTGGGGCAGCTTCAGCGGCAGGTGCTGGGGTTGGCTCTGGTGTAGGAGCTGGTGCGGCTGCGGCGGGTGCGGCTGCGCCATCGCCGATGCGGACGATGACTGCGCCAACATCGACGGTGTCGTCCTCAGAGGCGAGGATTTCGACGATGGTGC
>JAUMTX010000033.1:11512-20144 GCA_030530985.1 Corynebacterium sp.
CTGCGGCTGGGGCTTCGTTGGCCTCGCCGATGAGGGCGATAACTGCGCCAACATCGACGGTGTCGTCCTCAGAGGCGAGGATTTCGACGATGGTGCCTGCTACTGGGCTTGGGACCTCGGTGTCGACCTTGTCGGTGGATACTTCGAGGAGTGGTTCGTCGACAGCAACGGTGTCGCCAACGGCCTTGAGCCAGCGGGTGATGGTGCCTTCGGTGACGGACTCGCCGAGTTCTGGCATGACCACGTCGGTGGCGGAGCCGGAAGCGGCTGGGGCAGCAGGAGCTGCTGGTGCTGCTTCAGCGGCAGGTGCGGCTGCTGGGGTTGGTTCTGGTGCAGGGGCTGCTGCGGCTGGGGCTTCGTTGGCCTCGCCGATGAGGGCGATAACTGCGCCAACATCCACGGTGTCGTCCTCATTGGCACGGATTTCAAGGATGGTGCCGGCGACAGGGGATGGAATTTCCGTATCGACCTTGTCGGTGGAGACTTCGAGCAGTGGCTCGTCAACGGCGACAGTATCGCCGACCTTCTTTAGCCAACGGGTGATGGTACCTTCGGTAACGGATTCACCCAGCTCGGGCATCTCAACATTAAAAGCCATGGGGGTTAGTCTCCTTTAGAAGCGAGTGAGATATGGACGTTTATATTACGAGTTTATACCAAGAGAATACCGCTCATCGTTTCCGATTAGTAAATCGATGAGCTGATTCATATGCAGAACTAATCTGTACCTAGTCTATTATGAAGTGGATTGAAATAAAAGTAGGCTCCCCGGACCCGGTTTTGCAGGCGGTTGCTGGCCCTTTTCCTGACCGCTTTCCTGACCGTGATTCCGGGCACATGTGGCGGCACGCACGCCCGGCACGCATGCCCGGCACATATAAATACAGCGGGGCAAGAGTCACGAGGCTCTTATCCCGCTGTACCTAAGGAAAACAGTTTTGGAAAACAAGATGTCAAACACAGACTTGGGAATTGCGCAGATGGCTCCTTACTTGGGCGTTAGCTCGGGTTGGAATCGGATTGGAAAGGTATAAATGCAAACTTGGAAAACAGGGCGATTGGTTCGTTAAAGACGGTGGAGGCCGGCTTTAAGGCCGGATTTTAGTCTTAATCAGGTCAGCGAACTCACGGCAGTACCCAACGCCAATGAGAATGGCGCCGACAATAACGACCGCTTGGATCGGACCTTCAAAGGCTGTCAGATTCATTGCGTGGATAACAAGGCATGCAATGTAATAGATGCCGTAACCAATGAGTGCGCCCATCAGTACGATGGTGAGGCGCTCGTGCTTACGAATATTGTCCATCATAAGAATCTGTCCTTCGGGTCTTGTCGGAATCAATCTATACAACCGGAAGAGAAACCAAGTGCCGCTGGAGGAGTTATCGTGTTGTGTTGCGTAACGCCAGGGGGAGAAGTAAAAACCTGACGTATGTAACACTTGGTTCCTCTTATCGGATGTATGAGATAGAGTTTAGGACCCAATGCTGATTGAAAGACTCATAGGGGTTTTGAGATTGGCATGTATTTAATGTGATAGTGATAGTTGCATTCTGAGCTCCTACTTTTTGGTACCTGGAAAGTCGCTGAAAAAGCTGCTTTGACCAGGTTGTTTCTGCTACCTTTTTTGGCTTGTTAGAGCCCCTTAAACAACCCCGTAACAACCCCGAAACAACACCGCCCCATCCCAATCAACGCATGAAAAAGCGCGCCCAAACCGAAGCTTGAGCGCGCCTGAGGTGGAGGATTACTCCTTTTCCACTGCCTCCAGGAAGGCAATCAAGGTACGAACAGGGTTACCGGTCGCACGCTTTGGGGTGTAGTTATGTGGACCGCCAGTGTTATATGCAGGGCCAGCAATGTCCAGGTGAGCCCAGCGGGTCACACCGGCAAAGTGGCTGAGGTAGATACCGGCAGCCTGCATGCCGCCCCAGCGGGCCTTGGTGATATTGCGGATATCGGCAATATCGGATTCCACATCCTTGATGATTTCCTCTGGGAATGGGAATGGCACTGCTGGTTCGCCATTATTGATGCCCAGGCGGGCAATGCGCTCACGGGTCTTTTCGTGGCCCATGACGGCGAAGGTGCGGGTACCCAGGGCAACCATCTGTGCACCGGTGAGGGTGGCTACGTCAATGAGGTAGTCTGGCTTGCCCTCACTGGCACGGGCCAGAGCATCGGCCAGGACAAGGCGGCCCTCGGCATCGGTGTTCAGGATTTCGCTGGTCACGCCGCCATAGTGGCGAATGACATCGCCTGGCTTAGTGGCCGTGCCGCTTGGCATATTTTCGGCCAGTGGCAGCACTGCTTCGAGGTTGACCTTGAGGCCGAGGCGTGCAGCACCGTAGACCACGCCAACCATGGTGGCGGAGCCCGCCATATCGGAGGTCATGTCATCCATGCCGGCACCTGGCTTCAAGGAGATACCGCCGGTGTCAAAGGTGATGCCCTTGCCCACAAGGCCAATATTCTTCTCAGCGCCTTCTGGCTTGTAGCGCAGAATGACGACGCGAGGCTTGCGCTCGGAACCCTTGCCCACAGCCACGACACCGCCGAAGCCTTGTTCCTGCAGGGCCTCAAAGTCGAGGACCTCTGCGGTTACTGGCAGGCCGGAGTCCTCAAAGAGGGAGACAATGCGCTGGGCATAGGACTCTGGGTAGAGGATATTTGGTGGGGTATTGACAATATCGCGCACCAGGTTGACGGAGTCAGCCACGGCTTGGACGCGGGCTACGACTTCTTCATCAGGGGCGATGAGGACGAGCTTGCCGGCTTCCTTGTGTTCACGGCGCAGGCCGTGGAATTCATAGGCGCCGAGCAGGTAGCCTTCGAAGAATGCGCCTGGCAGGCCTTCGCAGTCAATGTGCATGCACTTGGTGCGGTATGCGCGACCAAGGTTGCCACCGATGCGGCGCCATGCCTCATCGTCAAGGTCGCGGCCAACTTCGCCCAGGCCCACAACCACATAGGTTTCGCCGGTTGGCTGTGGGGCAGTGGAGGTTTCGCCACGCTTGCCTTCAAAGCCAGCCACGACGGCCAGGTTCACAACATCCTCGGTTTCCTTACCCAGGGCACGTGGATTGAGTGGCAGCACAAGTTCGGCGCCACGCTGCGTCACCTGGTGGGCAAATACAGCGCGCACTCGTTCGGTGGTCTTTCCCACATTTGTCACGCCCGCGCGTACCAATACTTCTGGCACGCTGGACATCTGCACATTATTCGCGCTTTGGTCGAGATTCTCAGACATATATCGCTCCTAACTGTCTATTACAACATCCAAAGTTGTGCTTGTCCTTTTCATCTTAGCCATTTTTACCAACACGCGCCGAGACCGAAGCCGCCACCAGACCCCGCACCCGAACACCCCAAAGCCGCCCAGCAGCACAACTGACACAAGAAACCCGAGCTTTCGACAGAAATTACAGAAAAATAGGTGTAAGGTAGTTTTATGGCTTTGACTTTCACCGTTGAGAAAACTTCTAACCCGACCTCCCCTGAGCGTATCGCTGAAATTCATGAGAACCCAGGTTTCGGCCATTACTTCACCGACCACATGGTTGTCATTGATTGGACCAAGGATAAGGGCTGGCACGATGCCCGCGTTGTTCCTTATGGTCCTATCACCTTGGATCCTTGTGCCTCCGTCTTCCACTATGGCCAGGCCATCTTTGAGGGCCTGAAGGCTTATCGACGCGAAGATGACTCCATCACCACTTTCCGTGCTGATGCCAATGCACGTCGCTTCCAGGATTCTGCTGAGCGTATTGCTATGCCTAAGCTGCCTGTTGAGGACTTCCTTGAGGCAACCGCACAGCTTGTGAAGGTCGACAAGGCCTGGGTCCCTGCCGCTGGTGGCGAGGAGTGCCTCTACATTCGTCCATTCATGATCTCCACTGAGGTTGCTTTGGGCGTTCACCCTGCTAATAGCTACTCTTGCTACTTCGTTGCCTCCCCAGTGGGTGCGTATTTCAAGGGCGGCATTAAGCCTGTTACCGTCTGGCTTTCTGAGGACTACGTCCGCGCCTGCCCAGGTGGTACCGGTGCTGCCAAGTTCGCTGGTAACTATGCTGCTTCCTTGCTCGCCCAGGAGCAGGCTGCCGAGAAGGGCTGCGACCAGGTTGTGTGGCTCGACGCCATCCACCGCGAGTACGTGGAGGAGATGGGCGGCATGAACCTCTTCTTCATCTTCAAGGGTGAGGATGGTCCACATGTTGTGACCCCTAAGCTTTCTGGTTCCTTGCTTCCAGGTGTGACCCGCCGTTCGGTTCTTGCTATGGCTGAGAAGCTCGGTTACTCCACTGAGGAGCGCCTCGTTTCCACCAAGGAATGGGAAGCAGCTGCCGCAGATGGCACTCTGCTTGAGTCCTTCGCCTGCGGTACCGCCGCTGTTATTACCCCAGTTGGCGTAGTTAAGTCCAACCACGGCGAGTTCACCATCAATAACAATGAGCCTGGTGAAATCACCATGCAGCTTCGCGAAGCCCTCACCGGCCTCCAGCGCGGCGCTGTCGAAGACACCTTCGGTTGGAATACCACCATCGCCTAAGACTCTTAGTCTTTAGCTTTTCGACGCCCCCGGCCTCACACCTCGTTGTGGCCAGGGGCGTCGTGCTATTAATCGGTCTTCCGAAGTTCGCAATAAACCGAATTAAGTGCGAACGTAAAATCAAGCGACATATCTCGTCCGTCTTCGGGAATTAGCGCCTCTCCGTAATCAGCATAATCTCTATCGTCCGCAGTTGCCGACCAACTAATTTTCGGCATTTTTTCAAGATTCTTTACCGACAAGAAATAGTGGTCCGGAAAGTATATGCACAGCTTCCTTAACGGGGGAACTTCCGGGATGGTGAGAATACCGGACTGTCGGTCTTTGCTCAGCTCTATATGCGGGTATTTAGTATTGTCAGGAGTAAATGTGGCTGAGTTTACCTCCAGGTCCGGAGAAGGGGCATTTCCTATTGTCTCGATGGGTGGTAGCCTTAGGACACGGCGAATTTCGTCCAGTTGTGTCGGCCGGTCTCCAGGCCGAATACCAAGAAAACTTCGATCTGCATTCTGGATGTTAAGTTCAAATTGGACATTCTTCAAATACAGCGAAGAGTGGTTTTGCACATCGACAAGGAGCCCCGGCATCAATAATTTTTCCAACTCATTTGCCCATAAATTCTTCATTTCGTTGGCTTTCACACGCCAACCTGCAGCTGTCTCCTTGTAAATTTGAAGGGTATTTGGTCGAGTAAGGCTGCAAGAAGTTGAGTTACTTACGCGCTGTTCAATTGCACCTTGAAAGCGGTCAAAATAGCTTTCCAGTAGAGATATACACTGTTCCTCATTCGTGACTGCTAGCATATGGATGCTTAGATCAAGCTGGAATACATGCGAACCTGAACCACTCCAGCGCCTATTAAGCTGCGCAATGTCTCCGTCAGTAGCTTTACAGGTTTTACCTAGTTTGCGCGTGTAAATTGTATCTTTCGTCAGGATAGACTTATTACTACGTCGGTGGACGAGTGGCGAATTCCGTAGGCAAGGCACTGGTTTAGCACCTACTTGTGGTGGATTCACGATGACGAACATTATTCCGTGACCGTCTGCGGAATTGTCTGGAACAAACTCAAGTTCCCAAATAACGCTGGATGGTACGTACTCTGCGACTTTATCTGCTAGCGATGTTATGTCAATATACTTCGCTGGTTTGATGCTGCCGTCTTCGGCAATGCCGATGACCATAATTGCATGTCCCTCGAAGTAACGCTTGGCAGATTCCGGCATTCGATTGGCAGCGCCGAGGACGAATTTGGCGATTTTAGCTGCGCAGACGGCAAAGTCTTTAGTGATGTCTCCACGCTTAATTTCGATGGCTGCATTCTCAATTTTTCCACCTTTGTCCATGCACTCTAGGACGAGGCGCTTCAAGAAGTTTGCCTGGTATGGGTTTGCTTGATAATCAAAATTCGTCACTTGTATGGCCTTCCTCCTTTACTTGGCCGCACACGGATGGATTGTTGTAATTGCGTTAGAAGAATAAAGCTTCAAATGCTCTGTCGAACTGAAACTATTGCTCAATTCTTAGACTCCTTACTATGTGATTCCGACCATTGGTGGGGGTTGCAAATGCGTGCAATGCTGATTAATTCAGATTCGAGGCTCGTCAAATCTGCGTTGCTTCCAATTGCGAAATGATTACGCATGACACGGTTGTACACGACAAGCATTTGGCGATATAGATGGCTGGCGCCACCGACCCTAACTTTGCAAAAGCCGTTAGGCGCTATGTCATCCTTGATATTTTCGTAGAGACCCTTCTTTACAAGGTGCGCCGCAAGGCTTCCCATTTGTGCCTCAGCATCATCGTTAGATTCGAAGCCAAGAAAAACAATTGACTCGAGAAGCTGATTTCGGAGTGCTCGCGGAATCTCACACCGTGGGTCGCTGAGATACGCCTTGAGGTGTGAAAACATCCCTAGGACTTGGTGGACGAAGTTGCCATTTTGATTTGGCATTTCCGCGTCAAGTCCACCAATCGCTTTGTGATACTCGGAAGTAAAACCTAATGCAAGCATTTCGGCCGCCTCTGCGTAAACATCTGGATCTAGAGAAGCTAGGATTGGAACACCGCTTCGTGTGGATTGCAGGTGATCCACCTCCGTCAGCTTGTCCTGGACAGCGTCAGGTAGGGTTTGAAAATATAGGCCGAGCGCAGCCAAATTTAGTGATTGTAGCTGCAGCAACTTACGTTCGAAAGGGGAAAGGCTCTCAGGTGTAGGGGCAAGGCCACCATTGTCATCGGTGGTTTCGGAAGTTTTAGGGCTGGCGTTATTCCTCGCAGCTACAAATTCCTCCAATGCCTGGGTTCCAAGTTCGTTTAGGGAGATGTTGTCTTCGTATGCCAGTTCATCGAGTGAATTCTTAAGTTGTTCCGAAACACGGATACTAACTACCTTATTTTTCTTCAAATTATTCATGTATACAATTTTAGCTTCAATGCTTCAAAATAGCAAGTTTGCTTTGTCTAAGGATGTGGTGTGGTCCTCGAATTTGAGGCCACTTATAGGTTCGCTAATATATCTTCACTGAAGAAATGGAGTCTGTTATACGAGGTAATTCGCCGGAAGTAATCATTAAGAAGCTTGAGGAAGTGAAGCACCTGGAAATTCTTGGCAAGGCGAAGCAAGAAATTGCTCTAGAGCTGGGCGTTTCCGCTGTCACATTGAAGAAATGGTGTGACAAGTACGAGGGCATGTCCGTAGGAAGCTTCCAGCGAGTGAAAGCGCTTGAAGCCCAGCTAGCTGAAGCCCACCGCCTGCTGGGCAGCAAGACAGTGGAACTTGAAGCCGCCCAGTTGTTTATCAAGAATCTTGAAGAGGAAAGTTCTAAGATCGGCACGCAAGTTCGCGGGTGCTAAATCTTCGGTAAACACCAGTTTTCCTACGTAAGACACTTTCTGATGCGTTAGTTGTAGTTGGCATGGCCCAGCAGTTCCCATCTTTTGGGTACCGCCGCCTATGGGCCTGCGCTAGAAATGCCGGATTTAAATGTGGTCGCAAGACTGTGCTGCGACTATGCTGTGAGCTGGGTATACGGGTTTGGTCAGCGGGGAAGCGTAAGAAGATCAAGCTTGATCCACTCACCCCGCGAGCCCAGCCAGCCACGTCACCAATGGATGTACTGGCCATTGACTTAATCCATGGTGCCACGAGTTCCGGTAATAGTATCTAGATCCGCATCGACCAAGAAGTAGTCGTGCCGACCGCTATTCGTATCGATAATGGCCCTGAACTGCGCAGCCGAATAATAAAGGAATGGGCTGCTGAGCGAGGGGTTGAAATCCTGTACTGCCCACCAGGAAAGCCCTGGCACAACGGGTTTATCGAGTCATTCCATAACCGTGCCCGGTTTGAATGCCTCAACACCCATGCCTTCGATAACCTCGAAGAATGCATCTACGCCCTTGAAAACTGGCAGCACCAGTATAATAATCAACATCCGCACTCAGCACTTAACAGGATGACCCCAACCAGTTCCACGCAACCTGCGGCCAACAAAGAATATACGAGCTAGCTAGCTGAAACCTCCGATTAGTCTCAGTTTTTGCACCACTTGATGATTCTGAGTAGCTGCGGAGGAGTTCCCACAGGTTGTGACACATCAGCACGCTGGCTCGCTGTCATGGTCACACTGTCTGGCGCAGTAGAGTCCAACCACGGCGAGTTCACCATCAATAACAATGAGCCAGGTGAAATCACCATGCAGCTTCGCGAAGCCCTCACCGGCCTCCAGCGTGGCGCTGTCGAAGACACCTGTGGTTGGAATACCACCATTGACTAAGACCCTTAGTCTTTAGCTTTTCGTCGCCCCGGCCGCACACCTCGTTGTGGCCAGAGCCGCTCTTCTTGTCCGAAATCTTGGGTTTTAGACAATACACGACATTTACACGACTGAATTTTTTGTACCTAGGGCAAATGCTAGCGTAGATCCGCCTTTTCGGCACGAGAAAAAGACGACAAGAATTTGGGGGTAGATCCGGACGAGATGTTGGCCTGAATGTTAAATTCTCGGGTCCCGTTGTCCTGTTACACCACCAACACCACGGCAACCCGCATCCTCGCCAAACTCGCTCAGTTTCCC
>JAUMTX010000034.1 GCA_030530985.1 Corynebacterium sp.
GAGGTCTCCTCTGTAGAAGTCGGCTTGCTGATAATAATGGATGGGATCTCAGTGTTGTCATTTCCCTTGTCTACCCACCCATCAGGTGTTTGCTCAAGCTCACGGTAGGTCACATTCCACGAAATAACCGCAGCGGCAGGCGCGTTTTCTGGCATAGTACGCACGAAGTATAGATCTGCACCGTAAGCAGTACTGATTGCATTGCCGGCATCTACAGCAGCCGCGTTTCGCTCATTTACCTTTGGCTTTTCATAATAGGTCGCAGGAAGATTATCGTATGGCACACCAGAGCCCCACAATGCAGTCTCATCCCTCTTGAGATCTCCATTGGCACCAACATAATAGGCACCAACAAAGGTGCCTACAGCACCCGAGGTATCTTTATCAGCGTCGCGACCACTAATACGGAAGCGGTAATTACCGCTATTCTCATTTTTACGATAGCTCACCTTGGTCAACACGCAGTCACCAGCAGCATAGTCCTTGTCCTGAAGCACGCTGGACTTCGCATTAGAATTTACACCGTTGACTTCTGTCAGATTCTCGAGTGTTTTTGTGTCTGTACAGACAGAAGGATCCACTGTGTAGAGTGCGACATTGACCGTAGAATGCACTGGGTTGCCATCATTAGCTTGAACGAGAATATCAGTGTTCCGCTTATAAGCTTCTGCTGCCTGTGCCGGCATTGGTGCGGCATGCAGGACGCCTGCAATTAGGCTCAACCCTGCGAGCACTGCAGTAACTGGCTTGCAGAAGCGACCTAGAAAGCCAGACGCATGTGTGTTCATAATATGCCTCCGCGTAGAGCAATAGTATTTCTCAGCCTAAAATACCACAAAATCGGGCGTTTTTGAAGGCTATTCCAAGCTAAAACGGAGGTGAAAAATCGCACTAAAAAAGGCCGTGGGAGTATCCCCACGGCCTCCTTATGAGGTGATTACATTGCCTCATAGTAGGAAGAGTTCAAGTACTCCTCCACTGCCTTCTGCTGAACACGGAAGGAACGACCAACGCGGACTGCTTCCAAAGCACCGGAGTGAACGAGGCGATACACGGTCATCTTAGAAACACGCATATGCTCCGCAACCTCGGCAACGGTAAGGAAACGGCCGTTATCCAAATTAGTCATAATCATTCATACCTTTCAGCATGAGCGCGCTGCAGGCTTCCCCTCCTGCAGAGGTGTCACGCACGTGCCTTAATTAGCTTACCGTGAATAGTGTGAAAATTGCGACTTTTGGCGCGAAAAGTGGAGTGTGATGTTTATTTCAGTTCCTCAGCACGACGGGCGCAAGCCTCCGTCGCCTTAAAGAAAGCTGCACGTAGTCCAGCATTTTCCAAGGCTTCAACCGCAGCAATTGTGGTGCCGCCTGGGGACTGCACACCAACACGAAGTTCGGCTGGCGACACGCCGGTTTCGGATACCATTTGTGCCGCGCCAGCCATCGACTCGGTGGCCAAAGTCTTAGCAACCTCATATGGCAGGCCGAGCTTAATGCCCGAGTCAATCATCGCCTCAAGGACGAGGAAGTAATAGGCAGGGGAAGAACCGGAGAGAGCGGTAACAGCAGACATCTGCTCTTCCTTGACCTCCAGGGCCACACCAATAGCACTGAGCAACTCGACGACCTCAGCAGCCTGCTCGTCAGTGACGAAGCGACCACGAGCCACCGCAGAGACGCCCTTACGCACCAGCATTGGGGTATTCGGCATGACGCGGATGAGCGGGGTGCCCAGAGGCACAGCAGCCTCCAGAGTCTTGAGCTCCAGACCGGCAGCCACCGAAATGATCACAGTATCTTGAGCATTGTCCTCGATAATTGGAGAAATAGTGGCCAAAACATCGGTCACTGCATAAGGCTTCACACAGATGAAGACGAGATCAGCCATCTCCACGGCGATGCCCGCCTCCAGGGTGGTATTTACACCGTAGCGCTCCTCGAGTTCATCAGAGCGCGCCTGACGATGATTCGCCACCCAGAGGTTCTTTGGGTCTACAACTTCTGCGGCAATGAGGCCACTAATGAGGGCCTCACCAATCTTGCCGCCACCAATAATCGCAATTTTAGCCATGAAGATCATTGTCTATCATCCCTCGGGGGAATACAACTAATGCGGGGCTGCCAACCGCCCACAAGGGTGAAAAATCCCCCTTTTTTGAGTACTCTCCTGCGAAAACATGAAAATTTTCGGCAATTCTTCTAATTAACCTAAGCAGCCCCGGGGCCGGCCTTTCGTCACTGATTCGCGGTGCAGCCCTCCTTCCAACGGCCCTTCCCATGGCCTTCCCGCGGCCCTTCCCGCAGCCTTGAACCGCTGCCCGGCGGACCCCAGCGAGGTAGCACAGAGGCACCACTCCCCCGCTCGCTCCACTGTGGGATCTCTGCCGGCGATGTGGGAGTCCTCCAGACCCCAAGGCGAAAAATCACCCCTTTTTCGGAGTCGTCCTGGGGAAACGTAAAATTTTTCAACTTGTGGGGGTAGCACCATTACCCCCAGAATCGAGTTCCAAGCACACGGTAGTGGGGTACACGATGACAAAGACCCATAACCAGCAGGAATCCACCAGGGCAACACGCAAGCACTCCCCGAGGACCAACCCTCGAGCCCGAAAAAAGACCCTAATTTTTCCATCCTCCTGGGGAAATAGGGAAACTTTTCGCTGTCTTGTCTTTTAAGTCCCGGCCTGCACGCGCTCATTCCGCGCTGCACCACTACCCCCGATGTTTTCTCAATGATGGCCCCTCCATCCTGACCCCAAAGCAACTCACTTCTCGCAGCCTCGCCAAGCAAGACAAACCCCAGCAACCTCATCCCGGCGCGGCCCACGGCACTGTGCCGGCCCCTCCACAGCTGGTAAAAAAATGACCCTAATTTTCCAATGATCCTCGGGAAATAGGAAAATTTTCGCGGCCTTGTCTTTTAAACCGCTGCCTCGATTCTGCTCACTCTGGGGTTGGTTTCCGGCCCGGCGCGGCCGACAATCTCCAGTGCGGAGCCGCCCGCACTGGGTGAAAAACTACCCAAATTTTTCAATCCTCTTGGGAAAATAAGGAAACTTTTCGCTTTTGTGACTTCTAGGCTGGGGTGGCGGGCATAAAAAAATCGGGGCTCGTGAGTGAACACGAACCCCGACAGGAGAGGAGTCTAGTTATGCCCAGTATGGGCCAACGGTGACAATGAGCGCGGCGATGCCGGCAATCACCATAGTGAGACGACGACGCTCCGTGTGAAGAGCATGAACCACACCGACGGTGCCGCAGGTAACTGCGAGCGCCAGAATAGCGGTGATGAATGGGTTGAAGTGCTCCCACAGAAGCATGAAGCCTCGGAAGAAAACTACACCAATAATGATGCCGACAATGGCCATAATGCCCACTGCCAAAGCAGAGGTCTTGTGCTCCTCTTCGACACCATCGGCAGCATTCTCAATGGCCTCAGGATCGAAGAAGGAAATAGGCTGAACCTCTTCCTCAGCCTGCTCTTCCGCCTTCTTGGCAGCAGCCTCAGCAGCGGCCTTTTCGGCAGCTTCCTTCTCTGCAGCCTCCTTAGCGGCGGCTTCCTTAGCGGCAAGAACAGCCTCAACGGCAGGAGACTTCTTGGTTGGCTTTGGCTTAGCAGGAGCAGTAACCGCAGCCTTAACCTCGGTCTTTGGCTCAGTCTTAGCTTCTGGCTTAGGCTCTGGCTTTGCTTCGGTCTTTGGCTCTGACTTGGCCTCAACCTTAGGCTCAGCCTTGGTCTCGGTCTTGGTTTCAGGCTTGGCGTCTTCCTCCACGGCCTGGGTTACCTGGGTGACCTCGGTAACCGCAATTACGCCCCAAGGCATATTCAGCTCAGTCTTGCTCTGCTCAGTCTTGGCATCGGTCTTAGCTTCGGACTTGGTCTCGGCCTTAACCTCTGGCTTAGCCTCAGGCTTGGCATCGACCTTAGGCTCAACCTTGGTCTCGGCCTTGGCATCGGCGTCATCGCCGGCGGTGGCGTGGGTGTGTGCGGGTGCGGAGGCGTCGGTAGGCACGCGGGGGATGGAGCCAGTCAGCTCGGCGAGGGATACGCCACCCTCCTCGGCAGAGCGGCGGCGTCGACGACGAGGCTCACCGGAGCGGCCCTCCTTCTGGGCGCGCGCCATGAGCTCGGCGACAGTGAGCTGTTTTTCAGCCATGTTCTTAAACTCCCTTTTCGATTCGACGCAGAATCACACCCTCACGCAAAGCCCAAGGACACATCTGCAGCTGTTCCAAGCCTAATGTGCGCATGCTTGCTTCTGCAACCAGTGCGCCGGCAACAATCTGCTCAGCACGGTCAGAAGTCAAGCCCTCAAGCTCAGCACGGTCGGCAGCAGTCATACGCGAAATAAAGGCAATAAGCTGGCGGATTGCGGGCTGCGACAGGGTACGCACCGCATAAGGCCCCTTGGAACTTGGCGCGGCACCAGTCAGGCGCGCAAGAGTACGGAAAGTCTTGGAAGTACCAACCGCAAGATTCGGCTTGCCGTAGGCTCGCAAAGCGGCGGCAGGCTCACGGAGGGTCTCATCAATATAGTCGCGCAACTCATGGATGGCCTTCTTGGACGGCGGGTCGGTATCAAACCACTCATTAGTCAGGCGGTTCGCACCCAACTCCACCGAAAAAGCAGCATCCGGCTCCTCAGTGACACCGGTGGACAGCTCCAAAGAACCACCACCAATATCCAAGTCCATAATGCGACCAGCATTCCAGCCATACCAACGGCGCACAGCAAGGAAGGTCAAACGCGCCTCCTCCTCACCGGACACGGTAGTCAGAGTAACACCGGTCTGGGCGGCGACCTCCGCAAGAACCTGCTCGCCATTAGTGGCAGAACGAATCGCAGAGGTAGCAATAGGCAGGAACTCCTCACAATTGAGCTCCTGGGACAGGCGCTTAGCCTCCTGGATGGCATTAATCAGGGTGGCCTGACCATCAGGGGTAATATTGCCCTCAGAATCCAGCTGGGACACAAGGCGCAGCGGGACCTTCCAGTCCTCCATAGGACTTGGCTTACCGCCCGGGCGCGCATCAACGACAATCAAGTGAACAGTATTACTGCCCACGTCTAGAACTCCTAGTCTCACATATATAAGAATAATCGGTAAATTCGGACTATTCTTGTTCCGTGGCTACTTTTCTTGGATTCCCCTCTAATTCTCCCGCAGCGAAAGCTATTCGACGCGGCGATGAGCTACCCCCAGACTATCCACGAGAGTGGTTTGAGTTCACCAACCCGGAGGACCCACTCCACGTCTTTAGTGTGGACCTGACATGGTTGGAATCCCACTGGCAGTGCACTTTTGGCACGTCTACCTGCAAGGGAATTGATAAAGCCCATCCGAGCATGGGCTGCTGCGGCCACGGCGCCTATCTCTGCGATGAACAAGACCGCACCGATTTAATCAATACAGTACGCAGCATGCCCGCAAAATTCTGGGAGCGTGCAAGCGAATATGATTTCAGCCACATTTCCTTTGATGCGGAGGGAAATCAGGAAGAAATTGAGCCCTGGCTGGAATGGGATGAGCTTGAAGGGGAACCCGCCCTTAAAACCCGAACGGTGGATGGCGCCTGCGTCTTTGCCAATAGCCCCGGGTGGCCAACAGGGGTGGGATGTGCCCTGCACCAGTATGCGATGGAGGAGGGCTTGGAGATGACCGTCGCAAAGCCAGAAGTATGCTGGCAGGTCCCGACGCGCAGAATCGAAGACTATGAGGAACGACCCGACGGCGTGGAAATTGTGCGCACCGTCATTGGGGAATACGACCGGCGCGGCTGGGGCGGGGGCGGCGAGGACTTCGACTGGTACTGCTCCACCGCACCCTCCTGCCACACCGCGGCAACACCACTATGGGAACGCCAGGAGGACGAACTGCGGGCCATCATGGGCGATGCCAGCTACGAATACCTGGTGGAACACCTGGAAGCCCGGCGCGAACTACCCGAAAAACTACGGGTCGTGCACCCGGCCACCGCGGCGGCACGTAACGCCGACTCACAGGAAATCCGATAGATAGAGTGTTGTTCTTGTAAATTAGAGTAAACTGTTTTGGGTACTTTATGCCCCCAACAAAGGAACCTGAGGGAATATGAATCTAGTGCGACGCCTGCGACGCTCCACCATGGCGCGTCTTGCTGTGCGATCCGCACTGACCTATAAACTTCGCCTGCTGCTGACCGTACTTGCGGTCGTGGTAGGCACCGGTTTTATCTCCGGATCCCTGCTGCTGACCAACTCGCTGGATAAGTCCTTTAGCACCCTGCTGGATGCGGGCGTGGAAGGCGTGGACATTGGCATGGTGGGCAAGCAGGATGATATTACCTCCGGTGTGCCATTTAGCGTGGTGCAGGAAATTGCGAGCCGGCCGGATGTGCGGGCGGTCAATATCACCGGCGATGGCAATAATACGCCCTCCGGCACCCAAAAAATTGGGCAATCCGCCCTGGTTGTGACCACCCCGCAGGGCACCCCGCTGCAGGCAGGTTCCTCCGGCGCGCACCCATTTGCCGTCTACCCTAGCGGCTACTATGTGGGCCCTGAGCCAAGCATTATTTCCGGGCGGGCGCCGGTGGCTGATGATGAAATCATGCTCAATGCCTCCGCGGCCAACCGTGGCAATATTTCCGTGGGCGATGAGGTCACAGTGGTGACTGTCAATGGCAAGCTCAATGTGACCGTCACAGGTATCTTCAACTCCACCTCCGATACGGCCGGGTGGATTGGTGTGGGCTTTAGCCTCAACCGCTACCTTGAGCTCTTTACCGACGGCAATAAAGCCACGCAGATTGTGATTGCCGCTGCCAGTGGAACCGACCCAATGAACCTGCGCAATGCGCTGGGCCAGAAGTATTCCCGCAGCTACACTATCCTGACAGCCGCCCAGATTTCTGAGCGCCTGGCGGGTTCGTATCGCCAGCAGCTGAGCTTTATCACCTATGTGCTGGCCGCCTTTGGATTTATTGCCCTGATTATTGGTGCCTTCCTGGTGACCAATACCTTCTCCATGACGCTGAGCCAGCGTGCCCGCGAGTTTGCGCTGCTGCGCGCCATTGGTATTAGTGCCGGGCAGATTCAGTTCTCTGTGCTGCTTGAGGCCTTTATTGTTGGTGTGCTGGGCTCCATAATTGGTGTGACCATTGGTATTGTGGGCGTCTTCCTGGGTGTGACGGTGCTCAATGCCACGGATAGCTCCGGGCTCAATAGCATTAGCCTGGTGCTTTCGGAGTCTGCGGTGCTGGTGCCGCTGGTGGGTGGCGTGATTGTGACTGTGCTGGCGGCCCTGGGGCCAATGGTGACAGTGGGCAAGCTGCGCCCCGTGCAGGCGCTGCGCAATCAGGCTACCAGTGAGTCGGGTATTCGTGGGCGCACCACCACCGGCATTGTGCTGCTCACCGTGGCCGTGATTTTTGGTGTGGCCACTGCTTTTGTGCGCTCCCTGAATAACTTTGATTTGAATACGGACCTGCGCCTGGCGCTCTTTGGTGGCAGTATTCTGCTGGCACTCATTGCCATTAGTGCCCTGCTGCCTGCGTGGTCCAAGGTCTTTGCGGGGATTTTCTCGCGGCCGATGAACCGGATGGGGCGGGTGTTGCCTCGACTAGCTAACCGCAATGCCATGCGTAATCCGCGCCGTACTGGCCGTACTGCTATGGCGCTGATTCTGGGTGTGGGCCTCATTGGCTGCGTCACTGTTATTGGTGGCACCACCAAGCAGAGCGTCTACGGCATTATTGGCTCCCGTGTGAGCTCCGATTTTGTGCTGGGCTCCATTGGTGGCAGCCAGGTGGGCACCATTACCTCTGATAGCAACTCCAATGCGCTCTCCGTGCCAAATGCGGCCGCCCAGGAGGTGCGCACCGTGCCGGGTGTGGGTCAGACGGCAACAGTCTCCACCACTGAACTCCAAATCAATAAGTGGACCCACGACTTTGCAGTTGTGGATAATAATATTCTCAACTTTATTGACCTGGACCTGCGCAGTGGCACCAGTGACCTGGTGGATAACCCGGGCATGATTGTCTCCAGCGCCTATGCCAAGGATAATGAAGTGACCGTGGGCGACCAGGTGGTTGTGCGCAAGCCCAATAGCTTGGATGGTGTCCGTGTGACCATTCAGGGCATCTATAATGACTACTCCTATATTGGCCATGTGGTCTTTGATAGTGCCACCGCGCACCTGCTTGTGGCTGATGACACAAGCTATGTGGTGAAGAATATTTTCATCCGATCCGATGGGTCAATCTCGGATTCGCAGCTGCGCAGCAACCTTGAAGAGGCCATGAACCAGTACCTCATTGTGCAGGTCAAGAACCGCACCGAATTCAAGGATGCCCTGGGCACACAGGTCAACCAAATGCTCACCCTGGTGTACTGCCTGCTGGTGCTGGCCGTGATTGTGGCGGCCCTGGGTATTATGAATACCCTCTTCCTCAGTGTCTCTGAGCGCACCCAGGAGATTGCGATGCTGCGCACCATTGGTATGCACCGCCGCCAGGTGCGCCGCATGATTCACCTGGAATCCCTGCAGATCGCCATCCAGGGCACCATTGTGGGCCTGAGCCTGGGTCTGCTTACCGGCTGGGGTATTGTGCACCTGCTGGCCGACCGTGGCATGGGCTCGGCCTACTTCCCATGGTCCATTATTGGACTCATGGTGCTGGGCTCGGTGGTTCTCACCTCCCTGGCGGCGAGTCTGCCGGCCTGGAGGGCCTCGAGGACGCCTGCTTTGGAAGCTATTGCTCGAGACTAGGCGCGTGACTAATCGGCGAAGGGGTCGACCTCAGTTTCGGCCTCAAAGCGGTAGCCCACACCGCGCACGGTATGGATCACCGTGGGCTTCTTAGGGTCGAGCTCCAATTTATTGCGCAGGCGCTTAATGTGGACATCCAAAGTTTTGGTATCGCCCACATAATCACCACCCCAAATGGCGGTGATGATTTCCTTGCGCTGCATGGCCTCACCCATGTGCTTCATGAGAAATTCCAGCAGCTGGTATTCCTTATTGGGAAGATCAATATCCTCCTCATCCACCTCAACCACGCGACGAAGCCGATCAATCTTAATACGCCCACCATCAATAATGTGATTACCAGCGGTAGGGGAATCGTGCGAGATGGCGGAGCGTCGCAAGACTGCATTCATACGGGCCATCAGCTCACGGGCCGAATACGGCTTGGTCACATAGTCGTCCACGCCCAGTTCAAAGCCAGAAATCTTATCCACCTCAGAATCCTTAGCGGTCACCATAATCACAGGGACCGAGGACTCCTTGCGGATCTCGCGGCAGACCTTGAGGCCCGACATGCCGGGAAGCATCACATCCAGGAGAATAATATCCGGGTTCGTGGAATGGAAAAGCTCCAAGGCGGTCGGCCCATCCGGGGCAATATCCACCGAATAACCCTGCTTTTTCAGCAAAAAAGCCAAAGGCAAAGCCAAGGACTCCTCATCCTCAACAACCAAAACACGCATTAAGACTCCTCAGGGTGGACGGCCGGCACATGGACAGTGAAGGTAGACCCACGACCCACATCCGAATCAAGACTAATAGTGCCATTATGCAGGGCAATGGCGTGCTTGACAATAGCCAAGCCCAAACCCGTGCCGCCAGTGGAACGGGAACGCGCCTTATCCACACGGAAGAAACGCTCAAAGACGCGGGCATGATACTTGGGCGCAATACCCAAACCCTGGTCGGCGATAGACACCACCACATCATTCTCATCGGCATCAAGAAGAATAGTGACCTGCGTATCGGCCGGGGAATAATTAATGGCATTAACAATGAGATTACTCAAAGCCGTAATGAGCAGCCCCTCCTCCGCCATCACAAAGGCCGGGGCGTCCTTCAGGTGATCATCAATCACCAGTTCAATGCCCGCATTGGCAGCGGCATCCGCATTACGGGCCACCGCCTGGGCAATAATATCGCGGATAGGGGCAGGGGCGAGCTCCGGAAGGGCCGCGGCCCCCTGCAGCTTGGACAGGGAAATCAGCTCATTAATGAGCACCCCCATGCGGCCGGCCTCCTTGTAGATGCGCTCACCAAAATAGGCGACCTGCTCGGGGTCATCGGCACTGGCAATCAGGGCCTCCGCCAAAAGACTCATGCCCCCAACAGGGGTTTTGAGCTCATGGGATACATTGGCCACAAAATCACGGCGGGCGGATTCCATGCGGACATTCTCCGACTCATCGGTGGCATAAATAACCACGGTGGAATCAGTCAGCGGGCGAATATCCAAGTGCACATTGAGCCGCCCCTGATTAGGAAGGCGGGTCTTGGCATCCACAGTGCGGGCCTGGGCGCTGCGCCACACGGCGCGCACATGGTGGGCAATATCCTCCAGCAGGCCCTCCTCCTGGACAATACCCAGGGCGCGGGCATAGTCATTGACACGGAGCAGGGCAAACTCGGCCTCCGGTGGGCAGGCCACAAGAATCATGCCAACAGGGGCACCCTGCCATAGCTTCTCACTAAGCTCATCCATGCTATCCACGGTACACAAAAAAGGGATGCCCCGAAGAGCATCCCTTGAGTTGTGGCCTGTGAATTACTTGCCACCCTGGGCGGCAACAGCAGCAGCGCCGGCAGCAGCAGCCTCAGGATCCAGGTAGGTACCACCTGGGTTGGTAACCTCACCCTTCTCGTTGAGATCATAAACGAGAGGAATAGCGGTTGGAATATTGAGCTCAGCAATATCCTCATCGGAGATATTGTCGAGGTGCTTGACCAGTGCGCGCAGGGAGTTACCGTGAGCGGTGATCAGAACATTCTCACCCTTGAGCAGACGTGGCTTGATCTCGGCCTCATAATAAGGAACGAGACGCTCAACAACGTCCTTCAGGCACTCGGTGGCTGGAACGTGATCCAGGTTAGCGTAACGTGGGTCATTAGCCTGGCTGTACTCAGCATCATCTTCGATAGCTGGTGGTGGGGTGTCGTAGGAACGACGCCATGCCATGAACTGATCCTCGCCGTACTTCTCCTTGGTCTCAGCCTTGTTCAGGCCCTGAAGAGCACCGTAGTGGCGCTCATTGAGACGCCAGTCGCGAACAACTGGGATCCACAGACGGTCAGCATTATCGAGGGCAATATTTGCGGTGTTGATAGCGCGACGCAGGAGGGAGGTGTAGAGAACGTCTGGGAGAATACCAGCCTCGGCGAGCAGCTTGCCGCCGCGCTTGGCCTCCTCACGACCCTGATCAGTCAGGTCAACGTCAACCCAACCGGTGAACTGATTAGAGGCATTCCACTGGCTAAAGCCGTGGCGAAGAAGAATTAGCTTTCCTGTAGTCATACCTAAAATTTTGCCACGGTTTTGACTATCATGCAAGGAAACCGCTTGTACCCGCAGCATTGCGTGGATTCTGCTGAGCTGGGTTTTCGAGGATCTCCTCATAGGCCCGCGCAAGGCGCTCCGCCGTGTGTGACCAGGAGAAACGTGCTGCGTATGTGACGGCCGTCCTAGACATAGCTATTCGACGCTCATCGTCACTCAAAATTTCTGTCAAAACCTCCGCCCAGTCGGCCGGATCATGTCCATCAACCAGAATTCCTGTCTCCCCATCCTTGACTGCGGTGGGCAAACCACCCACCCGGGCGGCCACAACAGGGGTGCCGGAAGCCTGGGCTTCCATGGCCACCAAACCAAAGGACTCATTATAGGAAGGAACAGCCACCACATCGGCGGCACGATAAATACTGACCAGCTCCTGGGGTGGGCGCGGATCCATAAAACGCACCACAGAATCCACACCCAACTTCTTGGCCAATTTACGGTAGGTGGCATCTGTGGCACCGCGACCACTGGGGCCGCCGCACATAATGAGGCGAGTATTGGGGGCGTCGACACGCTCCCGGAGCTCCTTCATGGCGGCTAGCAGAACATCGGGGCCCTTAAATTTTTGGAGGCGCCCAACAAAAGCAATCACCCTCATATTGAGAGGAATGCCCAGGTCACGGCGGGCACGTTCACTGGCACGATCCTCGCCGGGGCTAAAGAGAGTCGTATCGGCGCCCGGCGGAATGACGAGGATGCGGCAGGTTTGGGCATCATAGTAGAGGGCAAGGTTCTGGGCCTCCTCCTCGGTATTGACAATGAGGGCATCGGCATTATCCACAATTTGCTGCTCACAGATGCGGCGGGCCTCGCTCTCGGGGGTGTCATCCATGGTGCGGAATTTATTTTTGACGGCCGCCAAAGTGTGGGCGGTGTGCACCAAAGGGCAATTCCACAGGTCACGCAGCAACCAACCCACCTGGCCAGAGAGCCAATAATGGGAATGGATGAGGTCATAGGAAATACCCTGCTCGCGCACCCAGGAGAGAATGCCGCCGCTAAAGGCAGCCAACTGGGTGGAAAGCTCTTCCTTGGCCAGGCCCTCAAAAGGACCAGCCACAATATTGATAACGCGCAGTTGCGCCGTGGCACCAGGAACCTCCACATCCACCACGAGGGGGCCCGGCTTATTGGCGCGGGTAAAAATATCAACGTCCACGCCAAGGCGGGCAAGCTCCCTGGCCACGGAAGCAATATAAACATTCATTCCGCCCGCATCGCCGCTACCCGGCTGCTGAAGGGGCGAAGTATGCATGGAAATCATGGCAACGCGCATAAAACTCATTCTACTGATAGACTAGAGCCACACATATACCTACGGGTACGTAACCTCGAAAGGAAAAAATGTCTTCCGCTTCTGAAAGCAAAGCCTGGTTGCAGTACTACCCTGAATGGGTACCACACACCCTCGACTATGGGAACACAACCCTCGTCGATATTCTCAACCACACTGTGGCAACCAAGTCCGATAAGCCCGCAATGACCTTCTTTGGGCGCACAACCAACTACGGGGATTTCCACAAGGCCGTACTCCGTGCCGCCGCTGGCCTGCAGGCCTTTGGTGTCCGCAAGGGCGACCGCGTAGCCATCCTGCTGCCAAACTGCCCGCAGCACCTCATTGCCTTCTATGCGGTACAGAAGCTGGGCGCCACTGTTGTCGAGCACAACCCGCTCTACACCGCCCACGAACTCAAGGGCCCATTCTCCGACCATGAGGCCACCGTGGCCATCTGTTGGGATAAGGCCGCCACCATGCTGACCAAGCTGCGTGGCACCACCGCCCTGGAAACCATCATTAGTGTGGACATGACCCAGGCCATGCCACCACTGCAGCGCTTTGCCCTGCGCCTGCCAATCCCTGCCCTGCGCAAGGCCCGCAATAAAATCACCGCCCCGGCACCAAATACTGTGAGCTGGGAAGTGCTCATGAGCGATGCCACCGGCGGCGATGGCTCCACCCTCCCGGACCCGGATATTACGAAGGATGACCCAGCACTCATCCTCTACACCTCCGGCACAACCGGCACCCCAAAGGGTGCGCAGCTGAGCCACGGCAATCTCTTTGCCAACCTGCTCCAGGGTCAGGCCTGGGTGCCTGGTCTTGGTGAGAGCGATGAAAAGCTGCTGGCCGCCCTGCCAATGTTCCACGCCTATGGTCTGACCATGACCGCCACCCTGGGTGTCTTTATTGGCGGCGAAATTATTCTCCTTCCAAGCCCTGATTTGGACTTGATTATGAAGGTAATGAAGAAGAACCGCCCAACCTGGCTTCCTGGTGTGCCTACCCTCTATGAGCGCATTGTGGAGCGTGCTGAGCTGGAAAAGCTGGATATTAGTGGTGTGCGCAATGCCTTCTCTGGTGCCTCTACCCTGCCTGTGCGCACTGTTGAGGCCTGGGAGAAATACACCGGTGGCCTTCTCGTTGAGGGCTATGGTCTTACTGAGACCTCCCCCATTATTGTTGGTAACCCAATGAATGATGATCGCCGCCCGGGCTATGTGGGCGTGCCTTTCCCTGATACTGAGGTGCGTATCGCCAACCCTGATAACCTCGACGAAACCCAGCCTGATGGTGTTGAGGGCGAGGTTTTGGTGCGCGGCCCACAGGTATTCAAGGGTTATTTGAACCAGCCGGAAGCCACTGCTAATTCCTTCCACGGGGATTGGTATCGCACCGGCGATGTGGGTGTGATGGAAGCCGATGGCTTTATCCGCCTGGTTGCCCGCATTAAGGAAGTCATTATTACCGGTGGCTTTAATGTGTACCCTGCTGAGGTTGAAGAGGTTCTGGTCAGCCACCCTGATGTGGATGATGCATCGGTAGTGGGCCTGCCACGTGAGGATGGCTCCGAAACCGTGGTTGCTGCCATTACCCTCAATGAGGGCGCGGCCCTGGATCCGGA
Organism: Corynebacterium sp.; assembly: GCA_030530985.1. Taxonomy (GTDB): domain Bacteria; phylum Actinomycetota; class Actinomycetes; order Mycobacteriales; family Mycobacteriaceae; genus Corynebacterium. The sequence continues at coordinate 14,253 of JAUMTX010000034.1, forward strand.
TGGCCTGAAGGAATACTGCCGTGAGCGCCTCACCCGATATAAGGTGCCACGTCGCTTCTACCACTTTGAGACCCTCCCACGCGACCAAATGGGCAAGATTCGCCGCCGCGAGGTGCAGGACCAGCTCATTGAGCGCTACGGCACCGCAAAGTAATTACGGAAGTAACTACGAAAGTAATTACACAGAATAAAAAAACAAACTAAAAGCGGAATCCCGATGACGGGGTTCCGCTTTTAGTGTTATCGTGGAGTTATGGCTGAAGAAAAAATCTCTTACCTCTCTGATATGGACGGCGTCCTCATCAAGGAAGGGGAAATGATCCCCGGTGCCGACCGCTTTATTGCTGCGCTGGAGGAGAATGGGATCAAGTACATGATCCTTACTAATAACTCCATCCACACCCGTCGTGACTTGGCAGCCCGCCTCAAGCGCACAGGCCTGGATATTCCAGAGGAACGCATTTGGACCAGCGCCATGGCGACTGCAGACTTCCTGGGCAAGCAGCACCCTAATGGTTCTGCCTATGTGGTGGGCGAGTCTGGTTTGACCACTGCCCTCTATGAGGCTGGCTATATTCTTACGGATATTAATCCGGACTATGTGGTTTTGGGTGAAACCCGCACCTATTCCTTTGAGGCTATTACTAAGGCAATCCGCCTCATTGAATCCGGCGCCACCTTTATTTGCACCAACCCTGATGTGACAGGCCCTGCCCCTGAGGGCGTGCTGCCGGCAACGGGTGCTATTGCTGCTTTGGTTACTGCCGCAACTGGCAAGCAGCCCTATTATGTGGGCAAGCCAAACCCAATGATGATGCGATCTGCGCTTAACCACTTGGGTGCCCACTCGGAGACCACTGTTATGGTTGGTGACCGCATGGATACGGATGTCCGTGCAGGCCTTGAGGCTGGTATGCGCACTATTTTGGTTCGCTCCGGTATTAGCGATGATGCAGAGATTGCCCGGTACCCATACCGCCCTAGCCGCATTGTTCCAAGCGTGGCTACCCTGGCGGAGGATGTGCTGAATCCTGTTCCTAGCAGCGAGGATGCATAAAAACCGCAGGTCACAGCGACCTTAAAGCTAACTATAGAGATTATAGTTCGCCCGCAAAACAAAGACTCCACGCTTTGCAGAACAAACATTATGCCCGTTTTCCCAAAAACAGTTTACTGACTGGGAAAACGGGTTTTTGTATATTATTCAACATCTTACACAATGCTTATAAACTAGGCATGAAACTTAATAAAGACACTGAAGTTTTCTTATACTCTGTTAAGTTTTAGGAATTCCTAATTTCTTAGGAAAGGGTTCTTTCTTAAGAGGAAAATCTCGCTTCCTGAGCGCTAAAATAGGCTCAGATCGGGGACTTTCAGCAATAGTGTGATGAGAAACACATTTTTGCAAAATTTTGAAAATTACCCCCGCCTACCCCCAGATCAGAGAAGAAAACAACATTGGCCAACTAAAACCAAATTGTTCAACACGCACATTCTAAACATGCAACAAACCAGTTAGGTTTACTTAAGAACTGCGCTTTACCAGCGCATATATGACGGAGTTGAGCCGGGTTGTTGCATGTTGATACGTGAACAACCGGACGTACGTACCGTAGCGGAGCATTAGCCAACAAATATGTTAGTAAAACCTGGTTTCATTGACAGCAAATTGCCAAAAACGGGCATTTAAGGGTCATGTTCATAAAAATATAGGGCCTGACCTGTAGTAATGGAAAAATTCTTGAATAAAGTAACAGATTTTTAACTTAAATGAACCTTAATTTTTCAGTTTTTGGACTTGCTAAGGCTTCTTAAAAAGAGATAGTATTAAATCAGTTCAACAGAGAGAGTTTAACTACCCCGTCGAACCACCAGAAACTAGTCAAAGAAAGGAATGACCATCATGATGTTGAAGAAGATATTCAGTGCTAAGGCCGCAGTTGCCGCGGGTACTGCTTTCGCTCTCACTCTTTCCGGTATGGCGTTCGCCCCTCGTGTTTATGCAGTAGATGCAACGAGCATCTCTGCCGAAAATGATGACATCATCGACCTTGGCTCTGCTGAGTCCTTTGTTCCAACCCTTAACCTCAGCGGCCAGAGGGTGACCACCACCGGTGCCGAAGGTGCAACCGGTCTGGTATCCGACCGTGTTAACCAGAGTGACCTCGATAGCCTCGCAACTGGCGTTAACAACGACGGCAATGCAAGCAACAACACCGGCGTTCTCGTAGCTGCCATTGTTGCCGCAATTGCTGGTTTCGCTGGTGCAGCCGCTCTCGTCGGTAACTTCCTTGCTGGTGCACAGTAAGACGAGTTTTCAGTACTCTCTCTGAAACCACCACCACAAAGGGCCCGGGCTTCAAGCCCGGGTCTCTCTTTGTTTATATATTCGGAAGTCCGAAAACAGACAAACCCCGTACACCACGTGTACGGGGTTTTGCTTTTGCCAGAACCTGGACTTAGTTGCGGAAGTTCAAATAGGCCTTGGATGGGGTTGGGCCGCGCTGACCCTGATACTTGGAGCCCAGGGAGCCGGCACCATAAGGCACCTCAGCTGGGGAGCTCAGGGTGAAGAGGGCAAGCTGGCCGACCTTCATGCCCGGCCACAGGGAAATCGGGAGATTAGCCACATTGGATAGCTCCAAGGTGATGTGGCCCTCAAAGCCCGGATCAATAAAGCCCGCAGTGGAGTGAGTGAGCAAACCAAGACGACCCAGGGAGGACTTGCCTTCCAGGCGGCCAGCCAAATGGGCCGGGAGGCTAAAGCGCTCAAGGGTGGCGCCCAGGACAAACTCGCCCGGGTGCAGGACGAAAGGATCATCGCCCTCAACCTCAACAAGGGTAGTCAGCTCATCCTGCTGGAGCTTCGGGTCAATATGTGTGTACTTAGAGTTATTGAATACCCGGAAAAAGCGATCCATGCGGACGTCAATGGAGGATGGCTGAATGAGGGAGGCGTCGAAAGGCTCAATGCCAAGGGCGCCGGATTCAATTTCTTTGCGGATATCACGATCTGATAGAAGCACATATTTAGATTACCAGCATTCGCGCGTTAATTAGGCTTTTTAGTGAATTGGGGTATATTATTATGGACAAGTTTAATTAACTAAGTTACCTATCCGGAGGAATAGATGAGCCAAGCGCTCGCAGTTGAGGCCACCAACCTCAGCCTGGACGGCCCCGAGGGACGCGTCTACGGTCCCCTTAACCTACAGATTCCCGAACGCGGCCTCAGTGTCATGCGCGCCCCCAGCGGCGGCGGCAATACTGCCCTGGCACTCACCCTGGCCGGCCGCATGCGCCCAAGCAGCGGCGAACTCACCGTACTTGGTGAAACAAGCATGTATAAGATCCGCAAGCGCGTGGCCATTGTTGGCACCAAAGAGATCGACCCCCTCGACCGCGATGTGCGCCTCAAAACCACCATCCGCGAATACCGCAACTGGAACCGCCACTGGTGGCAGCCCAGTGCCCGCGCCACCGAGGACTACTATAATGAGCTGCTCGATAGCATCTACGAAGACCGCCCCAAGCCGGACCTCAATACCTATATCTCCAATCTGAGCGACCTGGACCGCCTCCTCATCCGCATTGCCATGATGCTTGGCACCCCAGGCGTCGACATGCTCATTGTGGACGATATTGAGCAAGTACGCTCCCGTGCGGAACGCCAAGAACTCATCCAACTCCTGGATAACCTGGCTGAACGCATGCCCGTCATTGCCCACGCCATTAACCCAACCGGACTCCCACTGGAGGTAACCCTATGATCGCCGGCCTGAGCGTTGGCGGCGAACTGCGCCGCTTCCTACGCACCCCCGTGGGACGCATCGCCCTCATTGCCATTATTCTTCTGCCGCTGCTTTCCTCCGCCCTCTACCTCAAGGGCTTCTGGAACCCATTTGGCAATATCAACAAACTGCCAGTGGCTTTTGTCAACTCCGATGAGGGTTCCACCCTCAATGGGGAGCCATTCAATGCCGGCGACCAAATTGAGGCATCCCTCAAGGAAAAAGCGGCCGATACCATTAGCTTTGACTATGTGGATTCCCAAACCGCCATTGAGGGCGTGCGCAATGGCACCTACTATTTCATGGTTGAACTCACCCCGGATTTCTCCCGGGCTGTGACCTCAGTGACCGGGGAGGAACCACACCAGGCGGTCATTCAAACCACCTATAATGACTCCAATGGCTACCTCTCCACCCTCATTGGCCAAAATGTCATGCGCACCCTGGTGCCTGTGATTAGTGAGCAGATTGGCACGCAGACTGTGGATAAAGTACTCACAGGCCTGCAAAGTGCCGGCACTGGTCTGATTCAGGCCGCTGATGGTGCCGGGCGCCTGGCCGATGGCACCGCCCAACTCCAGGAGGGCCTGGGTACCGCCCAGGCTGGTACTGCCAAGCTGGTTGAGGGCTCTGCCACTGTCAATGACAAGATGGCCCAGTTGGCCGCCGGCACGGACACCCTTGCCTCCGGCACCGCCCAGCTTCTCGGCGGCGCCACCCAACTCTCCGCCGGCACCCAGCAGCTCAAGGACTCCCTGGCCCCATTGGGCCAAATCCCAGTGGCCCAGTTGCAAGAACAACTGCGCGCCCTGAATAATCCTGAGGCCACTGCCGCTGCCGAAAAGCTCGGCCAGGTCACTGCCTTGCTTGAGGGTGTGGACACTCTTAATAATGGTATGGACCAGCTGCAGGCCGGTATTGTTAAGACCAATGATGGCGCCGCCACCCTGGCTAGCTCCGCCCACCAGCTCCATGATGAAGGCACCGCTGTGGTTGCCAGTGGCCTTGCCACCCTGGGTGGGGGCATTGACCAGTTGGCTGCCGGTTCCGATACCCTCAATGCTGGTGCCCATGAACTGGCCGCCCGCCTTGGTGAGGGCACCACTGCCCTGCCACAGTGGACTGATGGTCAGCGTGAATCCATCGCCGCAATCATGGGTGACCCAGTGACCTCCACCGCCTCCAATGAGGCCGGCGATGACCACACCTTCGGCATGGGTCTGGCCCCATTCTTTATGAGCCTGGGCCTCTTCCTTGGTGCCCTGGCCTGCTTTATGCTCCTGCGCCCTATCTCCCGCCGCGCTGTTGCCGGTGGTCTGGCCCCACTGCGCGCCACCTTCCACGGTTTGCTGCCCGCCGCCATTATTGGTGTGCTCCAAGCAACTGTGGTGACCATGGTCTGTGTCTTTGCGGTGGGCGTGACCCCTGCGCACTTCTGGATGACCCTGGGCGCCTGCATGCTGACCTCGGTTATGTTTATGGCCATTAACCAGTTCCTGGTGCTGCTCCTTGGCCCTGGCCCTGGTCGTGTGCTGGCCATTGCCTTCCTCATGCTGCAGCTCATTTCCTCCGGTGGCCTCTACCCCATTGAAACTGAGCCGCGCTTCTTCCAAATCATCCACCCATTTGACCCAATGACCTATACGGTCAACCTGCTGCGTCAAACCATCTATGGCAACTTTGACCATCGCCTCCCGCAGGCCATTATTGCCATTATTATTATCACGGTCATTACCTTTATTCTTTCCTCCCTGTGCACCCGCCGTGATAGGACCTGGACGCTCAAGCGCCTGCACCCTGCCATTGAGGTGTGATAATATATTCACGTTGTCACCCAGTGGTGCAGCTGCCAACGTAGTTTAGTGGTAGAACTTCTGCTTCCCAAGCAGACAGTGCGGGTTCGATTCCCGTCGTTGGCTCAA
>JAUMTX010000035.1:0-6704 GCA_030530985.1 Corynebacterium sp.
GAGCAGCTGGTTTACACCCAGCAGGTCGGGGGTTCGAGCCCCTCAGGCCGCACAAAATGAAACTCCGGACTTCGGTCCGGAGTTTTTCTTTTGCCCAAAACCCAAACCCAATGTTGTTCTATCATGGTGGGTATGGAAATTAGTCTTCGTCCAATTAGTGCAGTCAACTCTTCCCTTGGCCTGGTCGTCAGCGATGTAGAACCGGGTGATACAGTTCGTGTCAAAGTGGAGACCACCGATGCCACTGGCCGAAGCTGGGGATCCGAATCCGAATTCAGTGCCAATGCCGAGGGCATGGTGGATATTGATGCAGCCCTGCCACATAGTGCCGCCTGGGAGCCGGCCAATTCTTTGGGCTGTTTATGGGCCATGAACCCTGAGCGTACTGATAGCTTTGTTCTTTCCGGTGATACGCCAGTGTCCGTGGAGCTCAAGATTCGTAGCAGCAAGGAAGGCCGTGGCGCCCACGCCCAGCGCACTGTTGCCAGGAATGTGGATGAGTTTAACCACCCAAAGCAGCACGCGACAGGTTTTATCAAGAAGGGGGAGAAGCCTCTTCCACTCGTAGTCCTCTTTAATGATGCGGGTCTCCCCGGGGCCACTGCCGGTGCCGCTTTGCTCGCCGATATGGGCCTGGCGGTGGTTGCCTATGATTATTCAGAGGCAAAGAAGATTGATGGCATCCGAAAGGATATTGAGGAGATTCGTCGCGCCGACCGTATTCTTGTTGGCGAGCCCATGGCCTTTATTGGCATTGGTAAGGGCGCCGAGATTGCTTTGATTATGGCCGATCGCTTTGGTGATGCTGTGGGTCCTGTTATCGCCCATAATCCGCCGAATCACATCACCCCAAGTTTGGATGATAAGCCGCACGATTCCTGGAAGGACCTGGACACCCAGGGCACGATGCCGGATAAGTCCGATGTGAAGGGCCGTTTGAGGGAGGCTTCCCTCAAGGCACTGCCAGTCAATCTTCACGGCCTGATTGAGCCAACGGCAGGTAATGAATTGCCATTGGCAAATATCGCCGGCCCTGTTTTGGTTACCGCAGGCACAGCCGATGCGGTGTGGGATAGTGAGAGCATGGCGGCGAGTGTGGTTAAGGACCTGGAGGAGAATGATGTGCAGGTCTTCCACATGACCTACGAGCATGCCGGTCACGGCACTGGTTTCCCATTTAGTATGCCTGGTGTGCCGTGCGGCACCACCGCAGATTTGTGGGGTACCCGCACTGATCTTGGCGGCAGTCGCATGGCTAATAGTGCGCGTTCCGTGGATTCCATGGAACAGGTCACCAGCATGCTGTCTTCCTATTACGGCATCTAATGCGCAGTTTTCCCCGAAGTATTCTTCGCACCCGCGCCTTTGCTATTCTTGGTGGCCTTGCGGCCGATGCGCTTTTTAGGGACCCGCAGACGCATCACCCTGTGGCCTATTTTGGCCGCTATGTAAGTGCGGTGGAGGCGAAGCTCTATAAGCCATCCAAGGCGCGCGGGGCCGCGTTTTTCCTGGCCACAGTGGCACCACCGGTGCTTCTGACACAGTTTTTTAATCGTAAATATCCCACGGCGACTCTCATGATTGCGCTGTGGGCCTCCTTGGGCGGACACACCTTGTGCCGCATTGGCCGCAATGTTTCCCAGGATTTAGCGGTGGGGGATGTGGATGCGGCGCGCACTTGGATTCCGTGGTTGTGTTCCCGTGACCCACAGTTTCTTGATGAGCCTGGCATTATTCGTGCCACCATTGAGTCCCTGGCGGAAAATACCTGTGATGCGGCTAGTGCGCCGCTTTTCTGGGCGGCGGTTGCGGGCGCCCCGGGGGTTATTGCACACCGCGCGGTCAATACTTTGGATGCCATGGTGGGCTATAAAAATGAGCGCTACAAGGACTTTGGTTTTGTTTCCGCCAAGGCTGATGATGTGATGGCTTTCCTGCCAGCCCGGCTAACGGCCCTTAGCCATATGCTTCTTCATCCGCGTCGTGCGGGTGTTGCGTGGAAGGCGTGGCGCACCCAAGCCCCGAAGCATCCCTCCCCGAATGCGGGTCCTGTTGAGGCCACAGCAGCGGCCGCGTTGAATATTAGTCTTGGTGGCCCAACCCAATATGCACATGGTATTGAGGACCGTCCACGCATGGGTTTTGGCCCCGCACCAGAGCAGAAAGACATTGAAGCAGCAGGCGCCCAAGCCCGTTCCAGCATGTGGTTATTGGCCACGGGTCTTGCAGGCGCGCTGCTGCTTATCTCTTCTCGCTGATCACCGCGCACTAGCGGCGGGGTAGTGGTGGATTTTAGAAGCGGTCCTCGTTCTTATCCACAATGCGGTCATAGTGGTTGGTTTTATTGCCATAGCGTGGGCGAACACGACGGCCACTTGAGGTGGTGTCCGCTGGAGGATTCTTGTCGCCATCACCCGCACCGGCGGAGTCCGTCTTCTTGGAGCGAAGCAGAGCTAGCTCTTCTTCCTCTTCCTTCTGGCGGCGGGATTCACGGATTTCAGAGTAGATGAGGTAGACCACGCCAATAGGGGCGAGGATACCAAAGGCGATCCACTGGATACCGTAGGAAAGATATGGGCCGGATTTCATTTCCGGTTGAGGCAGGGTACTCAGTGGGCTTGGTGCATCCAGGAGCTGAATATAGTAGTTGCCCAGAGAATTGAGTCCCAGGGATTCTGCCATTTGCTGGGTGCTGAGTGCCGAGATTTGCTTGAAGCCATCGGCTTCGATGGGCGCATTGGAGGATGGATCCTCACTCAGGCGCACATAGCCAGTGAACTCATGGCTGGCAGAGTCCAGTGTCGGGATCTCAGAGATGCGGTCGGTGCCCACATAGCCTTGGTTGACCGCAATAATACGGCCACTATCGGTTTGAACCAGGGCCATGGCCTGGTAGGCCGGGGCAGAGTTCACTGGGCGCATGCGTACAACCACACGGGAGTCCGGCACATAGGTGCCACTGAACGTCACCTTGCGCCATTCATCAGTGCTAGCAGCACTATCCCCGGAAATCAGGGAGCTCAGGCTCACTGTGTCCTGGGAGAGGGAGTATTCAATCTGACGGTTTTGGGCGCTATTGCGCGAATTCTTGCCCAGCTGCCACGGGGCCAGAACGGTAAAGGCAAGAATCACAAAAACAATGACCAGGACAATGGAAAGAATCCAGCCGGGCTTCAAAAAATTCTTCAGCATAATCTGTTAACCAAAGGAATCATGCGTGCACTAGGTTCGCTAGTGCGTGCTAGTCCAGTGCGTCCTTAACCCATTCCATCAGTCCAGGCATGGCTGCCTCAATTTCCTTGCGGGAGCGCTCAAAGGCACGAGGATTGCCATAATATGGGTCATCCACTTCAGCACCCTCAGGGGACTGTGGGTCGAAGGAACGCATGAGGCGGATACGCTGTGGTTCCACACCAAGGGTCATGAGGTCACGAATATGACCGGCATCCATGGCCAGGAAAAGATCGGCATCGGCATGATTCTCATTGAACTGGGCCGCACGATGCTTAGAGCCATCATAGCCGTGGGCAGCCAATTCATTAACAGTACGAGGATCAGCACCATTGCCCACATGCCATGCGCCAATGCCACAGGAGTTGACCTTCACACGGTCATGGAGACCAGCTTCATCAATAAAATGCTGACCGATCACATCGCCCATTGGGGAGCGGCAAATATTACCGGTGCAGACAAAGCAAATATGTAGTTCAGGCGAGCCACTCATTGATGGTCCTTTCCAAGTCCGTGGTGGTAGCAGCGCGGTAGGTGGCGGATGCCCGCTCCTGATCGGTGCCGTACCCCCATTCTACTGCGATAACGGGGATTGAATTATTCTGTGCGCCTTCAATATCGTGCTTGCGGTCACCAATCATAATGACCGTATCAATATTGAACTCGCGCTTAATATTATCCAGTGTATAGGCAATGACATCGGTCTTGCTTGGGCGCTCACCCTTATCGCCCGCGGTTCCCAGGAAGTCAAAATATTCACGCAGACCAAAATGTTCCAAAACCATATTGGTGGAGGTTTCAGCCTTGGAGGTTGCGGTTGCCAGAATAAAATCCTGCGCCTTGGCCCACTGCAGGAATTCTTCAATGCCGGCATAAAGATCGGCCTGCAACCAGCCGGTACTGAGATAGCGGTGCATATAGTCCTTGCGGACATCCTCAAGATCGGCATCACTTACCCCGGCTGCTGCCAGGGACTGAACCATGGGTGGGCCAAGAATGGTGCGTACCTCAACCCCCTCAGGATGCGTATAGCCGTGGGACTCAAGGGCCTGTAAATAGGAGTTGACTACACCTTCATAGGAGTCAACGAGAGTTCCATCAACATCGAGCAAAAGGGCTACGTTCTTGGCCACGACCTATCCAATCTTCCTGCGAGTAACTAACTAGCTCCACTATAATTCGTGAGATGGAATCTCTGCATGAAAATCTTCAGTACCACGGCGATCAGGCCTCCCGTAAGGCCCGTGTTGATTTCGCCGTCAATGTTGCTAGCCCCACCCCCGCCTGGCTTATCGACGCCCTCACACCCACGCTCAATGCCTATCCTGACCGTGCAGTTTATGCGCGCCTTCGTGAGAAGCTGGCTGCCCTCCATGGTGTGGCCCCGGAAAGTGTGGCTTTGCTGAATGGTGCGAGTGAGGGCTTTAGTTTATTGCCAGCCTTGGTGCCGCAAGCCACTGTGACAATGGTGCACCCAAGCTTTACTGAGCCAGAGGCTATTCTGCGTGCCGCGCCGGGCACCACTCTTAATCAGGTCATTGTGCCTATTGATACACCGTATGAGGATAGTGATACAGCGGATCGTATCTTTAGTGGCGATATGACTATCTTTGGTAATCCGACGAATCCTACGGGTATTCTTCATGACACGCGCGCTCTTCATGCTGTTTATGAGGAGAAACGCAAGGCCGGGGAGTTTAGCGGTGTGGTCGTTGTCGATGAGGCCTTTATGGATGTGGCGGATCATGATAGCTGTCACAATCCGGTTAGTGATACCCATAATGATACGGCTGGCGATAGTGTAGATGGTGCTGCTGCAGCGCCATGCTGTGGGCATGTTTTTAAGCCGGCAGAGGAGACTGCTTCCTGGATTCCAATGGCTGCACAGGCGGATAGTAATACTATTGTGATGCGTAGTCTGACTAAGACTTTTGGTATCCCTGGTTTGCGCCTCGGCTATGCCATTGGTGACCCAGCCTTGATTGCCCGCATGGAGGGTATTCGCCCTGCGTGGCCGCTGGGAACTATGAACCTTCAGGCGCTCGAGGCCATTCTGACACAGTGCGAGGACAATCCCGATATATTCTGCTCCTATGCGCGTACTATCGCTTCCCAGCGCGAGTATCTTAGCTCGCAGTTGCGCGCCATTGGTTGGGTGCCAAAGAAGTCCAATAGCCCATATATCATTACGAATATCTCTAAGGCTGATGTAGTGGACTATTTGCAGTCCCGACGCATATCGGTACGCCGTTGCGATACATTCCCCGGCTTGGATAAGTATCACTTGAGGCTTGCAGTGCGCGATAAAGAAGCGGTTGATGAACTCATTTTGGAGATTAAAACACATGTTGGCCTGGGAACTTGCTCCGTAGCTCAATGGTGATATATCATTAGTTCTCGTAATGATATGCAGTTAGTCATTACGGCTTGTGGGTTGACCTACCAACTGCCCGCAAGTTTCACCTACAGAAAGGAACTATGATTATGCCTCGTCCATTCAAGGATGATAACCACCGCGCTCCACGCGGATTCTTCCGTCTCGCTATCCTCGCAGTTCTTGCTGAGGGTCCAAATCACGGATATGACCTCATGAACCGTATCGGTGAACTTACCGAGGGCCTCTGGGAGCCAGGCCCAGGTTCCATTTATCCTAACCTCGGTGCTCTCGTTCAGGAAGGCTTCGTTGAGACCAGTGAGGATGGTGACCGTAAGCTGGCCACCATCACTGAGGCTGGTCGCGCAGAATTCGAAGCTAACCGCGAAGCTTTTGAGGAAATCCTCCAGCGCGCACAGAAGATTGTTGGCAATTATGCCGAAGAGCATGATTTCACCTTCTTCGGCCATGAGGGGCATGAGGGTCACGATCCTCGCGGTCGCCGTGGCCACCGCGATCCCCGTGAGCACGGCGGCTTCCCAGGTCGCCCGCACGGCATGCAGCATGGCATGCAGCACGGTATGCAGCACGGCCATGAGCGTCCAGCCCACGCCCATGGTCCACACGGTGGCCCTTATGGTCCAGTCGTAGTGCCAGACCCATTTACCGCTGGTTACCACCAGGGTTATGCCGCAGGCTACCATGCGGCAATGCATGAGATGCGTGCCCGTTTCGGTGAAGGCCACCCAGGTGGTCGTCCAGGTCCACACGGTGGTCCTCATGCAGATCTGCACCGAGGCCGCCCTGACCACGGCGAACGTCGTGGCGGTGAAGGCCGTGATGCAGAAGGCCGTGATGCAGAAGGTCGCGGTGCCGGCCGTGGTGAAGGTCGCGGTGAGGGTCGTCGTGGCCCACGCGGTGGTCACCGTGGTGGCTCCGGTCTGAACCAGATTCTGCCAAAAGGTTTCTTGGAAAATCTCGACTTCGGTGGTGAGGCCATTGAGTCTTTGATTTCCGAGCTTCGAAACCGCGCTGCCGAGTACCGTGCAGAGCAGGAGGATTCGGAGATTCGTCGAAACGCTCGTGGTGGACACCGTGG
>JAUMTX010000035.1:6714-19438 GCA_030530985.1 Corynebacterium sp.
CGGCCGCCCAGGCAAGAACTTTGGCAGTATGGGTGCTGAGGACGCAGCAGATGCGTCCGATGCTTCCGGTGCTGAGGGTACTGCCGGTGAATCGAAGGATAATGAATCCGAAAACTAGGCCCTAAAGCCAGCCCATTACCGCGTCTTTGGGTTAATCCCTAAAGGCGTGGGTTAACGCTAATGTTTAGCGACACCCGGTTGCGAATACTTCGCAGCCGGTTTTTTCTATTTTTCAGGGTTTTGGTGAGCTTGGCCCGTATTTCACTCACCATCAAAGGGTAGAGTAGAGGGGAGACACGAACCGCGAGATATTCGCCGTGTGATAGTCGCGCAGTGCGCGTGGCATGAGCAGAACTAGATAGCGAGAAAGGACAGGGTAATGACAGAAACACAGTTGACTGTGGGCGATATTATTGCCGCCATGAATAAGCACTATCCGCCATCCCTGGCAGAGCCGTGGGATAAGGTGGGGCTGATTTGCGGGGATCCGCAGGAACAGGTGCGCAAAATTGTGCTGGCCCTGGATTGCACAGAGCAGGCCGTGGACCAGGCAATCGCCCAGGATGCGCAGATGCTCATCATTCATCACCCTTTGCTTCTTCGCGGAACAAGCACTGTGGCAGCCACCGACCCTAAGGGCCGTCTGCTTCATAAGCTCATTCGTCATGGCATTGCGCTGTTTAGCGCCCACACCAATGCGGATAGTGCGCGCCCAGGTGTTAATGACAAATTGGCAGAACTCCTCGGCGTGACCCCGGGTCGCCCCATTGCGCCACGTAGCCTTCATGCCACCGATAAGTGGGGCGTGTACGTGCCAAGTGACTATCTTTCCGTAGTCAAGGAAGCCATTTTCGCGGCCGGTGCCGGCACCATTGGTGACTACACCAACTGCTCCTATGAGATGGAAGGCCGCGGCCAGTTCTTGCCACAGGAGGGTGCCAATCCAAGTTCCGGTTCTGTTGGCCACCTCTTTACAGGATTTGAAACTCGCCTTGAATTCGTGGCCCCACGCCACCGCAGGGCAGCAGTGGAAGAAGCCCTGCGTGAAGCACACCCATATGAGGAACCAGCCTTTGAAATTGTTGAGGTTGCCGATACCAACATGACCTATGGTCTTGGCCGCGTGGGCGAACTTGATACCCCAATGACCTTGCGCGAGTTCACCCAGCGTGTGGCCGATAGGTTGCCGAAAACCGTCTGGGGTGTGCGTGCCGCAGGTGACCCTGAGCGCATGATTCGCACCGTGGCTGTTGGCAGTGGTGCCGGCGATAGCTTCCTGGATGATGTTCGCCGCCTTGGGGTGGACTGCTATGTCACCTCCGATCTGCGCCACCACCCGGTTGACGAGGCACAACGCAGCGGTGGCCCCGCCATTATTGATACCGCCCACTGGGCTAGTGAGTCCCCGTGGTTGGATCAGGTCATTGAGCTACTGAGCCCAGAATTCCCAACAGTGGAATTCACGAATTTGGAATTGCGCACCGACCCTTGGACCATCCACGCCCAATAGGCGTGCTGGCAACCAGGCATACTACTTCACAACTTAAGGAGAATCTTTCATGTCGACTGAAGCTACCCAGGCTTCGGCTTTGTCCCTCGTCCTCGAAATCATTGAGGCACGACTCACCGCACCAAATATGCGTGCCATTAGTGATGCCCATATTGTGCCTTTTATCCCACAGGATAAGCAGACTGAATTCATGCACGCCCTGCGCGCACAGAAGCAGGCTTTGACTGAGCAGCACCAGGCCCAGCTGTTGGTGCACCGCTTTAATCAGCGCCTTGCCGCTGAGCGTGAAGCCCTGGGTGCTGTTACTGATTCCCATGAGCGCTTTGAACTCCAGCATGATGTGCGCAGTGTGGAAAAGCGCATTGTGGTGAAGGAAGAAGAACTCAAGGCCGCCGAAAGGGCAGCAACCTCCGCCACCAATAAGGTGCTTGGTCTCTGCACTGTGTTTGATGCTGCCGGTGCCCGCCGCCTGGTGGACCTTGCCCAGGGTGATGAGCGCGCCACCCGTCTGGCAGCCCTCCTTGATGAGTTGGGGGCATAAGCCATGCTGAAATACACAATGTATTGCGATGGTGGCTCCCGCGGTAACCCTGGTGTGGCCGGTTCCGGCACCGTCATCTACGATGAGGCCGGAAAGGTAGTTGAAACCATCGCCCACTATTTGGGTACAAAGTTCACCAATAACGTGGCTGAGTATCAGGGTTTGATTAATGGCCTTGAGGCAGCTGCACGCCGTGGCTGCACACACCTGGATGTGTATATGGACTCCAATCTGGTGGTCAAGCAAATGCAGGGCAGCTGGAAGGCAAAGCACCCTGATATGCAAGCTAAACTTGCTGAGGCCAAGAAGATCGCAACCCAGATTCCACATATCACCTATACCTGGGTGCCACGTGAGAAGAATAAGAAGGCCGATGAATTGGCCAACCTGGCCATGGATGAGCGCCGCACTATTGCCCGCGCCATGGATGGTTTGGCTGAGGATCCAAAGCCAGTAGGCGAAAAGACCCAGGCCACCGCTGCCAAGAAGAAGAGTGCGCCGGAGGATAATAACCTGGCCTTCGACTTTGACCTGGATTTGGACAGCACTCCTAAGGCCAGCACTCCTAAGGACAATTCTGCTCAGGACATGAGCCTGAGCAAGCCAGAGGCCGCCTTCAACCCAAGCGGCAAGGTCAATAGCGTCAAGATTGTTGCTGTGCGCCACGGTCAGACCGATGCGGCCCGTGATGGTGTCTACAGTGGCTCCGGCACAGATATTCCCCTTAACGCTGTTGGCCTGGAGCAGGTCAAGCGCGCCGCCCGCTATGTGCGCGCCCATAACTTCAAGCTGGATGCCCTCATTGCTAGCCCAATGATTCGCACCCAGCAAACCGCCAAGGCCCTATCCGATGTCTTGGATCTGCCAATCTCCACAGATAAGCGCATTATTGAGATTGACTTCGGTGAATGGGAAAACCAGCCAGTGGCCAAGGTCCACAATGCGGACCCAACCAACCATGGCTATTTCATGACCGATGTGAATATCCCCGCCCCGGGCGGCGAGTCCGCAGTGGGCATGTATAACCGTGTCAAGGAATTCCGCGACTACCTGCTGGAGCACTACAATGGCAAGACTGTTGTGCTGGCAACACACTCCGGCCCAACCCGCGTTTTGCTTGCCCTTGCAGCAAATATGCCGGCATCGGATATGAGGCGCTTCTCAGTAGAAACTGCCAGTGTGAATATTGTGGAATTCTGGTCCGATGGCGGATCCGTGGTCCACGAGTCCAATGGTGGTAAAGTATTTTAAGTTATACAGTTGGCCCGGTAATCGCGGCATGTGAACTAATGGCCCGTGCCATTGGGCATAGTGTCGAGGAAAGTCCGGACTCCACAGAGCGCGGTGGTTGCTAACGGCAACCCAGGGTGACCTGCGGGAAAGTGCCACAGAAAATAAACCGCCCACCTAGTGTGGGTAAGGGTGAAAAGGTGCGGTAAGAGCGCACCAGCGATTCAGGTGACTGTTTCGGCTTGGTAAACCCCACTGGGAGCAAGGTCGAAGGTCCCACCTTTATGGTGGGGCTGCGCGTATGCTTGAGGGCTGCTCGTCCGATATACGTGGGTTGACTGCTTGAGGCTGCCAGCAATGGTAGTCCAGATGGATGATTACCACCAGTGTGTGCGCAAGCATGCTCGGGTACATAATCCGGCTTATAAGCCGACTGTATAACGCCCCGGCTTCGGCCGGGGTTTTCTTATGCCCACAAAGGGCGACACACGTACCCCAATCCTGCACGTGAACAGTAGATCTGCTAATGGGGTGGCCGTGAATATTCGCAGATTTTCGACTAAGCTCTATGGCTAAGGAGGTAGTAATGATCGTTCGTTCGCTGTCGGCCGGAATTATGGCCGCGGCTTGTGTATTGGCCGGCTTAGCCCAAGCCAATACTTCGGCATATGCGGCGAGTGTTACTACCGAGCTAAATTCCGATGGCACGCCGGTGTGCACCATTGTCCTGGACCAGGAGAGACTCTATCCGCTGGCCTATGCCTGGGCCAATGCGCAGCTGGCTGTTCTCACCCAAGCCAAGGGTAGCGCCCTGGAAAAGGACGAGGAATATGCCGTCTTCAATGCGGCAAATAAGCTGCTTGAGATGGATGAAAAGTACACTGGCATCCCAACAGCACGTGCCAATGCCTTGGTGGCGGGCACCGCGCTCACAGTGATGGATAATTATGAGGAATCCCTCTACCAGCAGTACTTGAGCACCGACCTGCCTAATACTGAGGCGTGGGCTTTGGTAAAGAAGGCCGAACAGCGCCCATCCGATCTTGGGGTGCATGCATCAAAGTATGCCCTGACGGGTATCCTCACCTTGAAGAATATTTTTATCGCCAAGGACTACCCGATCCATATTGATAAGAAGCTCATTAGCGCCACCGAGAACCTATGGTCGGCCTATTTGACTGACTATGTCAATGGCCTGCGCGGCTGCGTATCCCATGGTGGTCGCTTCGCTGATTTGGATGCGGAGCAGACTAAGGGCGAGTTGGCTGTTCGTGAGAACTGGTTGAAGCAGATTATTGTGGCCACCGAGGATTCCTCAGAGGAGCCAACCCCAAGCCCACAGCCAGTGGAGGATGTGCGCACCACTAAGGGCTCATCCTTTATCGGTAGCTCCTTCACCTCTTAGAGCGCAAGGACCTCAAGCCCTCTTAGAGGGCAAAGGCCTCCAGCCCAATGGAGTGCAGGCTTTCTATAATGCGCTCAGCAGTCTCCTGGTCGGAGCAGTAGGCCACGGTGCCACGCACGGCCACCGCACCCAGTTCCATGGCATGGTCCGCAATAGGGTTATGGGGCAAACCCAGGTGGGTTTCCAAATCACCATGGCTGGCATTCAAGGCATCCATTGGGGCAGTGGTGCCACGGGAACGGAAACCAGAAAGCACAGTGGTGCAATTGCGAATCTCATTGAAATAGAAGGTGCACCACTCCAAGCAATCCTCCAAAGGAGGAAACTCCCGGGAATTATGCACGGTGCGCAGCCACAGGGGCACACGGCTTTCAAAATCCGGCAGGGAGGTCAAAGAGTTCACACCAAAGGCACTAATCAGGCGCTGGCAAAAGTCATTGCGCGTGCGCAAGGCATCACGCAGATCCTCATTAGGGGTGGCGGGTAGTGCCACAGGAATATAGGCGGGGCGGGGCACAGGGGTGAGCGCCCCATCCTTATAGTCCAAAGAGTGCAGGCCTTCCTGGGCGCGAATGCTCACCAGGTGGCGGGCACGGCTGGCCGGCAGATCCGTATAGTTAGCCAGGGCGGCAGAGCAAGCCTGGGCAAAACGGAAAAGGGTGGGCGGGTCCGCATCCACAATCAGTGCGCGGGCCAGGGCAGAATCCACAGCATAGGTTTCGCCCAGATTCATGCCCACCGGCACTGTATTGAGAACACTAATATCCACCCCAGCAAATTCCTTGCTAATGAGCTGGCTGTGCATCATATTCCACAGCAGCAAACCCAGGCGTTGGGCGGTTGAAGGATGAGAGAGGGGAGTGCCCAGGCTGGACCACTCCACGGACTCCTCATAGGCGACTGCGGCAGAACCATCAGCCGTGGAGCCCTCCTCATTAAAGACACGGACGCGCACCGTGTCCTGCCCATTGGGGCTTAGGGCCACTGCGGCACCGGACTCGGTGGTTCCCAATACAACCATGGTGCCCAGGGCATCGGTGTGTTCGCCAATGACTGGCCAGGTGCCTGGGGCCGCCCCCACATGGGTAGGGGCAACACCGGTGGTGCTTTCGTGGAGCTCACGGATCTGATCCATGAGTTTCTTCATAGGTTCATCCTTCAAAAACTGCGAATAGGCTAGCTTACATCATACTTATTCGCCAGCTTTTTGTTCAGTGAGCCCATGCTGGCCTGGAATTTCTTGAGTTTCTTAGCCAAAACTCGCTCCACTTTGGCGCACTGGCGGCCAAGTTCAAAGGCCTCATTGGTATCAGAGGTGGCATCCACCTTATTAAAAATGACCTCTGTTTCTTCCTTGACCTGCAAATACTCAGCCAAATAATTCATGGCCTCAGAGGTGGCGCGCACCAATTTGGCGCTCTTAGGCAGGGCCAGCAGGGCAGTGCGCACCAGGGCCAGGCGGGAGAGATCATCAATGCGTGGGTGCTTAATATTTTCCTGACCCATGAGGCGGGAAATCACCGCAGTCATAGTAGACACAGTGGCCACCTCATCCCACTTTTGGCCAAGAATGACCTCAATGCCATCCAGCACCGCATAGTAATCATAGGAGCGCAGGAACTCGAGGTATTCTTCCTCATTGCGGTCAGCCAGGGCTTCAAGCAGGGCGTCGATACGTAGCAGATTCTCGGCCAGTTCTTCGTGCAGTTCGTCGTCGTCGAGAAGCTCGGTGCATAGGCCCATGGCGGAGCGGATGCTCAAAGCAGCCTTGTAGAAAGCCTTGGCTGGCACCTCATCGCCCATGCCTCGCATATAGGGGTCAAGGTTAATCAACTCACGATAATTTGCATTAAGTGTGGTGAAAATATTGCGCAAAGGCAGTGGGGAATCCAGGGCGACAGGCTGGGCGGGCACTGGGGCATAGCGCACGGAGGAACCCAGGGCGGTGCGCAACTTGGATGGGCTGGTGGCCTCCATGGCGCCGGTGGAGCGCAGCAGATTAGCAACCTGACCACGGGTTTCGGCGGTTGGCTCCCCGTGGAATTCAAATTCCCACTCACGCCAAGTGGTTTTCTTACCGTGGCGCAAAAGAGACACTGCGGTGACATGGTCATCAACAAATTCGCCGCAATCCAGCATTGTTTCGTGGCGCTCATTATCAATGGTGGCAATGCGCACCAGTGGCCTATCGCGAATAATGGCGCGCACAGGCTCCAGGAATTCATCGGTGGGGCTTGGGCTATCCGGCGCCTGAACTTCAAGGCGGCTAATGACACCCGGGAATTTAATATGCCAACCATCATCCTTGCCGCCCTTGCGGTGACGCAAAGTAATCTTGGAGCGGAAAAGACGCAGGTCTTCGGTGTCATAGTAGGTGGCGGAGAGGCGGTGCACCGTTTCGGATTGCACCTCACCTAGGGTGCTGAGATTCGGCACGGGGGTGTTATCGGTGACAGAAAATTTGATTTCAATTTCCTGGGCGGCGCGAGGGGTTTCGGCATGAACCTTCTCACCAGTAGCGCTTGCATGCCCCGCCTTAGGGGTGCTTTCGGGGGTATTTTCGGGGTTGCGGTTAGTCATAACACTATTCTAGTCAGTATCGTTGATGGTATGAATAGCCAACAAGAATTTGTCCTACGCACCGTTGAGGAACGCGATATTCGTTTTATCCGCCTGTGGTTCACCGATATTCTTGGATATCTCAAGTCTATTGCCATTGCCCCCGCTGAGCTTGAGAATGCCTTCAGTGAGGGTATTGGCTTTGATGGTTCAGCCATTGAGGGTTTCTCCCGCGTCTCGGAGTCCGATACTTTGCTGCTCCCGGATCCTTCGACTTTCCAAATCATGCCTTTTGGTCGCGATGACCAGCCCTCGCGCACTGCCCGCATGTTTTGTGATATTGCTATGCCGGATGGGGAGCCATTCTGGGCTGATCCCCGCCAGGTTTTGCGCCGCCAGCTTGCCGACGCTGCCGCCCAAGGCTTCAGTTGCATGATCCACCCTGAGGTGGAGTTCTTCCTGGTTAAGGAAATGAATGTGGATGGTCAGCCACCACAGCCAACCGATAATGGTTCCTATTTCGATCAGGCTGTGCATGATCATGCCACCTATTTCCGCCGTGAGGCCATTGATTCCCTGGAAACCATGGGTATCCCTGTGGAATTCTCCCACCATGAGAATGCTCCTGGTCAGCAGGAAATTGACCTGCGCTATGCGGATGCTTTGACCATGGCGGATAGCATTATGACTTTCCGCTACCTGATTAAGCAGGTGGCTTTGAATAATGGGGTGCACGCCACCTTTATGCCAAAGCCATACCACCAGCATGCGGGTTCTGGTTTGCACACCCATATTTCCCTCTTTGAGGGCGATAATAATGCCTTCCACGATCCGGATGATGAGTACAATCTCTCCACCACCGCCCGCTCCTTTATTGCCGGCATTTTGGAACACGCCCCTGAACTGACTGCTGTGACCAACCAGTGGGTCAATTCCTATAAGCGCATTATGTTCGGCTCTGAGGCCCCAACCACCGCCACCTGGGGTTTGTCTAATCGCTCGGCTTTGATCCGTGTGCCTAATTACCGTCCGGGTAAGGGTGAGTCCCGCCGCGTTGAGGTGCGCTCCCCGGATTCCGGCTGTAACCCATATTTGGCCTATTCGGTTTTGTTGGCTGCCGGCTTGAAGGGTGTGAAGGAGGGCTATGATCTGCCATCCCCTGCGGTGGATGATATTTCTTCCATGACTCGCTCTGAGCGCCTGGCCATGGGCTATAAGGATCTGCCTCGCTCCCTGGACCATGCCCTGTCCCTCATGGAGCGCTCCGAATTGGTGGCCGATACCCTGGGTGAGCACGTATTCGAATTCTTCCTGCGCAATAAGTGGCGTGAGTGGAGCGAATACCAGTCCCAAATCACCCCGTGGGAATTGCGCTCCACCCTGGACTACTAGACAACCTAAGGACCGTGACAATGAATCAGCCAGTACCCCCATTCGGCCGTCGCCCTAGTCGCCGCGGTCCTAGCCTGTCCAGTTTGGGTTTGAGTGGCCCCCACGCCCAGCAGGACTTGGTGGACCTGGGGTGGGATAATGAGCAGGATATTCAGTGGGCCTTGGCCGGGTCGGGTAGCCCCGACTTGGCGCTCAACCAGTATGTGCGCCTGGTCAATGCCCTCAAGGAGAGTGCCGCCACCAATAACTCCTCCTCCGCGGAGGCCCTGGCCACAGCAATGCGCACTGATAGGGCGCTGCGCACCCGCCTCTTTGCACTGCTGGGTGGGTCGAGTGCCCTGGGTGATTTCTTGGTGGCCCACCCGGAGCAGTGGACGAGTCTGAATGAGCCCCTGCCCACAGAGACTGCCATGATGCAGGCCATGCTTGGGGCAGTGGAGGCCGTGCCGGCCGAATTCCTTGACTCGGCTGACGACACGGACACAGACGCAGACACAGGCACAGACACAGGCACACAAACCCATACCGATACCGCCCAGCCGGACCGCAGCACCCCGGGCACCTATAAGGCGGCCTTTGATGGGCGCGATGCGGATATCAAACTGGTGGATACGTATCGCAGTTTGCTTCTGCGGATTGCCGCCTATGATTTGGCGGGCACTTTTATTCGCATGCCGGGCCATGAGGCTAATCCCAAGCCGGCCATGCCTTTCCCGCAGGTGGCCCAGGCACTGACCGCCCTTGCGGATGCCGCGCTTAATGCGAGCCTGGCGGTGGCCATGCGCACTGTTTATGGGGATGAGCCGGCGGGCAGCCATTTGGCTATTTTGGCCATGGGTAAGTGTGGCGCCCGGGAGCTTAACTATATTTCCGATGTGGATGTGATCTTTGTTGGTTCCGATGCGGAATCCAAGATTACCCGCGTGGCCAGCGAGTTTATTCGTGTGGGTTCGCGTTGTTTCTTTGAGGTGGATGCGGCCCTGCGCCCGGAGGGCAAGCGTGGCGCCTTGGTGCGCACGGAGGAATCCCACCTGGCGTATTACAAAAAGTGGGCGCATACCTGGGAGTTTCAGGCGCAGTTGAAGGCACGCCCCATGGCGGGCGATATGGCCTTGGGTGCCCTGCATGTGGAGAATCTGCAGCCCATGGTGTGGACGGCCAGCCAGCGCGAGTCCTTTGTGCCTGATGTGCAGGCCATGCGCACCCGCGTGGTGGAAAATGTGCCGCAGGATTTGCGCCATAGGGAGCTCAAGCTTGGCCATGGTGGTTTGCGTGATGTGGAATTTGCGGTGCAGATGCTTCAGTTGGTGCATGGTCGTGCCGATGAGAAGCTGCGCGTGACTGCAACCACGGAGGCTTTGGCCCGCCTGATTGATGGTGGCTATATTGGCCGTGAAGATGGTGCGGCCCTGATTAATTCTTATGAGTTCCTGCGTCTTTTGGAGCACCGCCTGCAATTGCAGCGCTTGAAGCGCACCCACCTTTTGCCGGCGGATGATGATACGGATAATTTGCGGTGGCTTGCCCGCGCCGCCGGTATTGTTCCCGGTGCTGGTCAGACCTATGTTGATGCAATTCGTGATGCAGTGCGCTCCACAAGTTTGGAGGTGCGCGATCTGCACACCAAGCTCTTCTTCCGCCCACTGCTTAACTCCGTGGTGGAGCTCAGTGTCGATCAGCTGCGCCTCACCCCGGAGGCCGCAAAGCGCCAGCTTGCAGCGCTGAATTATCAGCATCCTGATCGCGCCTATGAGCATCTGGTTGCTTTGGCTTCTGGTTCGCGCCGCCGCGCAAAAATCCAGGCCATGCTGCTGCCAACTTTGCTTGGTTGGTTGTCGGGCACCCCGGATCCGGATGCGGGTTTGCTCAATTACCGTAAGCTGTCGGAAACTGCTGGTGAGAGCCAGTGGTATTTGCGCATGCTGCGCGATGAGGGCATTGTTGGCCAGCGCCTCATGCAGCTTTTGGGCACCTCACCGTATGTTTCGGATTTGATTCTTGGTAATCCGGATGCTGTCCAATTGCTCGGCGATGGCGCCACCGGACCCAAGCTTCTCGACGTCTCCCCAGAGACCGTCTCTACCTCCTTGGTGGCTGCGGCCTGCCGTCAAAATGATCCCGATAAGGCCATTGCTGTGGCGCGTTCCCTGCGCCGGGCTGAGCTTGCCCGCGTGGCCTCCGCGGATCTTTTGGGCATGCTGGATGTGGTTGAGGTTGCTGAGAGCCTGAGCCGCGTGTGGTGTGCCGTGCTGGAGGCTGCTTTGCGCACGGAGATTAAGGCGACAGGGGAGCAGAAGGCCAAGATTGCTGTTATTGGTATGGGCCGCCTGGGTGGCATGGAATTGGGCTATGCCTCCGATGCGGATGTGATGTTTGTCTGCGAGCCTACAGAGGGCACCGATACTGATGAGGCCATTAAGTGGTCCATTGGTGTGGTTGACCGCATGCGCAAGCGCCTGTCCAAGCCAAGTAATGATCCTCCTTTGGAGGTGGATTTGGGTCTGCGCCCTGAGGGGCGTAGTGGTGCTGCTGTGCGCACCGTGGAGTCCTATAAGCAGTACTATGAGCGCTGGGGTGAGCCTTGGGAGTTCCAGGCTTTGCTGCGTGCCATCCCTGTTGCTGGTGATGAGGAGGTCGGCCAGGCCTTCCTGGATGCGATTAATCCGCTGCGCTACCCGGAGGGTGGCTGCAGTGAGGACACTGCCCGTGAGATTAAGCGCATGAAGGCGCGTGTGGATAATGAGCGTCTTCCTCGTGGTGCGGATCGTAAGACTCACACCAAGCTGGGCCGTGGTGGTTTGGGTGATATTGAGTGGACTGTGCAGTTGCTGCAGATGCAGAATACTCAGGTCACCGAGACTGGTACCTTGCAGGCCCTTGCCCACCTTCAGGAGATTGGTGCCCTGACCGAGGAGCAGGCGGAGCAATTGCGTGATTCCTGGTTGCTTGCCACGAAGACACGTAATGCCTTGGCTTTGGTTCGCCGTAAGTGGACGGATCAGCTTCCTGAGCCTGGTCAGCAGCTTGCCCCTGTGGCCATGGTGGCCGGCTGGAAGGACTATCAGGCCTTCTATGATCACTATCTAAAGATCACTCGTCGTGCCCGTGGTGTAGTCGATGATGTCTTTTGGGGTGAGCGACTAAGGTATACCTAATATCAATCCAAAGGTTGATCTCAGCCTAGGGTATCCTAAGTAAAATTGGTGGTATGACCATGACACCATCTCTTGACGAAACCACCACCAACGCCCCTCTTTCCGTTGCTTTGCGTACCTCCACCGCTGAGGCCCATGAGGCTGCTGAGCATTCCAGCTTCATGGATGACCTCATTGGTGGTCGCCTGGATAAGGCTGCTTTTACCCGCCTGCAGGAGCAGTCCTGGCATTTCTATAAGGCCATGGAAGAGGCTGCCCGTGACCTCAAGGATGATATGGGCGATATTTATGATGTTGTCCTTGAGCGCCTCGGCACTTTGGAACATGATATTGCGGAATTGGGTGGCACTGTTGATGCCCCTATTCTTCCTGCTACCCAGGAATATGTGGATCGCCTCAAGGCTATCCATGATGCGAAGGCGGCTCACCGCCTGGTTGCCCACCACTATGTGCGCTACCTGGGTGATCTTTCCGGCGGTCAGGTTATTGGCCGCATGATGCAGCGCCACTATGATGTTTCGGAAGAAGCCACCACCTTCTACGACTTCCCATTCAAGCGCAAGCCATATAAGGATAAGTATCGCGAGTCCCTCGACGCCCTCTCCCTCACCGAGGAGCAGCGCGCCGAGCTCCTGCAGGAAGCCAGCGATGCCTTCATCTTCAACCAGCGCGTCTTCCAGGACCTGGAAACCGCCTAAACCCCAGCCGGCCCACCACCAGAAACCACCACCACAAGAACAACCGGCTAAACCCCCACACCAGCTAGCGGTGCTTCACACACCGCCGCGTTGAATGAGTCGCTGAATTCAGCACCGACTATTGCGTTGGATTCTCGGCTCAGAGAGCAAAGAGCTCGACAGATGTCCCTCGAGGAGTTGATCCTCAGGGTTGATATCCGTCGAGCTCTTTTTATAATTAGTCCGCTGGAATGA
>JAUMTX010000036.1 GCA_030530985.1 Corynebacterium sp.
TAGCAGGGGCAATACGCTAAAAAACCAACACGCCCTTTGCCTATACCCCTTTTTAAAGGCCTAGAAAACCGGCATCCACCTGCGAAGACAGTAGCAAATCATCAACACATTTCTGCCTTTATCTCACATTTAAGTGCCAGCGAAATTTTTAAAACCGCTAAAAACCTGCAACTACCAGGAAAAACATCTCAAATCATCAACACATCTCTGCCTATATCCCGACCCATATCTCATCGGCATGGGTCGGGATAATTAATCGGGCATGAAAAGAGCCCCTCACCTGTGAAGGTGAAGGGCTCGAAGCCTAATGGCTGGGTGGGCTACGCGGGGTTAGAAGTTACCGCCGAAGTCGCCGCCGCCGAAGCCGCCTCCGAAGTCTCCGCCGCCACCAAAGCCGCCGAAACCACCGAAGTCATCATCGCCGCCGAAGCCACCAAAACCACCACCGTGGTGATGACCGCTGTTGAAGAGGTCGCTAATGATCATGCCGGCAAGCATGCCGCCGAGCATGCCATTGCCGCCGAAGCCACCGCCACGGTTATTGCGGTTGCCGCCATATGGGTTGTTATTACGCTCGAAGGTGCTGATTTCATTCTTCGCGTGCTCATAGGCCTGCTGAGCCAGGCGGATTGCCTGCTGGGCAACCTGGGTTGCGTAGACAGTATCAGTGGTACGCAGGCGGGTTGCCTCAGCAACAGCAGCGTTGGCCTCAGTGAGGTTGCTGCGGGCTGCGGCACCAACAATACGGCCACGGTTATTGATGAGGTCCTCAGCACTCAGAATGGTGCGGTGAGCAAGGTCGATCTGCTGGTCCAGAACGCGCAGGCGCTTGGTCTGATCCATGTGAGCAGAATTGCCCTGTTCCACCAGCTCATCAAGAGTGGTGTGGGCTGCAATGAGCTGCTCATAGATACCGAGTGGGTCACCGCTACGGCGGGATTCCACAGTACCCAGCAGTTCTTCGGTCTGCTGAACAGCAGAGCGCAGAGCATCCCAATCAATATTGGCACCGGAGTTCTGAGCAGCCAGAAGCTTGTGGGCCTCACGGAGTTCCTCGCGCAGCTCCTCAACCATGGAGTCAATACCAATACGGGCAGCATTGATATTGTCCTGGGCGTGCTCGATAGCAGTAATGGCCTTATCTGCCTCATTAATGGCGGTCTCTGCCACATGGATGGCATTGAGCAAACCAGCCTGGGTGAAATTGGAGCCATTGAGTTGAACACGAGCCTGGGAGAGAGCCTCGTTGCCCTGGGCAATAAGACCCTGGGCCAATTCAATATTATTGGCCAGTGGGGCAAGGGTATCTGGGGCATAATTCTGGCGCAGACTAGTCAGTGTAGTGCCGGCAGCAGGGATACGTGCAGATACCTCAAGGAGCTGCTGGGTCAGCTTATCCATAATCTCTGGGGCGTGAAGCAGAACATTTCGCTTCTCAGAGTACTGCTGCATAATGTCCTGCAGGCTCTTATTAGAGGCATCGGCCATAGCGACTACATCTGCAAGTTGGTCGATACGCTGCTGGCTACCAGCAGGGGAGACAAGGGCAGAAGCCTTAGCCGCATAGGCACGCTTCAATGCTTCCTCGCTACTGGAGATTGCGCGGGCAAAGCGGGATACCTGATCCTCACCCAACTCAGCATGGACAAATTCATAATCGCTCTTGGCGCGCATAATGGCCTGGTCGAGATTAACCAGCTGCTCATCAGCCAAGGTGCGCACGGCCTCCTCAGGCAGTGCCTTCAGGGAATCCTGGGCAGATGGGTCAAGGTTACGGCCGGCCTCCAAAGCCTCACCAATGCGCTTCTTGCGGATACGGCGGGTAACAACCCACACAGCACCCAAACCAAGAATCACAACAATGGTAAATGGAACCAGCGAACCGGTAGAGCTGCTAGAGCTAGAAGAACTAGAGGAGCTGGTGGAACTACCATCAGCAGCAGCAACGGCAGCGGCAGCAGCCTCATACCAATTGCTATTGCTTAGCTGTGCCAGAGCATCCTTATTCATCTGGGTGACAGTGGAAGAATTCCATGCCGAACCAGCAGAAAGGCCATATTCGCGCAGGCTGGTGGATACCGCGAAGACCGCGACATTATTACCACCAATAGCCTGAACAGCGCTCTTAGCCCAGGTATTGCCAGAATCACCATCAAAATCGGAGACGAAGGCAATATAAAGGGTAAGACCCGTCTCTTGCTGGAGGGACCTAATGGAGCTTTCCAGTTCACTCTTCTCGGAGGAACTCAGGGTGCTGGTCTCATCGGTAACCAGGGAGCTCAACTTTGTGGTTGTTGCTGCCAGTACGGTTGTATCGGCATTTGCAGCAGGCTGAGCCATAGGGGCAGCCATGCCAAGTGCCATTACTGTAGCAGCACCGCTAATTGCTAAAACTTTTCGTACGCGTGATCGTAGAGAATGTGCGATCTTTTTCATACCGATCTAGTATAACAAAAAATTAGCCTATACGCAGGGGATAAGCCGTGCTACCCGAATTTTGTGTAGCATCGAATTATGCAGGCCTACCAGTATGATTTCGTAGATTTCGAGCGTCGTGTTCCTGATGCGCCTAAGGCTGGCTCAATGGAGGGCACCCAGAGTGATGGTCGCTCACCCTTTAGCCATGATCGTGACCGCGTCTTGCACAGCGCTGCGTTCCGCAGGCTCGCGGATAAAACCCAGGTGGTAGGCCCAGGCCAAGGTGATATCCCACGTACCCGCCTTACCCACTCCTTGGAAGTCGGGCAGATTGCCAGCGGCATTGGTAGCGGCCTTGGCCTCAACCCAAGCCTCTGTGAGCTCGCCGGCCTCACCCACGATATTGGCCACCCACCATTCGGACACAATGGTGAAACAGCCCTCAATGAGCTGGCCGATAAATGCGGTGGCTTTGAAGGCAATGCCCAAACCCTGCGCATCCTCACCCGCCTGGAACCCAAAGTCATGGTGGAAGGCCCACGCGGCCCTGAATCCATGGGGCTGAACCTCACCCGCGCCTCCCTCGATGCTGCCTGCAAATACCCATGGGTGAAAACCCAGCCAGATGGAAGCGTAAAGCAGAAATACTCCTGCTATGACGAGGACAAAGAAATCTTTGAGTGGATTCGCGGCGGTATCTCTGATTCCGCCCGACCACCAATGGAAGGCCAAGTCATGGACTGGTCGGACGATATTGCCTACTCGGTCCACGATGTGGAAGATGGTATTCTCTCCGGCCGCATTAAACTCGATGTGCTCTGGGATCTGATTGAGCTCGCAGAAATTGCAGAGAAGGGAATTGAACGCTTCGGTGGCACCGTGGATGAATACGCCGAAGCTGCCGGTCGCCTCAACTTACTCAAACCAGTGGGTGCCGTTCAAAACTTTGATGGCAGCCTACGTTCCATGGTCGCACTCAAAGCAATGACCAGTGAGCTCGTTGGCCGCTTTGTCAGCGCCACCCTTACCGCCACCCGTGAAGGCAACCCAGATATTATTTTGGGCCGCCACCACGGCCAACTCATTATTCCACCGGAAGCACTAGCTGAGGTTCGCCTGCTCAAGACCCTGGCGGTGCTCTATGTGATTAATGAACCAAGCCACCAGCGCCACATGGAGCGCCAGCGTGACCGCATCGCCACTGTCTACGACTATTTGGAGCGTGGAGCTCCCGGCACCCTGGACCCAATCTTTGCCGCCTGGTACCAGGCCGCAGAATCCGAGGCTGAGGCACAGCGCGTCATTATCGACCAAGTCGCCTCCCTCACCGAGTCCCGCATTGCCCGTATTGCCCACGAAGCAGCAGGTAATATCGCACCGTATAGCTAGGGAGATAGTTAGGGTGATAGCTAGGGTGCACACCGATTTGGAGCGATCAGTAAACTAGAAAATTATGAGCAAGGGAAAGATACCGCAATCAGATATTGAAAATATCCGCCAGCAGGCGAATATTGCCGATATTGTGGGCGAGTATGTGCAGCTCAAGCCGGGCGGCGTAGATTCGCTCAAGGGCCTTTCCCCATTCAAAGACGAAAAGACCCCGTCTTTTCACGTCCGCCCACAGCGCGGCTATTATCATTGCTTCTCCACAGGCAAGGGCGGTGATGTCTTCAACTTCCTCATGGAAATGGAGCACGTCTCTTTCCCTGAGGCAGTAGAGCTCGTCGCTGAAAAAATTAACTACCACATTAACTATGAGGGCGGCGGGCCCGGTAAGCGCGAGGATATTGGTAGCCGCAAGCGCCTCATTGAGGCCAACCGTCTAGCCTTCGATTTTTACCGCGCCCAGCTTGAAACCCCAGAGGCCCAAACCGCCCGCGACTTCCTCACAGAACGCGGGTTTAGCGCCGAGCACGCCCACCAATTTGGTTGCGGCTACGCGCCGGGCGGTTGGGATACTTTGACTAAGTATTTGCTCTCCAAGGGTTTGAGCGTCAAGGAATTGCAGGATGCGGGCCTGACTACTATTGGTCGCCGTGGCCCGATTGACCGTTTCCACCGTCGCCTGCTGTGGCCAATCCGTGGCCTGTCCGGTGAGGTTATTGGTTTTGGTGCCCGCAAGCTTTTTGATGATGACAATCTGGGCAAGTATATGAACACCCCGGAGACGCTGCTCTATAAGAAGTCGCGTGTGCTTTTTGGCCTTGACCAGGCAAAGAAGAATATTAGTGATTCGCACCAGGCGGTCATTGTTGAGGGCTATACCGATGTTATGGCCATGCACGCTGCCGGCATTAAGACAGCTGTCGCTGCTTGCGGTACTGCCTTTGGTGAGGAGCATTTGCAGATGCTTCGCCGACTCATGTTGGATGATAGTTTCTTCCGTGGGGAGCTCATCTACACCTTTGATGGTGATGAGGCAGGGCAGAAGGCGGCCCTGCGCGCTTTTGCCGGTGAGCAGCAGTTTACTGGCCAGTCTTTTGTTTCTGTTGCCCCTGAGGGCCTGGACCCCTGCGATTTGCGCCTGAAGCATGGGGATGCTGCCGTGCGTAACCTGGTTGCTTCCCGCATGCCAATGGTGGAATTTGTTTTGCGTTCCGTTCTGGATGATTTCCGTTTTGACACCATTGAGTCGCGCTTGAATGCTATTCGACGTGTCGTCCCTATTCTCGGCGATATTCGCGACCCACAGCTGCGTAAGCACTATATTGTGCAGGTGGCTGGTTGGGTTGGCCAGACTGGCCCTGATGAGATTAGCCGCCAGGTGAATAATTACATCACCAATAAGCGCCGTAATAATCAGAACTCCCAGGCGGGTGCGCCGATAGTCGAGGCTGCTGTCCCACAGATGACAAAGCCTGAGGCAAGTAATCCTGTGTATGCGGCGGAGCGTGAGTACCTCAAGCTTGCCCTTCAGTTCCCAGCCCATGCGCATTCGGCTGGCCTGGATAATGTGGGGGAGGAGTGCTTTAGCAATGAGACCTATCGCGCTATCCGCCACGCTATTGCCGAATGCGGTGGCATTAGCATGACAAATGAGCCTGGCTGGATTCCGCAGGTGGCTGGTGCCATGCAGGATTTGGTTGCGGCTTCCGTGGTCTCTGAACTTGCTGTGGAGGAAATCCACGTGGAGGAAGAGGAGCTGGTCAACTATTCCATTAGGATCGCTGCCCGCGTCCAAGAGGTATATATTGGTGGCCAGATTGCTCAGCTCAAGGCACAGCTCACTCGCATTAGACCATCTGATGATCCGGATGGCTACAATGCTGTTTTCGAGCATATGGTGAATCTGGAGCAGTACCGCCGCCAACTCCGCGATATCATCACCTCCTAGCTGGACTGGCTAGGGGAGTCAATAACAAGAAAGACGAGAAGCAGGTGCTTCTCGTCTTTTGCTTTGGTTGACTCGCCGCGATTCTTTTAGCGGTCGATGATATTTGGGTCGTACTTATCTACCTTGCGGGCAGAATTTGGACGCTCAGGGTCGAGCCTCTTTGCCACTGCAGAACGGGTAGTACGAACAATTCGACGGGTAATTGGAGAGTTAGTCGTAATCTCAATGCCACGCTTGATTTGGTCGTAGCGCTTACGACCAGCCTTCGTGCCGTAGAAGTAGCCGACACCCAAACCTAAAAGAATACGGAACATACTATTCGATAGTACACGTTCCCAGGCTTAGAGGTCCCCGAGAACGGCCTTAATGTAATCAGCGGTACTTTCAGTCACATGTGTGGTCGCCTCCTGAACATCGGCAGGAGAGTGAGCGAAGGAACAACTAAAGTCCGCGAATTCATGCATTGGCAGATCATTCCAGGAATCACCAAGAGTATGGGTGGCGGCAATATGAGGGGTATCGGTGGACTCCTCAAGATAGTTAATGAGCCACGCCAGGCCACTGGCCTTGGAGCAGTTCTTTGGTGCCACGTCAATGAAGCTCACATTGCGGTGGGCATCAATGACATCGCCATAGCGATCCAGAATTTCCTTGTGCAGAGCATTAATCTCCTCATCGGTGCCATCCACGTGGATTGGCATACCCATGAGTTCAACATCCTTAATCTCTGAGTAGTCAATGACATGAGCATTGACATCAATGGTGCCACCATAATTAGGCTGGTGCTCAGCAGAGGAGAGCATCGCATCGCGGCCATTAAGGGTGGTGGCAAAGAGAGTGGTCTGTGGGTGGGGGAGAAGCCACTCCGCGAGCTCGTAGCCAATATTCTTTGGCAGTGGGATGTGCATCAGCGGCTCCCATTCGCTATTGAATACAGCAGCACCAGAGTAAAGCACATAATAATCAAAGCCGAGGCCGCCGCGTTCAAGCACATAGCGTGCAGCGCGGACCGAACGGCCAGAATTACAGACGACGAGGTTACCGGCCTTACGCCACTCATCAATAGAGGCAAGGTCATCCTCGCGTGGGAAACCATCAAAAATTACAGTGCCATCCAGGTCGCAGGAGAGAAGTCGGATTCCTTCCTCGGCGAGCTGGAAATCAGGAGTACGTGGTGCATGTGCCATAGTCTCGATTATACCTATGAATGCCTGTGCAGCTTGCTTAAAATAAGGCTACAAGCAGGGATTTAGAGAGATCGCGCGGCTGGAGGGCTAGAAAAGCGAAAAGGTGCAATAACTTCTGTTATTGCACCTTATTCTGTGGGGCCACCGGGGCTCGAACCCGGGACCAGCGGATTATGAGTCCGCGGCTCTAACCGACTGAGCTATAGCCCCACAGCAAGTATAGCGATAAGACTGTGAATTGCAATAATCCATGCCAGAAGAAAGAAATGTCACTGATGTATTGCATACGAGCTGCCATAAAGTGGCGCGAATATGGCTTATGTGCTGGGGATTTGTTGAAATTCTAGATATGGTCTAATATTAAATCTCGTTGCAAGGGAGCAAATAAAAACTTCCAAAGCACAATCCCCCATAGCTCAATTGGCAGAGCATTCGACTGTTAATCGAAGGGTTACTGGTTCGAGTCCAGTTGGGGGAGCAGAATTAAAGCGCCTACGGGCGCTTTTTTTGCGTTCAGATACGGGGCATATACCCACCCAATCAGCTGGTGCTGCCTATATCCCAAAAAAGGAGCGACCCGAAGGTCGCTCCTTTAGTCGTCGATAGGCTCTGTGCTTAGCTCAACCAGGCCTGGAACTCATATGGGCGCAGGGTAGAGGCGGCTGCATCAGCCTTCTCATAGTTGCCGAGAAGCAACTCTGCACCGGCGAGCTCCTGGCTCAGGTCAGGGCGCTCAACATCATAGCCATAGAAGTTGGCTACCACGGTGAGAGTACGGCCCTCATAGTGGCGCTGGTAGGCGAAGATGTGGGTGTCATCCTTCAACAGTGGGGTGACATCACCAAGAGCAATCACATCATGTTCCTTACGGAGCTTGATGAGGGCCTTGTAGAAGTTATAAATAGACTTCGGATCCTCATACTGGCTTTCCGCATTAATCCAGGTGTGATTGGAGTTCACAGCCAACCATGGGGTGCCGGTCGAGAAACCAGCATTGGTGCCCTTGGTCCACTGCATTGGAGTGCGGGCATTATCGCGGGAGTGAACCTGGATAATACGCAGCGCATCACTTGGCAGCATGCCCTTAGCAACCAGCTCATTATAGTAATTGTGGGATTCCACATCATTGAACTGGGTGATAGAGGTGTAGTCGGTATTGGTCATACCGAGTTCCTCACCCTGGTAGACATAAGGGGTACCACGCAGGAAGTGAATCATGCCGCCGAGCATGGTGGCAGACTCACGCCAATAGTGGCCCTCAGTACCAAAGCGGGACACCACACGTGGCTGGTCGTGGCAGCACCAGAAGAGTGCATTCCACGCATCATTATCAGCCATGGTGGTCTGCCAGGTGAAGAGCAGATCCTTGAGGCGCATAAAGTCGGTTGGAACCAGAACCCACTTTTGGTTGCCAGCGAAATCCACCTTGAGGTGGTGGAAGCTGAATACCATGGAGAGCTCATTGGTGTCCTTGCCGGCATACTTATAGCAAGCCTCGAGGGTAGTAGAGGACATTTCACCAACGGTCATCATGGCCTTGCCGCCGAAGGTGCGCTGGTTCATCTCCTGGAGGAATTCGTGAATGCGTGGGCCGTCAGTATAGAAACGGCGACCATCACCCTCGAAGTCATCCTCAAAGGAAGCCTTGGAAATCAGGTTAATAACATCGAAGCGGAAACCGCCGACGCCCTTCTCCATCCAGAATTCCAGAACCTTGAAGAGTTCCTCGCGCACGTTTGGGTTTTCCCAGTTGAGGTCCGCCTGGGTGACGTCGAAAAGGTGGAGATAATACTCATCGAGCTCAGGAACATATTCCCAGGCATTACCACCAAACTTGGACTCCCAGTTGGTTGGGGCGTGGCCGTTGACAGGCTTCTTAAAGAAGAAGAAG
Source organism: Corynebacterium sp. (assembly GCA_030530985.1). GTDB lineage: Bacteria > Actinomycetota > Actinomycetes > Mycobacteriales > Mycobacteriaceae > Corynebacterium. The sequence continues at coordinate 8,831 of JAUMTX010000036.1, forward strand.
TCCTTGTAGTACTGGTCGCCGGCCAAGGCCTTTTGGAACCATTCATGCTCCGTGGAAACATGGTTGAAGACCATATCGAACATGAGCTTCATGCCACGCTTACCGGCCTCGTCGATGAGCTCTTCGAGGTCTGCCATGGTGCCGTAGGACTCATCAATTGCCTTGTAGTCGGCAATATCATAGCCATTATCGCGCTGCGGGGAGCGGAAGAATGGGTTCAGCCACAGCACGTCCACACCCAGGTCAGCCATGTGATCCAGCTTGGCAATAATGCCGCGCAGATCGCCCTGGCCATTGCCAGTGGTGTCATAGAAAGACTTTGGGTAAATCTGATAGACAACGGAGCGAGAAATATCCATGAGTGTTCCTTAGTTCCAGGTGATAACTGGGGTCTCACCGGCGGTAGCGGTACCGCTGGTCACGATATTGAGGTCCTTGGCCTCGCCTTCCTTAACCACAATCAGCATGGTGGTTGCAGGGTGGCCGGCGGCCTGAATCTTTTCTGGGTCGAACTGGATCAGTGGCTGACCAGGCTGGACAATATCGCCCTTGTTGACAAACATCTGGAAGCCTTCACCATTCATGGACACAGTGTCAACGCCCACGTGGATGAGAAGCTGCAGACCATTGTCGAGCTTCAGGCCAACAGCGTGGCCGGTCTTGGTCATAGCAGCAACAACCTTGGCATTGCATGGGGCATAAACCATATTGCCGCTTGGCTCAATAGCAAGACCATCGCCCAGTGCCTTCTTGGAGAATGCAGGGTCATCAACCTGGCTCAGGTCGAGGATTTCACCATCCATCATGGCAACAGCAGTATTGGTCTTAACCAGGGTGGCAACTGCAGAAGCAGTCTCAGCCTCAGCACCAAGAACGGTAGCCTCGGACTCCTTGGAGATTTCCTCAGCGTTATTCTCAGCGGTCTCGCGCAGCTTGCGGGAGGCAACAATAACGGTAAGAACACAAGGAACAACAATGGCAACCAGCATCGCCAGCAGGAAGGCAACCCAATACTGTGGCTTGATGGAGAGGATACCTGGCAGACCACCAACACCGATGGACACAGCCTCAGTGCCGAAGGAAACAGCAACCAGGGCAGCAAGGCCGGAGCCAATCATGCCGCAGACCAGTGGGTACTTGTACTTGAGGTTCACACCGAAGAGGGCAGGCTCGGTAACACCGAGGTATGCGGAGATAGCGGCAGGAATATTAACCTGCTGTGCACGCTGGTTCTTGCGCTGAACAATGATCATGCCAAGAACAGCGGAGCCCTGAGCAATATTGGACAGAGCAATCATTGGCCACAGTGGGGTGCCGTCGAACTGGGTAACCAGCTGGGTATCCACAGCATTGGTCATGTGGTGCAGACCGGTCATAACCAGTGGGGCGTAGAAGATACCGAAGAAGAGAGCGAAGACAAGCTTGAATGGGGAGAACAGTGCACTGTAGACGAACTCACCAAGAGCATTACCAATGGTCCAGCCGATTGGGCCCACAATGGTGTGAGCAATAATAACGGCAGGAAGCAGGGCGCACAGTGGCACCACAATCATGGAGACAACCTCAGGGCAGATCTTCTTGAAGAAACGCTCCAGGTAAACCAGAACAAAGCCAGCCAGAATAGCGGCAATAACCTGGCCCTGGTAACCAATCATCTCAACATGCATGAAGCCGAAGTCCCAGGTTGGGATCTCATCGGCTGGGGTGCTGGCCACAGAGAAGCCATTGAGCAGCTGTGGGCTGACCAGGGTCAGACCAAGAACAATACCCAGGATCTGGGTGGTGCCCATCTTGCGGGTAATGGACCACACAATGCCCACTGGGAGCATGTGGAATACGGCCTCACCAATCAGCCAGAGGAAAGAGTACATGCCAGCCCAGAACTGATACTTATCAGCCAGGGTCAGGTCACCATCAAAGAATGCAATCTCACCAATGACATTGCGGAAGCCGAGGATAAGACCACCGCAGATCAGGGCAGGGATGATAGGGGCGAAGATTTCACCCAGGGTGCCAACTACGCGCTGAGCAATATTCTGATTGGACTTTGCGGCCTCTTTGACCTGGTCCTTGCTTACGCCTTCAATGCCGGCAAGTTCGGTGAATTCCTTGTAGAAAACATCGACCTCATTGCCAATAATGACCTGGTACTGACCGGCCTGGGTGAAGGTGCCCTTGACGCTAGCGAGTTCTTCGATAGCCTTCTCATCGGCCTTCTTTGGGTCGACGAGTACAAAACGCATACGGGTCATGCAATGGGTGACGGCGGAAATATTTTCCTTGCCGCCAACCAGAGAGAGCAGACGCTGCGCGTCATCATGGAACTTTCCCACGATAATCTCCATCTTCTCAGGGGGTGTTTCCACCCTGTTGTGTGTTTGACAATATGAAATTTTAACCGGCTTGTTTAAACATGTCAATATTTTATGTTATGATGTACCTACACAGACGACAACCCCAGAAAAGGTACCAGTCAGACACATGCACAAGGCGATGTGTCTAAAAGGGAAAAGGTGCCGAATTAGTTAGGAGTACTAGCGTGGCCCGCGCAAAATACGAGGAAATTTATGCCGACCTCAAGGAGAAAATTGAAACTGGTGAATACCGCCAGTCCGATATTCTTCCAAGCGAATACCAGCTCATTGAACAATATTCCTGCTCTCGCAATACTGTAAGGCGTGCTATCGCACTGCTCGCCGCCCAGGGCTATGTTCAGTCCAAGCAGGGCGTTGGTGTTCGCGTTATTTACCAAAAGCCAGCCCACACCACCTTCACTGTTGGAGGCATTGAATCTTTCGCTGAATCCGCCAAGCGCAATGAGAAGCAGTTCCGCACCGATGTCCTGCGCTATGAGGAAATCATCTGTGATGAGGAACTCTCCGCCCGCACCGGTTTCGCGGTGGGCACCAAGTTGCTCTACTTGCTCCGTCTGCGCTACCTCGACAATGAGCCACTGATACTTGACCACAACTATTTCGATGTATCGAAGGTGCCAGGTATCACTCGCGAAATTGCCCTCAATTCTGTCTATAAGTACATTGAGCAGGATTTGAATGTGCGTATTTCCACCTCCAAGCGTCTACTGACTGTGGAGCACACCACCCGCCAGGATCGCGAACATATCGCTATGGGTACTTATGACTGTGTCGCTTTGATTACCGGTCAGGTCTATGACGATCATGGTGAGCAGATTGAATACACCCAGAGCCGTCACCATCCGGATTATTTCTACTTCCAGGATGTCGCTACCCGCCAACCAGTGGCCTAAAATTTTTTCACAAACCGCGCCGGTGGTGTCGAATTTTTTGCCCGCATAGTGTTGAATAGACTTATGCCGAGCGTCGATCCTTCGATTTTGTCGATTTACCAGGTTTTGGACCTCATTGGCGTGGTCCTCAATGGCCTGATTGGCGGCACTATTGCACGCCAGCGTGGTTTTGATATTGTTGGTTTCTGCTTCTTGGCGCTCTTCTCCGCCCTGGGTGGCGGTATGTTGCGCGATACCCTTATGCAGCGGGGCACCCCTGCTGCCATTGCTGACCCTACCTATATGGCTATGGCCGTACTAGGTGGGGTCATTGCGCTTTTGGTGCACCTTCGCGGCCGCCTGTGGGAGCTTGTTCGCATCCATGGCGATGCTGTCATTCTTGGCGTGTGGTCCGTGACTGGTTCCACCAAGGCCTTGGCCTATGGCATGCCCTGGGGTAGTGCGATTTTCATGGGCATGTTGACTGCCTTTGGTGGCGGCATGATTCGCGATATTGCTGCGGGTTCGGTGCCGAGCGTCTTTGGTGGCAATACTCTCTACGCCACCCCCGCTCTGGTTTCTGCCACAACCATGGTTGCCTTCCACAGTTTGGGCTATGACGCCCTGGGCATGTTTGCCGCAACTGGTGTGGGTGCGGGCTTTGCCATTACCGCCTATTGGCGTGGCTGGATTTTGCCGATTAATCCCGACTGGGCTCCCGTTAATCGATTGGTCGAAAAAGTTTATAATAGACACAAGACTAAAACCGATTCCCGTGAGTAGAAAAGGATAGGGATCATGGCTACTTTTGAAGATTTTGCCACTGAAGTTGCCGGCTGGCCTGTGGAGCGTCAGGGTTTTGCCTTCTACCAGGAAGGACAGTCCAAGTCCGCCGGCGATACGGGCACTTTTGCCCTTGCTAGCATTAGTAAATTGCTCTCCGCGTGGACCATCCTCATTGCTGTTGATCGCGGCCATCTGACCTTGGACACCCGCTTGGCGCGCAATGGTGCGACCGTTGCGGAATTGCTCTCCCATGCTGGTGGCGTGGATGATTACCGTGAGCGCTACCGCACCCCGGGCCTGCGCCGTATCTATTCCAGCTTGGCCTATGACATTCTGGCCGATGGTCTGCACCGCGCCCAAGGCCTACCTTTTGCCCAGTACATGCGCCTTTTCCTTTGTGATCCTTTGGGCATGAACAATACCTATCTTGATGGGCGTGCCGGGGTTGATTGCTTTTCGACGCTCCCCGATCTGCTCGCCTTCATGAAGGAAGTGGACCAGCCAACCCTCCTTAGCCCTGAAACAGCGAAATTGGCTGGGGAAGTGGCCTACCCGAATTTGGATGGTGTGGTGCCAGGTTATGGTCTGTTCCGCCCCTGTGATTGGGGTATGGGTTTTGAACTCAAGGGCACCAAGAAGGAGCATTGGATGGGGGAGAGCCTACCCCCGAATACCAAGGGTCACTTTGGTCAGGCCGGTACCTTCTTCTGGCATAACCCGGAGAACCACACTGGTGCGATTCTATTGACTAACTGCGCTTTTGGTCCTTGGGCCTCGGAGCGTTGGGGTGAGTTTAATACTCGCCTTGCCGATCTAAGTCTCAAGTAGACCTTTAATGATCGGGGGTTCAAGTACAGGTTTAGAGTTGTCTGCCTGCCCTTTTATGTGCACAATGGTACCCAGCGAATAACCACGTGCGAGGGCGTAGGGGAAGACGAACCTCCACATGAATTCGTACATTTACTGTACTCATTTTCATGTTTAATCTTGTGCCTAGAAGGAATCGCGCTGTGGATAACGCATCTCGTGAACACGCCTATGTTCTTTTGAACATCCCCCGTCTACCCTTGTCTCTCCGTCCTGTTATTGAGGACGTCCTCTTTGACACCCTGAGTCCCTCTGAAGTTGCGGCTGAAGCTATCTTTGATGCATTCATGACGTGGACCAGGGTGCCGGGCGGGGTTTCCTGCAAGGAAATTCTTGACGCCCCTGAATCTGAACTCGCCGATCTTGAGTTCCATCTCCAATTGCTCGCTGACCGCCACGGTTTTGAATTCTCCATGCGCCCTGCTCGCATGCAGGATCTCCTGATGGCGCGTTAACGCGTTAACGCGTGATCGCGTTTAGGCCTTTTCGCTCAGTAGCTTTTCTAGATCCCCAACGGTCTTTAGCTCTGCGGCTTCGGCCTCTGTAATGTGGCGCCCACAGGCTTCATCAATGCGCACACATAGAGCAATATAATCCAGTGAATCCAGTCCAAGGTCCTCACGCAAGGACTTTTCGGGCTGGATTTTTTCGTCGATCTCATCGGCCGGAATATGCGCCGAGGTCGCAAGAATCTTATACAGCTCTGATGCTTCCATGCCCTCTATCTTAAACAGCACAGCCCCACAGCCCAGCTACCCGCGCCGAGAAGCACCCAGAGTAGCGCACAGAGTAGCGCGCCAGTAAAGCAGTCGCAGGCGTATTCCAATCGCACAGCGAAGCTGCACATAAAAAAGAGGGGAAGAACCGAAGTTCTTCCCCTCAAGGGTGTGCCATCATTCGGCACCAGCACTAATTACGCTCGATGAGAGCTTAATTAGGCCTTGGTTGGATCAGACAGATTGAACTTGTCTGCTGCTTCCTGTGCCAGGCTGATGTCCAGCTTGCCCTGGTGTGCCAGTGCAGAGAGGGCAGCCACGGTGATGGACTCCGCGTCGATATTGAAGAAACGACGTGCCGCTGGGCGGGTATCGGAGAAGCCGAAACCATCAGCACCCAGGGTGGTGTAGTCACCTGGTACCCACTTGCGGATCTGGTTAGGCAGATCGGTGGCAAAGTCGCTCACGGCGATATATGGGCCGGCGGCCTTCTTGAGCTGGCTGGTCACGAATGGCTCATCCTGAACAGCTGCTGGGTGGCGGAGCTTATCCAGCTCACGCTGCTGGCCCTCACGGGCAAGCTCAACCCAGGAGGTGACGGAGAAGATATTCACACCAACACCGTACTCGGCCAGGAGTTCCTTGGCCTTGAGGGCAGCCTGCATGCCAATACCGGAAGCGAGAACAGAAACCTGCTTCTCACCAGCATTCTCGGCAGCCTCGTAGAGGTAGATACCCTTGTGCAGACCCTCAATGTCGAGGTTCTCTGGCTCTGCTGGCTGAGGAACTGGCTCATTGTAGACGGTCATGTAGTAGATGACGTCCTCGCCGCGACCCTCACCGTACATGCGGTCAATACCTTCACGAACCAGGTGGGCAATCTCATAGGAGAATGCTGGGTCATAGGTAATGACTGCAGGGTTGGTGGAGGCCAGGATAGGGGAGTGGCCATCCATGTGCTGCAGACCTTCACCGGTCAGGGTGGTACGACCAGCGGTCGCACCGAGCAGGAAGCCACGAGCCATCTGGTCCGCCGCTGCCCAGATGGAGTCAGCGGTGCGCTGGAAACCAAACATGGAGTAGAAGATATAGAGCGGAATAATTGGCTCGCCATGGGTGGCATAGGAGGTACCTGCTGCGATGAACTCGGCAACAGAGCCAGCCTCGTTAATGCCCTCATGGAGAATGTGGCCGTCGATAGCCTCACGGTAGGAGAGCATCAGGTCATGATCCACTGGGATGTAGTCCTGGCCGTGTGGGTTGTAGATCTTGAGGGTGGAGAACCACGAGTCAAGACCGAAGGTACGAGCCTCATCAGGAATGATTGGCACAATACGCTTAGCCAGCTCAGGGTCACGCATGAGCTCCTTGAAGGTACGAACCACAGCCATGGTGGTTGCAACCTGCTGCTTGCCGGAACCCTTGCGCATGATCTTGAGGGTGTCAACATCAGGTACAGCCAGTGGGGTGTAGTTGACGCGACGCTCAGGCAGGGAGCCGCCCAGCTCGGCACGACGTGCCTTCATGTACTGAATTTCTGGGGAGCTTGGACCAGGGTTGTAGTAAGGAGGAAGGTATGGGTCCTTCTCCAAAGCCTCATCGGAAATTGGGATTTCCATGCGGTCGCGGAAGTTCTTCAGATCCTCCAGGGTCAGCTTCTTCATCTGGTGGGTCGCATTACGGCCCTCGAAGTTGTGGCCCAGGCTGTAGCCCTTAATGGTGTGGGCAAGAATCACGGTTGGGCGATCCTTGGTCTCCACTGCGCGCTTGAAGGCTGCGTAGATCTTGCGGTAGTCGTGGCCACCACGACGCAGACGCCAAATCTCGTCGTCAGTCATATTTTCAACGAGCTTCTTGGTGCGCTCATCGCGGTTGAAGAAGTGCTCACGCACGAAGGCACCATCATTAGCGCGGTAGGTCTGGAAGTCACCATCATTGGTGCGGTTCATAAGGTCGATGAGAGCGCCTTCCTTATCGCGCTCGAAGAGTTCATCCCACTCGCGACCCCAAACAATCTTGATAACAGACCAGCCGGCGCCACGGAAGAAGGACTCGAGCTCCTGGATGATCTTGGTGTTACCACGAACAGGGCCGTCGAGACGCTGGAGGTTACAGTTCACCACGAAGGTGAGGTTATCCAGGTTATTCAGGGCAGCCTGCTGGATGAGACCACGGGACTCTGGCTCGTCCATTTCGCCGTCGCCGAGGAAGGCCCAGACGTGCTGCTGGGAGGTGTCCTTGATACCACGGTTATGCAGGTAGCGGTTGAAGCGTGCCTGGTAGATGGCGTCCATTGGGCCAAGACCCATGGACACGGTTGGGAATTCCCAGAACTCTGGCATGCCCTTTGGGTGTGGGTAGGAAGGCATGCCGCCCTGCTTGCGGCTCACTTCCTGGCGGAAGCCGTCGAGGTCATCTTCGGTGAGACGGCCCTCAAGGAAGGCGCGGGCATACATACCTGGGCTGGCGTGGCCCTGGAAGAAGATCTGGTCGCCGCCACCTGGGTGGTCCTTGCCGCGGAAGAAGTGGTTCATACCAACTTCATAGAGTGGGGCAGAGGAAGCATAGGTGGAGATGTGGCCACCAACGCCGATGCCTGGGCGCTGTGCACGGTGAACCATGACGGCAGCATTCCAGCGGATCCAACGGCGGTAGCGCTTCTCAATTGCCTCATCGCCTGGGAAGTCCGGCTCCATGGAGGTTGGAATGGTGTTGACGTAGTCAGTAGAGGTCAGCGGTGGCAGAGGCACGCGACGTGCGGTTGCGCGCTCGAGCATGCGGAGCATCAGGTATCGGGCACGATCTGGGGTGGAATTCTCCAGCATGCCATCAAATGACTGCATCCATTCTTGGGTTTCCTCTGGATCAGCGTCATTGAGATACGATGCGACACCATCGCGGATGAGCGCGAAATTTGAGTCGATTGCGTGCTCTGGCTTCTGTTCTGGCATCCAAAAACTCCTTCATTTTTCATCGGTTCCGCCGGTAGGCGGCTCGGGTGCCTGGGCAATTGTCCCTAGCTAGACCCTAGCTAGGGCCCTAGGTTCACGCGCTAAAGGTAATGGGCCTGCGGGTTTAGCGTGCAGATGCCCACGGGAATCCCTTTGAGTGACGTGGTTTTCCTAAGGTTATGCTACAAGTATAAACCCCAAAGCCCCGGCGACAAAGAGGCCCGCCGAAATATGTTTATAGGGGAAAATATTCTATGAAATAGTGGATTGTTGAAAAATCCTCAAAAATGTTTGAGGGACATTTCTCACACTCGTTGTTTCTGCAGGTGGCGCGGGGTCCAATGTAGAGTGTTCTTCCAATGCGTGGGTGTGGCTTGTCGCTCTTGTTCTACAAAGATGCGGAAGTATACCCCCATGCGGGTGTAGTTTTGTACTTTACTGTGCCGGTCATGAGCGTTTCTAGGCATTTTGCGTTACTCTAGACATTGTGACTAATCAAGGAGGAATAATTTCCGGGTCTTCCGTCAAAACTTCCGCTTCAACTAAGGAAGAGCGTAATTTCGCTGATCTTCTGGGCGCGCGCCCAGGCATGATTGTGCAGGAACTAGGCTGGGACGAAGATAGTGATAGCCGTATCAGCGAATCCATCGAGGATGTGATTGATGCTGATCTGCTCGATGAAGATACTGATGAGCCATGCGACATTGTTCTGTTGTGGTGGCGTGATGATGATGGTGATCTCGTCGATGGCCTCGTGGATGCAACACGTAACCTAGCCAAGAATGGTCGTATTTGGTTGCTGCACCCAGGTGCGAATAAGCCAAATGCGCTCGAAACTGGTGCAGTTATGGAATCTGCGCAGTTGGCTGGTCTCGTTCAGACCAAGGCTCAACGTCTCGGTGACTGGCAGGGTTCTTGCCTTGTCCAGTCTGGTCGCTAATCGACGCTCCCCGTACACTAGCGCAAACTAGCACCTTAACCAACGCAATACGTTCAATTAATGACCTCAGGGCAGCTTCGGCTGCCCTTTTTTAATTGCCTGCAACAACCACGCAAACATTGAGTTATATTCTGTCGTGTTTGCATAACTTCTCGCATAAGCGTCCTCGATTGCGTATCGGTAGTGAAGTAATTTGATCGGCGTTTATGCTGCATGATATCTTTACTTCGGCCAGATAAATTTTTGGGGTATAGGCAATGACTGTGTTGATGCGTAGCTAGTCAAAAGTAAAGGCGCGATTGTGCATAGTATGCGATCGCGCCTTGTGTTTTAGTCGGTCTTTTTCTTGGTTTTATGGCGGCGGTGCCGCTTTCCTTGTGTGTTGATTCGGTGCCTTTCTCGTTCTTGAATGTTGGCTAGTTCCTTGGCGGTACGGTATCTGCGATTAGATGTGTCGTCGCTGCTGAGGCACTGTTCTAGCTCATCGCGGGTTGGTGTGGCTTTGAGGAATATCTCTGCCTGGTCTGGTAGCTGTGTGGGTGTGAGCGTTTTGGTACGCTTATAGCAGTACCAGCACACGGTTTGGAGTTGCTTGTATAGGTCGAATCCCCGGTGATGTTCAAGTACCCCTCGGATTTGTCTATTCTGGTTCTCTATGGCGTTGTTTGTTTTTGGTACGTCAGGGATCTTGTTCTTCTGCTGCAAATAGGTGAACAAGGTCCCGTTTTCTATGAGCCTGCGCAGTGTATTGCGTTTC
>JAUMTX010000037.1 GCA_030530985.1 Corynebacterium sp.
CCAGCAGAATAACCCCAATCCTGCTGGTGGCCAGGTAGATAGCCGCAACTTGCAGCATAATGAGCCTGCCCCTGCTGGTCGTGTTGGTGAATCTGCGCCAATCGGTGGTGGCAGCACCGGTCCCGGTGAAGGCCCGCGTTAATCAGGCTAATTAATAAAAGCCCAGCTTAAACGCCATTAGCTGCAGAATGACTAAAGGAGATGAGCATCGCGCTCATCTCCTTTTCTTGTGCCCGCGGGTTTAAAACCAAATCAGAATATGGTTCCGTCGTCCAAGCGGGTATGCATAGCATCCGTATAGCCCATGGCGTACTCCCAGCTCACATAGGCCTCGGGGTTGGGCGTGGCCGAGTCCTCATGAACCAGAAGTGGGGCACCAGCAATCACAGCCATTGTATTGTCCACAATGAAGTCCCAATCATAGTAATGATCCGCATCACAGTCCGGGCAGGTGCCGTGAATACCGCGCACACCCATTGGTTCCAAGAGGCGACGGTACTCGCGGACAGCAACGAGGTCCTGACGCGCTAGTTCACGGTCCTCGGCAGTGATTTCGACAAAGTCCTGGTCATCGCCCGCAAGGCGCGCCGGATCATTAGGGTCATCGGCGAAGGGATCCTTAGGCATGTAATGATTCTGGTCCATACCCTGATCCTAGCGTAATTATGGTGTTAAGATAGTCATAATCCACTAACCATAGTTTGACCTAGTAAGGAAAAATCCTCCATGAGTGATGTACGTGTCCCCACCGGTGGCGATGACCCAAATAAGATTGCCCTTGTTGGCCTCACCTTCGACGATGTTCTCCTTCTTCCACAGGAGTCCAATGTCATCCCCTCTGAAGTGGATACGAGCACGCAGCTGACCCGTAATATCCGCCTCAATATTCCATTGCTCTCTGCAGCTATGGATACTGTGACTGAGGCCCGCATGGGTATTGCCATGGCCCGCCAGGGTGGTATTGGTATTCTTCACCGTAATCTTTCCGTTGAGGATCAGGCCACCCAGGTTGAAATGGTCAAGCGTTCTGAGTCCGGTATGGTGACTGACCCAGTGACCTGCCGCCCTGATATGACTATTGCTGAAGTGGATGCGCTGTGCGCCCGCTACCGTATTTCTGGTCTGCCAGTGGTGGATGAGAAGGGCATTCTGGTCGGTATTTGCACCAACCGTGATATGCGTTTTGAGCCTGATTTCAACCGCAAGGTCTCCGATATCATGACCAAGACTCCTTTGGTTGTGGCTAAGGAAGGCGTGAGCAAGGACGAGGCTCTTCAGCTTCTTTCCGCCAATAAGGTGGAGAAACTCCCAATCGTCAATGATGAGGGCAAGCTTGTTGGTCTCATCACTGTGAAGGACTTTGTTAAGAGCGAGCAGTACCCACATGCATCCAAGGATGCTTCCGGCCGTCTGCTCATTGGTGCTGGTGTTGGTACCGGTGAGGGTTCCTTCGAGCGTGCTGCTGCGCTTGTCGACGCCGGCGTCGACGTGCTCGTCGTGGACACTGCCCATGCACATAACCGTGGTGTGCTGGAGATGGTTGCCAAGATTAAGAAGAACTTTGGTGATAAGGCCGATATTATCGGCGGTAACCTCGCTACCCGCGGTGCAGCCAAGGCCATGATTGAGGCCGGCGCTGATGCCATCAAGGTTGGTATTGGCCCAGGTTCTATCTGCACCACTCGTGTTGTTGCTGGTGTGGGTGCCCCACAGATCACCGCCATTATGGAGGCTGCTGTTCCAGCCCATGCAGCTGGTGTTCCAATCATTGCTGATGGTGGTATGCAGTTCTCCGGCGATATTGCTAAGGCTCTTGCTGCCGGTGCTTCTACCGTTATGCTTGGTTCCTTGCTTGCTGGTACCGCTGAGGCCCCAGGTGAGACTGTCACCGTTAATGGCAAGCAGTACAAGATGTACCGTGGCATGGGTTCCCTGGGTGCTATGCAGGGCCGTGGCCTGACCGGTGAGAAGCGTTCTTTCTCCAAGGACCGTTATTTCCAGTCTGATGTGAAGAGCGAAGATAAGCTCGTTCCTGAAGGCATTGAGGGTCGCGTCCCATTCCGTGGCAGCATTGATGCCATCACCCACCAGCTGGTTGGTGGCCTGCGTGCAGCTATGGGCTATACCGGTTCCGCCACCATTGAGGACCTGCACAAGGCACAGTTCGTGCAGATCACCGCAGCTGGCCTGCGCGAATCTCATCCACATGATATTCAGATGACTGTGGAAGCCCCTAATTACTACCAGCGTTAAGGCGAATTCATGCGCGATTATGTAGAAATTGGTATTGGCCGCGAGGCGCGCCGTACCTATTCTCTCGATGAGATTGGCATTGTGGCTTCCAGGCGAACCCGCAGTTCCAAGGATGTTAATACCCAGTGGCATATTGATGCCTATACTTTCGATACTCCTTTTGTGAGCCACCCAACTGATGCTTTGGCTGGTCCAGAATTTGTTATTGAAATGGGCCGCCAGGGCGGTTTGGGTGTAATTAATGCCGAGGGCCTGTGGGGCCGCCATGAGGATTTGGCTGCCGCAGTGCAGTTGGTTCATGATGCGCCAAATAAGAACCTGGCCCTGCAGAAACTGCACGCGAAGCCAATTGACCTGGGTCTTTTGACAGAGCGTATTGCTCAGGTGCGCGATGCCGGCCATACTGTGGCTGTGCGTGTGAGCCCACAGAATGTGCGCGAATTGGCGCCAGTGGTGATTAAGGCTGGTGCTGAGATTCTCTTCATCCAGGGCACCCTGATTTCTGCTGAGCATGTGCAGGCGGGTTCCCCACTGAATCTCAAGAATTTTGTGGACACCCTTGATGTGCCAGTGATTGCTGGTGGCGTGACTGACTACACCACCGCAACGCACCTCATGCGCTCCGGCGTGGTTGGTGTCATTGTTGGTGGCGGTGAGCACACCGGCTATGCCACCCACGGTATTCGCACCCCAATGGCCACCGCCATTGCGGATGTGGCTGCTGCCCGCCGTGACTATTTGGATGAAACCGGCGGCCGTTATGTGCATATTCTTGCCGATGGCGAAATTGCTTCCAGCGGTAATGCCGTCAAGGCTTTTGCCTGCGGTGCCGATGCTGTCATTCTTGGTCGCCCACTGGCCACCGCCGAGGAAGCCCTGGGTAATGGCTACTATTGGCCAAGTGTGGCTGCCCACCCACGTTCCCCTCGTGGTGAAATCTTTGAGAGCTTCGGCTCTGAGCGTTTCCCACTTGAGGTTCTGCTTCACGGCCCAAGCACCAGCCCAGTGGGCGCCCACAACTTTGTTGGTGGCCTCGCCCGCGCCATGGCTAAGTGTGGTTATACGGACCTGAAGAGTTTCCAGAAGGTACCACTCAACGTGCTTTCCTAAAGGGGAGTTGTCCTCCCCAAAGGCGCAATTGTGGTAATTCTCACCGCACTGTTGCCGTATTGTTATGGACCCTGCATGCTACGTCTGCATGTGGGGTCTCATTATTTCTACCCCCAGGATTAAGTCCTTTTCATAGCTGCCCTGCGCTTATATGGCTGGCGGTAGCAGGCGTAAATTAGCAAGAGTGTCTACAAGCAATACAAGCGCCGAGAAAAACACACGGCACCCGTGGTGGAAAGTCATGTTCCTCACGGGTGTGGATTATTTTTCCACCCTTGGCTACCAGCCGGGCATTGCCCTGGTGGCGGCTGGCACCCTTGCCCCCATTGCAACAGTGGTGCTGATTCTGGTGACCCTGCTTGGTGCAGTGCCGGTCTATCGCCGCATTGCCCGCGAGTCCCCGGGTGGTGAAGGCTCCATTGCCGTCTTGGCGCGCTTTATCAAGGGCTGGAAGGGCAAGATTATTATTCTTGTCCTTTTGGGTTTTGCCGCCACGGACTTCATGATCACCATGACCCTGTCCGCGGCGGATGCCTCCGCCCACTTGCTCCACAATTCCGAATCCCACTGGCTGGTTCTTGTCACTTTGCTCTTGTTGGGTGCCTTAGCTGCAGTTTTCTTCAAGGGCTTTAATGAGGCCATTGGTGTATCCGTGGTTTTGGTCAGCGTCTACCTGGTGCTCAATACCATCACCATTGGTGCCGGCTTTGTCTATATTGCGCAGCATTCAGAACTCCTGGGCGACTGGTATTCCGATGTCACCACCTACCACCCCAATATGGCGGGCATTGCCCTTATTGCGCTCATTGTATTTCCAAAACTCGCCCTGGGTTTGTCCGGCTTTGAAACCGGCGTGGCAGTTATCCCACAAATTAGTGGCGATGCGCCCCGAGGCTCCCAGAAGCTGCTGGTTTTGGCAGCCGGCATTATGAGCGTCTTCCTGCTCACCTCCTCCATTGTGGTGACCCTGATTGTGCCACAGTCCGCTGTGGAGGCCGGTGGTCCGGCCGATGGCCGTGCCCTCTCCTATGTGGCCCACACCCTGCTGGGTGGCACCTTTGGCACCGTCTACGATATTTCCACAGTGGCCATTCTGTGGTTCGCTGGCGCCTCCGCCATGGCTGGCATTCTGAATCTTATCCCACGCTACCTGCCGAAATTCGGCATGGCCCCCGAATGGGCCACCCACCCACGCCACATGGTTTTGGTCGTAACGGGTATTGCATTTGTGGTGACGCTGCTGTTTAGGGCGAACGTCGATAAGCAATCCGCCGCCTACGCAACCGGCGTTTTGGTGCTGTTGACCTCGGGCGCCCTGGCAGTAACCCTGTCCTCCCTGCAGGATGTGCGCGCCAAAACCGGGCCACTATGGAAGCCCATCGCCTTTGGCGCCATCACCGCAGTCTTCGTCTACACCACGGCCGCCAATATTATTGAACGCCCAGCAGGCCTGCGCGTGGCCGCCTTCTTCATTGTGGGCATTATTGCGGTCTCCTTCATCTCCCGCATTAACCGCTCCTTTGAACTCCGCACCCCAGTTATCCACTGGGAATCCAAAGCACTACGCATTGTGGAAGCAGCCAGCGCCGGGCATAAACTCGCCATTGTCGCCAACTCGGGCAGGGGAGTGAGCGCCCAGGACTATTCCTATAAGGAAGCCGAGGCCCGCAGGCGCCATCTTATCCCCGCCGATCAGCCGATTATATTCCTTGAAGTGGGCGTTCGTGATGCATCCGAGTTTTATAGCCCCTTGGAAATTGAGGGTGTGTCGGTCGATGGTATCCCTGTTTTGCGCTGTAAGGCGGCTGCCGTTCCGAATGCCATTGCGGCCCTGGCAATGGACATTGTGGATAATAATGACATTGCCCTTGACCTGTACTTTAACTGGTCGCCTGGTAGTCCTGTGCGCGATATGCTGCGCTATCTCACCATTGGTTCTGGCCAAAATGCGGTTGTGGTCCATGAGATTATTCGCCGTGCCAAGCGCGATGGTGATCACCGTCCGCATGTCCATGTGGGTTAATTTTTCTGCAGTTTTGCGGTAGAGTGGGACTGTGACTCAAAGCAAAAATGCACCCGTACTAGTTATTGACTTCGGTGCACAGTATGCGCAGCTCATCGCCCGCCGCGTCCGTGAGGCGCGCATCTATTCTGAGGTGATGCCCCATACTGCCACCGTGGATGAAATCAAGGCCAAGAATCCTGCCGCGCTGATTCTGTCCGGCGGCCCTTCCTCTGTCTATGAGGATGGCGCCCCAAGCATGGATCCTGCGATTCTTGAACTCGGCATTCCGGTCTTCGGTATTTGTTATGGCTTCCAGTTTATGAACCACGCCCTTGGTGGCGAGGTCTCCAAGACTGGTATCCGCGAATACGGCCGCACCGATATGGAAACCAAGGGCGGTATTTTGCACCGCGGCCTGGCCCACACCCACACTGTGTGGATGAGCCATGGTGACTCGGTTTCCAAGGCCCCTGAGGGCTTTGAGGTGACTGCTACTACTGCCGGTGCCCCAGTGGCTGCTTTCGAATGTGTAGAGCGCCACATGGCCGGTGTGCAGTACCACCCAGAGGTTATGCACTCCCCACATGGCCAGCAGGTGCTTGAGCGATTCCTCGTGGATATCGCCGGTTTGGAGCAGAATTGGACTGCTGAGAATATTGCCGAGGAGCTTATTCAGGCCGTTCGTGAGCAGGTTGGCCCAGAGGGTCGTGCCATTTGTGGTTTGTCCGGCGGCGTGGATTCCGCTGTGGCAGCCGCCATTGTGCAGCGCGCCATTGGTGACCGTCTGACCTGTGTCTTTGTCGATCATGGTTTGTTGCGTGCCGGTGAGCGCGAGCAGGTGGAGAAGGACTTTGTTGCCTCCACTGGTGCTCGTCTGATTACCCTGGATGAGCGCGCCACCTTCCTGGAGAAGCTCAAGGGCATTACTGATCCTGAGACCAAGCGTAAGACCATTGGTGCTGAGTTTATTTATGCTTTTGAGCGTGCCGTTGGTCAGGTTTTGGAGTCTGCCCCTGAGGGTTCCAGCGTGGACTTCCTGGTTCAGGGCACCCTGTATCCGGATGTTGTTGAGTCCGGTGGCGGTGCCGGTACCGCCAATATTAAGAGTCACCACAATGTGGGCGGTCTGCCAGAGGATCTTGAATTCAAGCTGGTAGAACCACTTCGCCTGCTGTTTAAGGATGAGGTTCGTGCCGTTGGTCGCGAGCTTGGCTTGCCACAGGAGATTGTTGGCCGCCAGCCATTCCCAGGCCCTGGCCTTGGTATTCGTATCATTGGTGAGGTCACTGAGGAGCGCCTGGAAACCCTGCGTGCTGCTGACCTGATTGCCCGCCAGGAGCTTACTGCTGCTGGTTTGGATGACACCATTTGGCAGTGCCCAGTTGTTTTGCTTGCCGACGTCCGCTCCGTAGGCGTCCAGGGCGATGGCCGTACCTATGGCCACCCAATTGTTCTGCGCCCAGTTTCCTCTGAGGATGCGATGACCGCTGACTGGACGCGCCTCCCATACGATGTTTTGGAGAAGATCTCCACCCGCATCACCAATGAGGTGGCCGATGTTAACCGCGTGGTTTTGGACTGCACTTCCAAGCCGCCAGGAACCATCGAGTGGGAATAATTTCCCCGAACACTTTTCTAGAAACCCCGTTAGGTACCTCCTAGCGGGGCTTTTCTTTAGCCCTCTTGTCACACCAGTAACAAGGTATTAGAATCTATGTTCTATGAGTAATGCTGCTGTGATTGCGAATCTGAAAGCCCAGTTGGGTGAGTTTCGCGCGCCCGAAAAGCGCCGGATTGCGGGCATTGAATTCCGCAAGGCGGAGGTCACTGTCATGCGCAGCCACGCCACCCTCAGCTCTTGGTTGATTGCCCAGGCGCTGGCGGAAAAGCGCACCGTTGCTCTTATTGGGTGGTCTGAGCTGTGCCTTATCGACGCCACCCGTACACGCCACAGCATTGACCAACTCATTTGCCTCCCGGAGGGTGGTCTCGATGCTGCCGCTATTGCTGCGGAGGGCTTTGACCTGGTGATTGTCCGAACCGGTGAGAATCTAAGTCGCGGTACGTATCACCGCTTCCAATCCAAGATTCGTGGCACCAATGCGGTGTGCATTCTGGTTCATGACACAGCCACCGGCTGCTATCCGCTCTATGAGCCCCGCACCCTGGAGATTTCCGCCGGCCGTAGGATTCGTGGCCTGCGCATTGCCATTGATATGCAGCACCGTGGCGGTGGCCGCCGGGAAGAAGTCATAGCCACCATTGGGCATATCTCTGAGCCGCAGGACCACAAGCCACAGGGCAATAATCCACACCAGTCCCCGCTTCATATTGTGACCGATCATGCCAGCTAAACCTGCAGCTAGCGGGCCGGTCGAGGCAGATCTGCGGCTCTCTGGGGCAGTGTGGTTTCCCGATTGGCCTCTCTATGCGGTGGCGAATCACTATCACATCTCACCCCTGGAACCCACCATTGTGACCCACCGTGCCCGGGTGGTCCATGCCAATAGGGCAGCAGTGCAGGCAGGGGTGCGTAATGCCATGCGCTCCCGCCAGGCTATTGCTTTGCTGCCTGAGCAATCCCATATCTTTGAGCTTGGCAATATTGGCGACATTATTGTCGACCAGATGGAGGACGTAATTGCACGCGTGGGCGAATATGCTGCGGATATTACGATCGTGCGTCCTGGCTTGCTTCTGGTTAACATTAGCGCCATTGAAAAATACTTTGGTAGCTCCGTCATGCTTTTGGATAGTGCTGCCTTGCCGGGTCTAGATGTGGTGCTGGGTGTGGCGCCCACCGACCATGGGGCGATTCTTGCAGCCCGTGCTGGTCGCGATATTCGTAGCCACCGTGAATTCCATGCTTTTATGGATACTTTGAGCATTGCTGACCTTGGGGCGGAAAAGTCCCTGGGTATTAATGCTGAAATGCTTCAGTTAATGCTTGACCTGGGCTTACGCACACTTGGTGATGTTCGTGGCCTTGGATCCCATGCGGTTATTTCTCGTTTTGGTGGGCACGGCAGTGTGCTCATGGACCTGCTCAATGGCACGGTGCGCGCTATTCACCACCATGCGGAATTGCTGCCGGAGGAACCCATCTATGAAAGCCAGGAACTTGATGAGCCCGTAGCCACTGTGGATGAGGTGGTCTTTATTGCCCAGGCTTTGGCTGTGCGCATCCAAGAGCAGATGCGCCGCTTGGGGCTTCTGGCCAGGGAGATTCGTATTGAGCTTTTTAGCCCCGATGGGCAGAGCCGCCAACGTGTGTGGCGCACCTGGGACATGATTGATGAGGCCACCATTGCGCGTCTTATTCGCTGGCAGGTGCACTCGTGGAAGCAAGCCGTATCCAAGTTGGCGATTACCGTCACGGATGTGGCCAAGCCCAGCAATCTTGCCCTGCCCGGAATTGAGGATGCTGGGGTACACCCCGATGGGGAAGTCATTTCCCGCCTGGCCCAATTCCACATGCTCATTCCCTATCCCACCGCCAATAGGGGAGCGAGTGGCCGCGTGCAGCTATTGCCCTATGGTATGAGCGCTGAGCAACCGGCCGATAGTATGGGTGCCATCCCCGCCCCACACCCCGGATCTGTTTTTAACCCGCCACAAGCTGCGGCTATTCGCGGTGCCCATGGGCAACCCGCCTATATTCAAGCCAATCTTGAATGGAATACCCCACCACAGATTTTGGAATTCAAGGGCAAGCAATGGCGCATTGATAAAGTCCTTGGCCCCTGGCCCGAAAAAGCACGATGGTGGGATAGACAGAACGCCCACCCCACCGCACGAATCCAAGTCATTGCAGGTGACAAAGCCTGGCTTGCACAATGGTCCAATGGATCATGGTGCCTTGAAGGCCAGTACTAGGCACGTGGCACTAGCAACTTAGATTTCAACATGGCGCCCGAGGAGACGCTGTGCTGTGGCCAACTCAGTGTGGTCACCAAAGGCTGGCTGGCCACGGTCGAGTTCTGCAATACGGGCCATCTCATCCTCAGTGAGCTCGAAATCAAAAAGCTCAAAGTTCTCGCGGATGCGCTCCGGCTTACTGCTCTTCGGAATAATGATGACATCACGCTGCATGAGCCAGCGCAGAATTACCTGAGGCACGCTCTTAGCATGGGATTTAGCAATCTCAAGGAGAACAGGGTGCTGGAAAACATCATCCACACCACGGGCCAATGGCGCCCATGCCTCCATACGGATACCATGCTCAGCCATGAACGCCTGGGCCTCACGCTGCTGATGCAAAACATGGGCTTCCACCTGATTAACAGCCGGCACCACATCACCATAGGCGAGAATATCGGCCAGGCGCGCAGGGAAGAAATTTGAAACACCAATGGCACGAATCAGCCCCTTGGCATACAGCTCCTCCATGGCGCGCCAAGCACCAAAGATGTCATGGAAAGGCTGGTGAATAAGATACAGATCCAGATAGTCCAGGCCCAGCTTCTCCATGGAGTATTCGAAGGAACGCATCACGCCCTCATAGCTGGTTTGGGAATGCCACACCTTGGTGGTGATGAAGAGATCCTCACGGGCCACTGCGGAAGCTTTAATAGCCGCGCCCACAGCCGACTCATTCTTATACAGGGTGGCCGTATCAATGGAGCGGTAACCAACCTCCAAGGCGGTCTCCACTGAGCGCTGGCACTCCGCCAAATCCTCAATCTGGTACACGCCAAAACCCACACGGGGCATCAGCACACCATTATTCAATTCAATCTGGGGATTCATATTCACCTCTCTACTGTGTGCACCACAACGGCACTAGGTTAGCGCACGGTGTGTACAGCACTTGCCTAAACCACATGCGTACATCACACTGCCTAAAACGTATAGCACAAGTATAAGTCAGAAACCCGCAGGTATAAGCCCCAAGTGTGCAATTCGTGCACCGTGAGTCTTTGGAACCTAGAATGGGATCCATGACTACCCAGAGCCCTACTGAAACATCCAGCGCCACAACCGGCAGCGCATGCAGCAATATATGCAGCGACCTCAGTGCACTCACCCCTGAGCCACTGCCAGGCAGCGCGCGCACCGCAGGCATGTTTGTTTGCTTGGAGTTTCTGCACGGTTGGGGCCATGATGTGCTGGACGGAGAAGCCCTGGGTGAGGAACTCAGCGCAGCCCTCAAAGCAAAGCTCGCCCCAGTCAAAGGCGCCCTCCAACTCATTCGAAAGCCAGGACGCGCAGGTCAACACCGCCAAACGCGCCGGGCGTACCTCATTTGGCCAGAGCTTGCCATCGCTGAGGCCTATGAGACAGAATCGCCTGAGGATATCCTTGACCTGGACTTTTCCGGACCTGGTAAGAATCCTGGCGGGGTAGAAGTCACCGAGCCTTTCCTCCTCATGTGCACCCACGGCAAGCGCGATAAGTGCTGTGCCACCAAGGGGCGCCCCATCGCTGCAGCCATGCAGGCCTGCTTCTATGGCGATGAGGTGTGGGAGTCGAGCCACGTTAAGGGCCACCGTTTCGCCCCGGCCGCCATCCTCATGCCATGGGGCTACTCCTATGGGCGATTGAGCGCCGGGGAATATATTGATGTGGTCAAGGAAGCCCGCCAGGGCCGCCTAGTCACCAAGGGCAACCGTGGCCGCGCCATTTATGGGGCCGGGGCAGAGGCCGCGGAGCTTGCAGTGGCCGCCATTTCGCAGGAACCTATCGGCAGCCTGCAGGTTTCGGAAATTAGTCCGGAGCTTTTCCGGGTTGAGAGCACAGCCCCTGCCGGCCGCACCTGGCAGGTGTCGCTGGAGTGGCGCACCGTCGAAGGTGTGGTTGCTTCCTGTGGCAAGGCGCCAAAGCCGGGCCGCGCCCCCTTTGTTGTGGGTGTGCGGGAGGGCGTCGAATAGCTCGGCCTAAGACGACAAACATGGGGGTAGTGTACCCTAAAAAACCTACCCCCGAGCATAAGATCCAAAAAATTTATAAAAATTTGACCTAACCCATAGTTTACGCAGGTCATCGCGTTATTTTTGCGTTTTGACAGCATAATTTTGAGCATTTGGCAGGAATGTCGATTTTTTAGGCTGAACAATCGCGGGTACATTTTATGGAAACGGCCCAATTTTCGGGCCGCCCCATAGCATGCACAGCCGCCTAATAGAATATTGCGAGACCTTTCACGGGTAATCCATATCTACTAGGTGTTTGCGCACTATGGTCCCTGAGACTCGCCCGTTCTAAGCGTAGACAAGGAGCAGCCGATGCTTCGCTATCTGATCCGCAAGATCAGTATGTGGACTGTGATGGTTTTTGTCGCCACAAATGCCACATACTTCCTTGCTTGTCTGTTTTTGGATCCGCGTGCCAACTTCATTGGCCGTAAACCACCGGTGCCACCGGAGCAGATTACAGCAACCCTTCGTCCTTTGAATCTTGATCCAGAGATTCCAGTCCTTGAGCGCTGGTGGACCTGGCTCACAAATATTGTGTTGCACTGGGATTGGGGCAAGTCACCCACTGGTGTGAATGTTTCGGAGGAGTTTGGCTTCCGTATGGCCACCTCCGCGCAGCTGTTGGCCGGCGCCACCGTGATTTCCATCGTGGTCGGTGTGGCCTGGGGTGTGTTCGCCGCCTCCCGCCAGTACTCTCGCGCCGATAAGATTTCGCAGGCCATTGCGATTATTTCGCTCAATATCCACACTGTTGTGGCCGCGGCCTTCGTTATTCTTGCTGCTATTTGGGTCAATGACCAGGCCGGCCGCCGTATCTTCTTCGTTACTGGTGCCCGCAGCATGGATGTGCAGGGCTTTTTCCCAACCCTGATTGATATTATTCAGCACCTGATTCTGCCATCCACAGCCCTGGTGATGGTGTCCTATGCTGGCTACTATGTCATGCAGCGTATGTTGCTGCTGGATAATATTAACGCCGACTATGTGCGTACTGCCCGCGCTAAGGGCCTGACCCGTGAGCATGCGATTCGAAAGCACGCACTGCGCACGTCCCTGATTCCTGTGGCAACCTCGGTGGCTTTCTCCATTCCGGGTATTTTCACCGGTGCCGTTCTGACTGAGAAGATCTTTGCATGGCACGGCATGGGCGAATACTTCCTGCAGACCCTGGCCAAGAATGATATTCACGGCACGGTCGCTGTGGCCGCCTTCGGTGCCGCAATGACCGGTGTGGGTGCGATTCTCAGTGATATTCTCGTTGTTTACCTCGATCCGAGAGTGAAGGTGCGCTAATGTCTCGTGATTCTATGCACCGCAATACGCAGGTTGATAAGAAGATTGCGGACCACGATATTGAACACTTGAGGGAGGAGTCCACCTTCCCACCTGAGCGTGAGATGCGAAAGATTACCCTGTACAGGCGCCGTTTCTTGCGTAACCGCGGCGCTGTTGTGGGTCTGGTTATCTTCGCCATTCTTCTGATTTTCGCGATTTTCGGTGGCTTTATTGCCAAGTGGGATTACACCGATCCGGATTTTATGAATCTGAGTTCTAAGCCAAGCCCGGAGCACTGGTTTGGTACTGATTCGGCCGGTATGGATCTTTTCGCCCAGTCGGTTCACGGTTTGGGTCGAAGCCTCACCATCGCGGTGATTGTGTCCTTCCTGACCATGATGATTTCCGCTTTTGTTGGTACTTTTGCGGCTTATCGTCGTGGCATGGTTGAGCGCCTGACCCTGCTGCTTATCCACTTCCTTTTGTCGGTTCCAAGCTTCCTGATCCTCGCCCTGATGGTTTCTTCCAAGGGCGGTGACTGGCGCATGCTGATTTTCGCCCTGACCATTCTTGGTTGGGTGGGTACCGCCCGTGTGATTTGGACCATGTCCACCTCGGTTCGTGAGCGTGAATATGTTCAGGCCGCTCGTTTTATGGGCGTCAGTGACCTGGGCATTGTCTTCCGCCACATTATTCCGAATGTGTCCACCATGCTCGTTCTGAACTTCACCTATGGTGTTCAGGGCACTGTGATGAGTGAGACTGGCCTTTCCTTCTTGGGCCTTGGTGTCCAGCTTCCTGACTGCTCCCTTGGTACCTTGCTTGGCGACGGCGTCGCATCGCTCCACTCTTCACCATGGTTGTTTATTTTCCCAGCCGTTATCCTCACCCTGCTCACCATTTCCATGGCTTTGATTGCTGATGGTATGCGTGATGCGCTCGATCCAAACTCCGCTGCCGGAGGTAAGGCAAAATGACCGTAGATTACTCGAAACCAGTTCTTTCTGTTCGTGACCTTCATGTCAGCTTCCCTTCTGAGGTTGGCACGGTTAAGGCTGTTAATGGCGTGAGCTTCGACCTCTACCCGGGTCGTACCTTGGGTATTGTGGGTGAGTCCGGTTCCGGTAAGTCTGTGACCTCCATGGCCATTATGGGTTTGCTGCCTGGTTTTGCCAAGATTGAGGGCTCTGCCAAGCTCGAAGGCAAGGAGCTTATTGGTCTTTCCGATAAGGAGATGTGTAAGTATCGCGGTAGCGATATTGGCATGATCTTCCAGGATCCTTTGTCTGCTCTGACCCCTGTGTTTACTGTGGGCGACCAGATTATTGAGGCCCTTCAGACCCACCAGAATATGGGCGCGAAGGAGGCGCGTGAGCGTGCCATTGAGCTTCTGGATAAGGTCGGTATTCCTAATCCTCAGGCCCGTGTGGATTCTTTCCCTCATGAGTTCTCTGGCGGTATGCGTCAGCGTGTGGTTATTGCCCAGGCTATTGCTAATAATCCAAAGATTATTATTGCCGATGAGCCAACCACCGCGCTGGATGTGACCATTCAGGCCCAGATTCTTGAGTTGATTAAGGTGGCCCGCGAGGAGACTGGCGCGGCTGTCATTATGATTACTCACGATATGGGTGTAGTTGCTGGCACCGCTGATGATGTGCTGGTTATGTATGCCGGCAGCCCGGTGGAGCAGGGTAGTGTTGAGGAGATTTTCGAGGCTCCACGCATGCCTTATACCATTGGTCTTTTGGGCGCTATCCCTAATGTGAAGGTATCGGATAAGAAGGCGCTTGCCACTATTTCCGGTAATCCTCCTATTGCGGTGAGTCTCAAGGATGAGTGTGCTTTTGCGGACCGTTGTCCTATTGCTACCGCCCAGTGCCGCCAAGCCTTCCCGGAGTTTGTCCCGGTCAACGAGGCGTCGGCGCAGAGTGACAGCCCGCACCGCGCGCGTTGTATCCGCTTTAATGAGATTAAAGATCGCAAGATTGATGGCAAGCCTCTCTTCCCATCCCCCGATCTGCCTGAGGATTCCTTGGCCCATATTCCGCGTGCGGAGCGCGAGACGGTTCTCAGTGTTGAGAATCTGACCAAGACTTTCCCATTGATCAAGGGTGCGCTAGCTAAGCGACGCGTCGGCAATGTCTACGCCGTCAACGACATCTCCTTTGAGATTCGCCAGGGCGAGTGCTTTGCCGTGGTGGGTGAGTCTGGTTGCGGTAAGACCACGACCTTGATGCAGATTATGGAACTTGATGGCAAGACCATCGAGGGCGATATCACCATTGCCAATAAGAACATCAAGGAGCTGGGTCGCCGCGAGAAGCGCGAGCTGCGCAAGGAAATCCAGATGGTCTTCCAGGACCCAATGGGTGCCCTGGATCCACGCTTCACTGTTCGTGAGATTATTGCGGAGCCTCTCCGCGTGGCGGGTATGCCGAAGGATGAGCGCATTGCGCGAGTCAAGGAAGTAATGAAGCTGGTAGGCCTGGATCCGACGCAGATCGACCGCTTCCCAGCCCACTTCTCTGGCGGTCAGCGTCAGCGTATTGGTTTGGCCCGTGCGCTGGCTTCTAATCCAAAGGTCATTGTTTTGGATGAGCCTGTTTCGGCTCTGGACGTGTCCATCCAGGCGGGTGTCATTAACCTTCTGGATGAGCTGAAGCTGAAGCTGGGTATTTCCTATCTCTTCGTCGCCCATGACTTGTCTGTCATTCGCCATACCTCTGACCGTGTGGCAGTGATGTATTTGGGACGTTTTGTTGAGATCGGTGATACGAATGCGATTTTCGATAATCCTCAGCATCCGTATACTCAGGCGCTGCTCTCGGCCATTCCAATCCCGGATCCGGACCTGGAGAAGAACCGTCAGCGAATTGTTCTTGAGGGCGATTTGCCATCTCCTACAAAGAAGGCGGATGGTTGCGCCTTCCGTAATAGGTGCCAGCTTTTCAAGACTCTTGGCGTTGACCAGCAGGCACGTTGTGTGGGTGAGGTTCCACTCATGCATGTGCCTGATGAGAAGACCGAGTCCGATAATGGTGCAGACCACCTCGTGGCATGTCACTATAAATAGCCTGTGAGCCCCATAAGAGGGGGCTGTCAAGAGACGGGGGTAGAGCTTCTACCCCCGTTTTCTTATGCAATTTTTGAATCTGGGAAATCTTTGGTTTAATAGATAATCAAGAAGACATGAAATCGTGTTTTCGTACTCATGACCGCTTACCTCAAGCGAAGGAGCAGATCTATGAAGTTTCCAAAGAAGGCAGTAGTAGCACTTGTTGCCTGCAGCGCGGTTGTTTTTGCCGGCTGTAGCTCTAGCGGCAGCAGCACTAGCGAATCTGTTAATGCTAGCTCTGAGAATGCCCACTTCCTCAGCGCAAGCTACGATGAACTTACTGACGGTGGCGAGCTCAAGCTTGCAATTGGCGAGCTGACCGAGCAGCAGAACACCTTCCACCAGGATGGCACCGCTTATACCAGCACTTTCTGGAGCTGGTATAACCCAGATAATCTCTACGTAGATGAGAATCTTGAGTACCACCGCGATCCAAACTATGTTGAGTCCGTAACTGAAGATACCGTTGACGGCAATACCGTCCTGACCTTCAAGCTCAACGACAAGGCCAAGTTCAACGACGGCACCCCAATCGACTACACCGCGTATCAGACTCTGTGGAAGATCCAGAATGGTCAGAACCCTGAGGATTACCCAGCAAGCAGCACCGATGGTTATAAGTCCGTCAGCAGCGTTGAGCGTGGCGACGATGACTTCACCGTCGTAATCACCTTCGATGGCATTTACCCATGGTGGGATTCCCTCTTCTCCACCCCAGTTCACCCAGCTCTTGCTGACCCAACCGTCTACAAGACCGGTTACCTCAAGCAGCTGCACAATGAGTGGGGCGCAGGTCCATACATGGTTGAGACCGCTGACTTCAACCAGAACTATGCAACCTTCGTGCCTAACCCTAACTGGTGGGGTCCAAAGCCTAAGCTTGAGCGCATCACCTACCGTCAGATGGAAGCACAGGCTACCATCAACGCCTTCAAGAACGGCGAAATTGATGCTGCCGGTGTAGCAACCCGCGATAACCTGGCTGCCATTGACGGCATGACCGGTATCCAGCTGACCAAGGGTCTGCGTACCGCAAACAACCTCTACATGCTCAACTCTGAGTCCCCAATTCTTGCTGACCTTGAGGTTCGTAAGGCAATCTTCACCGCCATCGATCTGACCCAGCTTGAGAAGATTCGTTATGACGGTATGGACTATGATGCGCCTACCTCCGGTTCCTTCATCTACTACCAGGGCCAGCCTGAGTACCAGAACAACTTCGCTAAGGCTGTTTCCTACAGCACCGAGGATGCCAAGGCTATCCTCGAAGAGGCTGGTTGGACCCTCGGCTCCGATGGCATCTATGAGAAGGACGGTCAGCGCCTGAGCCTGACCTACCCACTCATTGGTGACTCCGCTGTGGTTAAGTCCACCACCCTGGCTACCCAGAAGATGCTCAAGGATGCAGGTATCGAGCTCAATATTGAGAACCGTCCATCCAGCGAATTCTCCGCGGTCTACACCAAGAAGGAATTCGACATGTTCGGTCTGGGCTTCACCTCCTCCGCCCTCTCCGGTGTTCCTTTCTTCGGCCAGATCTACGCTTCCGATTCCACTCTGAACCTCTCCGGTACCGGTACCCCAGAGTTCGATGAGAAGATTGCTGAGCTCGAGGCTCTCCCAACCAAGGAAGAGCAGATTGCACGTGCTCAGGAGCTTGAGGTTGAGGCCTTCAAGCTCTACGGCATCATGCCAAGCCCAGTTCCACCAGAGATCACCGCTACCAAGGCTGGCCTGGCCAACTACGGTGCTACCGGTCTCCAGGGCTTCCCTAACTACATGATTGGTTGGACTGACAAGCGCATGGAAGAGTCCTAAGCCAGACTAAAATCTGACTTGATTCTCAACCTTCAGGGCCACTCTTCGGAGTGGCCTTTTTTTGATAGGCCGCTGCCTATAGCCCTAAAACTGGCCTGGTAGGTCCAAGTGATGCGGGGGTTAGGCTCATAAAGCAAGGCGCCCTCTTCACATATCTAAGCACAGATAACTACGATGAAGAAGGCGCCCCGTGTATTTCAATGACTAACGCCATTGAATCACTAAACAGCCGAATTCGAGCTATGCTCAGCATACATCGTGGACTAGCGCGGAGCAAAGTAATCAAAGCCATCGGCTGGTACTGCTATGAATTTCTTAGGCCACTGCGACCCATGGCATCACGACACCAGCAACACATTTTGTTCATTACCCCAAAAAGGCCTCCCTGCCGAAGCAGGAAGGCCGAGTCAAGGGGATTAGCCCTAATTCAGTGACTTATAGATGCGGCGTCCAAGCGGTCCAAGAATGGAGCTGCCTGCTACCGCGACAGCACTACCGATGAGGATAAAAGGAAGAATCCTAACAGGGTAGAGCAGCGCCTCGAGACTGAAGCTGAATTCAGGCTGGGCGAACAGTGCCACAACAGCGATGGCGATGAAGGCCATCACATACTGAGCGGCGAGCTTGCCGATAGTCGAATCAGAGGCAGATTCGACAGAGTCGACGAGCAAGGTGTTCTTTGTATTTGGCCCGTCTACCTTGACGGATCGACGGTAGGCGCGTAGCCCGACCAAACCAAAGATAGACACTACAAAGAACACCGGGAAATTAGTTACCGGTGCAGCTAGTGATGCCCACGAGTGCTGGAAATCCTCAGTCACAAGAATTGTGCCAACATAGGCGATGGGCAGCAGATAGAGGTAATCTGCTACTAGGCCGCCGAAGCCGAAGCTCTTTCGGCGTGCGATGGTGTTATCCATATAGGGAAACCTCCTTCAAATCTAATCGTGGAGAATTGTTTTCTCGAGTTCTGGGATCTTTTCAGTAAAAGATTGCGGATGAACTAGCAGAATTTGTTGGCAATACGATTCTTACCTCGAGCATAATCGCACGTAGCTGTGTGTCCTGCACTTACCACAATCTTACCTACAGCAGTTCCTGCACCGAACGCAAATCCCTGGCCGACCTGTCCGCCCCACTTGATTGGGCCGACACTTCGGTCCTGGTAGGCGGTTTTAGTGACTTTGGAATCCACGGTGGGTTCCGATGCATGAGCAGTTGCATGTGGTGTGCTGGTGGAGCATACCATCGCTGCTGCCATGATGGTAAGAACCTTAACTTTGAAAGCCATTTTGCGCCTCCTTTGCAACTGTGTGCCGCGTGTGAATGAATAATGAACCCAATAACTACCGATTGGCAGGTAGTAAGATATATTTTAAATGGCAGTCGTGATTATTGTCAACTACGTGCACCTGTACCCGTTTCTTGGAGTTTATCTTTGAGGAGTGGAGATGCCTTTTG
>JAUMTX010000058.1 GCA_030530985.1 Corynebacterium sp.
TGTCCTCTTTGGTGCTTGTGTTCTCTGTGCTGCTCGCCTGCGTGCTGTGCTTGTTGGCGAGCTTTGTGGCCTCGGCATCGTAGAGGTTGAGTTGCTTCTTTGCCTCTGTGCGGCGGCCAATGGCTTCGGCCTGGGTGAGCAGGCTATCGCGCCACTGTGCGGGGCTTGGGTCGGTGGTGACTACGGCGGCAAAGGCGCCCAGGGCATCAATGATGGTGGGGTCCAGGTCATCCGTGGCATAGATGACAGTGGGGTTGAGTGCGCGGATGAGATCCACATCCGGTTTGGCCGGGTCACCCACAGGAGTGATGCTATCCAGATCGAAGCGGTCGCCAAAGCTGCTCGTAATGTGGCTTGGAATAGTGGTTGCCTTGTGGGGCAGCGCCATACCCACGGGGAGGATGCCAATGGAAAGGAGGTTTTCCGCCTGACCGGGGCCCAGGGCGACCACCCGGTGAGATTTTGCATCAGTGGGGGATGCCGGGGCGGCGGCGCCATTGGTGCTATCGCTACTCGTACTATCCTTTGTGCTGGTACAGGCGCTAATGCCAATGCCAATGAGGGCAAGGGAACTAAGGCCAAGGAAGCGGCGGCGGGAGATGCTCATAGCTTCCAAGTTAGTATGCCCTGTGAGATAGGCCAAAAAGTGTGACAAATTAGACAAATGCTGTGTAGACTACCCATTATGCGTATAGCACGAATTGCAACCCCAGAAGGTATGTCCTTTGCCGTAATCGAGGGTGAGGGCGATGATCTCGCGAACCTCACCGCAAAGCAGATTGCTGGCCACCCATTCGAAGCCCCGGAGTACACCGGTAAGGAATGGCCACTCAAGGATGTTCGCCTCCTAGCCCCAATGCTTCCTTCCAAGATCTGTGCCATCGGCCGTAACTATGCCGACCACGTGAAGGAAGTTTTCGATAAGGGTGCCGAGCATCTTCCACCACTGCTTTTCCTTAAGCCACCAACAGCAGTCGTTGGCCCAGAGGCCGCCATTAAGATTCCTTCCTTCGCCACTAGGGTCGAATTTGAAGGTGAGTTGGCCCTGGTTATTAGCCGCCCATGTAAGAATGTGAAGGCTGCCGACTGGAAGTCCGTGGTTTTGGGTTACACGATTATGAATGACGTGTCTTCCCGTGACTTGCAGTTCGCTGATGGTCAGTGGTCCCGCGCCAAGGGTATTGATACCTTCGCGCCAATGGGCCCATGGATTGAAACCAACCTCGATATTGTGGATCAGTCCGACCACCCAATCAAGGCCCACCTGACCCATGATGGTGTGACCGAAACCAAGCAGGATTCTAATACCAATGAGATGATTATGAATCTTGGTGAGATTGTGGAGTACATTACCGCCTCCATGACCCTGCTGCCAGGCGATATTATCACCACCGGTTCCCCAGCCGGTACCGCACCAATGGTGCCTGGTGATCGTATTGAGATTGAGATTCCAGGTATTGGTCGCCTGTCCAACCCAGTTGAGGCTGCTGGCACCGAAACCCTCATGTAACTTTTTCAAAAAATAGGGGTATAGGCCACTTGTGTGTTGGTTTTTTAGCGTATTGCCCCTGCTAGTGT
>JAUMTX010000038.1 GCA_030530985.1 Corynebacterium sp.
CTGGCACCGGCACTGGCACCGGTTCTACCGGTAGCGGTTCCGGCACTGATACCTCCGCTGCTGAGCAGGCTGCCAAGGATGCAGAGGCTGCACGTAAGGCAGCTGAGGAAGCAGCCAAGAAGGCTGAGGACCTCATCGCTCAGGCACAGAAGGATGCTGCTGAGGCTGCTGCCAAGAACGAGGCTGTTAGCCAGGCTGCTCAGTCTGCCGCTGAGGCACAGAAGTCCGCTTCTGATGCCAAGACCGCTGCTGATATCGCCGGCACCGATGCCGCCAAGAAGGCTGCTGAGGATGCAGCTGCTGAGGCCGCTAAGGCTATTGCCGCTGTGACCGAGGCTGCTACCGCAACCACTGCCGAGGCTGCACAGAAGGCTGCGGATAAGGCAACCCAGGCTGCAAAGGACGCAGCTGAGGATGCTTCTAATGCACTTGCTGAGCTCAAGAAGACTGCTAAGGCTACCGTTGATGGCTTCGGTCACTTGACCGATTCCCAGAAGCAGGGCTATAAGGACCGCATTGACGCTTCCACCACCGCCGCTGAGATCCTCGCTATTGTGAAGGAAGCAGCTAAGAAGGATGTGGACCAGAACGGTGACCTCTCCGATTCTGAGAAGACTGATGCCAAGGCTGCTATCGACAAGGCTGGCAGCGTTGAGGATGTAGCCAAGATTGTTGCCGGCGATGATGTCGACAATATCTCCGGTTACTCTGATGGCGATGTGACCGACCCTAAGGCTGAGGCACAGCGTCTTGTTGATGAGTACGACACCATCCGCGCATCTGATGCCTTTAAGTACGACAACGCTGCTGACCAGAGCGATTATGATGCTGCTATCCAGAAGCTGAAGGATGATCTGGCTAACCCAGACACCACTGTTTCCCAGTACAGTACCGATGTTGATGCTGCTAAGGCTGCAAAGGCTAAGCTCGATGGCCGTGCTAATTCCGGTAACAACAGCTGGAACGTGGCTGTCCCAGGTTCCTCTGAGGGCCTCTGGTGGAAGCTCTTCCTCGGCACCTTGCTTGCTGCTGGCGGCACCGCTGTTACCTACGGCTATGCTCATGACCCAGCATTCCGCGAGATGGTTGATAATGCGCTGGCTGGTTTCAACCGCGACATGAACAACCTCCGTGTTGCCATGGGCCTCCCAGGCGCAACCTGTGGCTGCGCTGGTTAATACCACGCAGGTTAGTCCTACACGAACTAATCACACAGACTGATCAAACTGTTTGATTTTTCAAAACCCGGCTCCGGCCGGGTTTTCTTTTTGTTTCGTGGCAGGAAAGTGGGGCAGGAAAGTGGAAGCATTGTTTTGGGTGAAACAGATTTTTAGGGTTCATTGCACCGTACTAGGCAAGTCGGGAATTTATAATAACTTGAGCATCTGGCTCGGGCATACATGAAAAACTAATGGCTGGTCTTTCACTTTTTGTTACTCGCTTTTGAATGATACTAAGCGACGGTGCGGGGTGGGCACTGCCGTCGGCTGTCTAATGTGTCACCCGTAATTCTAGGATCACAGTTTGGCTTTGGTAGCAAGAAATCTATCACAGGCAATTAGTGACAAAGTTAAATGTGTCGAAGACCAAGACTCCGCGCATGTGTGGCTTGGATCTCAAAAAACTCAGATATTTTTTGTGCTGTCTTTAGTCACATTAAGCGGGAGTTTTCGCCGTAATATCTTCAATGTTTATAATTGTTGCTGTATAACTTGTGTTTTTGCTGTGAGAGACGTGACCGTAGAACCTTAAAAACTTTGCACATTACTCAGGATTTGTGAAAGAGTTGAGTGCTGCAGTGAATTGCAGCCCAGTAGAGAAAAATGTGATATAGCTAACTTTACTGGTCGTTTGCTTGGAATTTATGCAGGTAAATCGCCGGCGAGGGTTTGACTCATTGACAAAATTAAATTATCCTTAAAATCACTGAGTTTTTCTTATTTACTTGTGGAGGAAGGAAGATCCGTGAGCGACTTTAAGGGCGTATTGCGTCCCACAGGTGCTAGCCAGCGTTTTGGCAGACTAGCACTTGCGGCGGGACTGTCCCTAGCTACCTGCGCTTCAGTTGTTGTAGCACCCCAGATGGGCGCTGTGGCGCATGCAGATACCGCTACGAGTGCGGCGGCACCTTCTGATATCCAGCGTCTGGTGGTGACCATCAATGGTCGCTATACCAGCCTGGCACGTCTCTCTGATGCGACCATCATTAACTCCGTAGTTAATGCGCTCAAGAGCGATAATAATGAACTGGTTTCCGCCACCCAGCCTTATGGCTTCGCGTACTCCGCCTTCCTGGTTAATGGTGAGAAGACCCTCATCAATGTAGCCACCTCCTATGCTCAGGTCATGTCCGCTCTTAATGCGATCAAGACCGCGCCGTCCGGCAGTGCAGCTGCCATCTCCTATACTCAGCTCAAGGAATCCGCAAGTCTCGCCCGTATTAGCCTCACTAATGCGGACAATATTTTCCCAGAACTCAAGGGTGCTCACTATGATCAGTACCTGACCACCCGCAAGGTAGCTGCTAATCTCGTGGATATCATTAGTATCCGTGAGGCTGAGGCCGATACGCTGTACAGGCTTCTGAATACCAAGCCAACTACCACAGCCCCTTCTACCTCTAATCCATCTACTACAACCACCCCTGAGGCCTCCAAGCCTGAGGAGCCGTCGACTTCCGAGCCAGTAGTTGAGCCAGTTGACCCAACCACGTCCCAGGAGCCTTCCGATGAGGGCAAGGATCGTAGTGGCGAGCATGCCACCATTGACGGCGTTCTTAACCGCTTGACTGCTGCTGTTGAAGAATTCAATAACGCGCTCAAGGCCGTTCCAACCGGTAATGATTCTGCAGATTATTCTGCTGTTACTGTAGCAGGCGATAATATCATCAAGGCCGCTACCGCTGTTCAGGCTGCTGCAAGTACTATTAGCGATCCAGATTCTGTGACCACTAATGCTGTGACCGCAGCACAGCAGGCTGTTGCTATTTCAAACTTCGTTCAGGCTGCCCTTGAGGCTCGTAATAACAAGAGCCTGGCTACTGTTCTTGAATATTCCCAGATGTTCTATGACACGGCGCACCTCTCCGCTGACCGTGCTAGTAACGTCTATGCCGAGTTGGTTTCTGCTTTCTCCGCAGTCAGTGACTATGGCTACACCGATGGTGTCCTTGCCGCACTGAAGGACACCACCACTATCATCACCGATTTTGTTAACACCCTGAGCGTTCCTGAGCTGCCTTCCCGTGAGACCTTCGGCATTATGCAGAAGGCTGAAGAGGCCCTCGAGCGCATGACTGAGGCTGTTGATGCTCTGATCAATGGCACTGCTGAGGAACGCGAGCGTGCTACCCGCTATATGGAGAATGGTTCCGCTGCTGGTCGTGCGACCGCGGTGGAGATGCAGCGTCAGGGTACCTACGGCACATACGTCAATGACGTGGCCAATGCAAGTACTGCTCTCTACAATGCTGCTGAGGCTTATAACACCATTTGCGTTGCTTATGCTCAATTGTCCATGCCTAATGTGACCCCTGAGCAGGCAAGCTCCGCTATTACGTCTGTTCGTGATGCTATCGCTGATTCCGACCGCGCAGTGGCCACTATCAAGACCATTGTTGAGAATCACCCGGGCAAGGCCCTTTTGGTCACCACTCAGGAGAATATCCAAAAGATTGATGCCCTCTCCCAGGACCTGGCTCCTAAGGCCATTGCTTCGGCTGAAAAGCTGCTCACCGAGGCTATGCAGAAGTCCGCTCAGGAAGCTATTGAAAACGCCAATAAGTCCAGCAGTTCCGAGGACACCAAGGATGCTAAGGAAGCTGCCGCAGCCGCTAAGGCCGCTGGCGAGCAGGCCAATAAGAATGCTGAGCTGCTCGGTGATGATGTTTCCAAGGCTATCGCTGAGACCGTTCATGCTTCCGTAGTTGGCACCCAGTCTGTTGTTGATGCTCGTGTTGCCCGCGATGCTCTTGATGGGCTTTTCGACGGCGACGCTGCTACCCGCTATGCCAAGCAGGCCGCCGCTGCCGCTGCCGCTGCCGCACAGGCTGCCAAGGATGCTGCTGAAGCTTATAGCCGCACCAATAACAGCGCTGAAGCCCTTCGCGCTAAGGAGCTCGCTGAGCACGCTGCAGAGCAGGCGCAGCAGGCTGCTGAGGCCGCGAGCGCCCGCGCCAAGGAAATTGTAGAGAATTATAATGCCGTTGTGGCCGCACAGGCTAAGGCTAAGAACACTGTGGAGGCTTCCGGTCTGAGTGTTTCTACTAAGGCTGAGGCCGTGGATGCGATTAACGCAGCCACCACCGTTGCTGCTGTTGAGGCTGTAGCTAACCTGGTCTTTGCTAAGGCCAATGCTGTTGCCGCACTGAACCAGTCCACCTCCCTGGATGCTGCGACTCGCCAGTCCTATATCCGCGAGGCTGAGGCTGCCAAGACTATTGCCGAGGTTGAGGCTATTCTTTCCCGTCAAGGTGTGGGTGTTTCTGGCTACACCAACGTGGATCTCTCCCAGAATAACAACGGTAAGGACGTTAACCAGACCACTGGTTCTTCCAAGTCCATCTGGACCGTGATTATCATTGGTATTCTGAGTCTTCTCGGTATCGGAGGCGCTGCAGTAGCGTACCTCCAGTCCACAGGCCAGCTTCCTCACTAAGAGGTAGCGTGGGGTAAAATCACACACAGATAAAATCACACACAAAAGAAGAGCGCCATTCCAGGTGGGAATGGCGCTCCTTCTATATTTCAAGCCTGTATCGGCCTTTATGGCCCGGGCCGTTGTAGCCCGAGCCGCTGTGGCCGTACTAAGGCGTAAAGTCCTCGGCGGCGATAATCGCTGTAGCAAGCTTGCGCAGATGCTTGAGCTGCTTATTGGTGGACTCATCCAGGGCCTCATCCTCAGCCTTGAGAACAAGGTCAGCCAGCTTCTTCTGGGCCAGCTTGCCCTTCTTGGTAGGAGTCACAATCTGGCGGCGACGGTCCTTAGGGTCGCGCTCGCGCTTCACCCATCCGCGGCGCTCCAGTGCATCAATAAGACGCACCATATCGGAGGCATCCACTGCAAGCAGCTCACAGAGAGCATTCTGGCTCGCATTTGCCCTATCGACCACGCAGGTCAGGCACCAGTATTCACGCAGTGAAGTATCCTGCTTGGCCAGTGCTTCATTAACCATGTCTTTGGTACGACGGCGCAGGCGCTCTAGCTGGAAGGATGGTGATTCCAGCAAAGAGGTTGGTAAATCGGGGTGAGGCATAATTTAAATCTTATCAGCTTGCAGTGGATTGTTGCATCAACAGTGCGGAAACCTTGCAGTAATGAGGCAGTAATCACGCCCAAGCAAGGTCTAAGTCACACTGAATCAGAAGGCACTTCGGGGTGCACTTCAGTGTGCACTTCGGGGGCACTTAGGCCGTTGGAAGCTCCGCATCCACCCATGCAAGGGTGCCGCCGGCAATATTGATGGCAGGGATGCCCTGCGCCTCCAGATACTCCACAGCGCGGGCACTGCGTGCACCGCTGCGGCAAATAATGTAATTATCTTCTTCGCGGGAGAATACATCGAGGTTCTCTGGAACAGTGGCCAGTGGGACCAGGCGAGCATTAGCTGCTGCTACCTCGGCGAATTCCTCTGGTTCACGAACATCAATAATGATGGCCTCTGCTGGAACGTCCTTTGGGTTTACTTCACGGATTGTCATCTTCTTTAGCTTTCCTTTTCTTTGGCTTTAATTTTTGAAATTACAAAAACTCGGTGCTGATTACGGGGATGATAGTGCTGATAATAGCGGTGATGATAGAAAGAAAGCCCCGCCGAAGCGGAGCTTAGAAAAAGTGGCTTACTTGTAGCGGGCGATGGCCTCTTCGAGGATCTTCTCGGCCTCAGCCTTATTTGCCCAACCGGAGCCGGTAACTTCCTTGTTTGGCTCAAGGTCCTTGTAGTGAACGAAGAAGTGCTCAATCTCGTCCTTGAGGTGCTTCTGAACATCCTCAATGTCCTGGATGTGGTCCCAACGAACATCGTCGATAACGCACAGGAGCTTGTCGTCGCCACCAGCCTCATCGGTCATCTTGAAAACGCCCACTGGACGAGCCTTCACGATAACGCCTGGGAATACTGGCTCTGGGAGGATAACCAGCGCATCCAATGGGTCGCCGTCCTCACCGAGGGTGTGGTCAATGAAACCATAGTCCAATGGGTAAGCCATTGGGGTGAAGAGGTAACGGTCGAGGTAGACCTTGCCGGACTCGTGATCGACTTCGTACTTATTACGAGAGCCCTTTGGGATCTCAATGGTGACTTCAATAGACATAGGAACAATTATATCTAAGAAACCAAAATTACAATGATCGCCACGATCGTAATGACCAGACCAGCGATACTGGACTTAATGGCACGCTTGCCAGCCTCAGCGCCCAGCTGACCATCAGGGCTGATATAGAGCGACTGAATGCACATACCAAGATAAATAATGATGAAGGCTGGGATAAAGCCCCAGACTGGAATGTCCTTAATCAGGAACAGAAGGGTAATAATTGCCGAAAGAATAGCGGCCTGAATAGCGATGGTGGCAAAAGCAGGGAGATTAGCACCAAAGAATGGGCGCTTGGTCTCAACAAAGTGCTTCTTAAGATCAGCCATGAAAATAATCCTCTTTAATCTTCTATAAATGGAATTTACGCCGAATTATTATAACCCGGGACAGAGAAATGAAGGAGAACTGAACGACAAATGATGGAGAAATACTAAGAGGCCCCGGGAAACAACAAAAAACCCGGGGCCTCAAGAGTCTTGGCGCATGCAAGCCAAGTTTTTGAAACTGTATTTAGACTACAGCGAGGGTGGCAAACATCAGGACGATGGTTGCTAGCAGCGCCAGGGCGGCGAGCCTGCGACCAAGGTGACGTGCTTCCGCTGGTGCTCCCGTTGGGGCAGCAACTACATTGAGTGCGGTCAGAACAGCGAACATCAGAATGAAGGTTGGAACAAAGAGCAGCATTGGGAGCTCCTTGAATACGAAGAGTCCTGTTTGAACCGTAGCCAATACAGCTGCCTGCATCATGAGCAGGAGGAAAGTTGGGACATCACGGAAGCCCAAAATGTCGCGACGAGTTTCAAAAAGGGTAAAGGCGAGAGAGCTCATGGGAGCCTCCTTTCCACAGAGATACATCACGAATAAGAAAAATCAGAAATATCGGAAATATCAGAAATATCAGCAATATTGTGGAAAGTGGCCATTGAACCCCGGGGCTGGGAACCCCGGGGGACTCATGATTGATTAGGCAATTTTGATTTTAACACTAGCAACGATAGTAAGCAAGTGTTTGAGTGCATATAAAAAGGGGTTTTTGTATGCAAATTTGCAAACCCTAGCGTGAACTGCAGAATTGGTAGTGATGTGCTGGTAACTGCGGGGTGGGTACCGTGGCCGGGCGGGGCAGCTGTTATCCTGTTTTGTATGGCTAAAGCGAAGGTATGGACTGCCGGTGTGATTGTGGTCGCCCTGGGTGTAGGTGGCGTAGCCGCCTACGGGGTAATCAACCACGATGCGAATGTGGGTTATATTGTCGACCCACCAGCAGCAGTGGCAAGTCCAGTAAGCACCCTGCTCAGCCCAGCAACAGCAGGGGAGTACGATAAAGCTACCCTAGTGGAAAAACTCAATACCCTCGCCGAAAATCAGGCCTTGGGCAATTTTGGTGCAGCCATAATTGATACCAATACTGGGGAAACCATCTGGTCCCGCCAGGCAGATACGGCCCTGCGCCCAGCATCGGTTACCAAG
This sequence comes from Corynebacterium sp., assembly GCA_030530985.1. Lineage (GTDB taxonomy): Bacteria > Actinomycetota > Actinomycetes > Mycobacteriales > Mycobacteriaceae > Corynebacterium. Next base: position 7,785 of record JAUMTX010000038.1, read on the forward strand.
GTGCTCACCGCAACGGCAGCCCTTTTGGAACTTGGCCCACAGGATGTTCTGAGCACCCCAATCTATGTTTATGATGACACGGTCTATATCCGTGCCGTGGGTGATGTGGGCATCACCAATGAGCAGCTCGACCAGGCGGCGGAGGCCATCCGCAATGCCAGCACCGGCACCCTTCGCAGCATTATTATCGACACCAGCGTCTGGGGGCAGCCAGCCTGGGCGGAAGGCTGGGACCCAATTGATGTTGGGGCCGGCTTTATCACGACCATGGAACCAGCCATGCTTTATGGCGCGCGTCTCGGTGGCACCACCGGCGATCTACCACGAAGCGGCACCCCATCCATGGATGTGGCAGTCGCCCTGGGCCAGCGCCTGGGCATTAATGACGTAGAAAATGGCACCGTCCCAGGTGACCTCACCGCCACCAGCCCAACCACAAGCATCGAGTCCGAGCCGCTCTATAAGCGCCTGACCGAGATGATGCTGGAATCCGATAATGTCATGGCCGAAGCCATTGGCCGCGAAGTAGCCACCCACCGTGGCGAGATCGGATCCGAGACCACAGCAGTAGACTCCGTGCGCACCGTTCTGCAGGAACATGGCTTTGACCTCACAGGACTCGACATCCATGATGTCTGCGGCCTCTCCACCCTCGACCGCCTGCCAGCCTCCCTGCTCGCCGAAATCTTTAATAAAGCAGCATCCAATACCCCTGATGGCATTGCCCTGCGCAGCCTCCTCGATGTGCTGCCAGTAGCAGGAGCCACCGGCACCCTGGTGACCCGATTCGACGATACTGCAGGTCTCGGCTGGGTTCGCGCAAAGACAGGCACCCTGGACTACACCAACTCCCTAGCCGGAGTCGTCACCGGCAACAGCGGCACAGTCTTTAGCTTCGCACTCATCTCCAATGAGAATGACGCCGCCATAGCCCGCCCACTCCTCGACCAGATTGCCACCGCACTGCGCGAGCAAGGCTAAGGGCAGCGCCGTGACAGGCCCCACCCAATTTCCCTTTTGGCCACGTAAAAGCCCTAATTTTGCAAAACTGCGCCACGCAGTGCGCCCGATCGTGCGCCAGTGGGAGCAAGACTATCCCGAATCCCCCATCCATGTGGGCCTGAGCGGTGGGGCAGACTCCCTCGCCCTCACCGCAGCCCTCATTGCCGAAGCCTCACCTGGTCGCATCCATGCCCTCTGTGTAGACCACCAACTCCAAGCGGGCAGTGCCACTGTGGCCATGGCCGCCGCCAAAACCGCAAAAGAATTAGGCGCTGCCGCAGCAGTCATCCCCGTCCATGTCGCGCCGGGCAACCTCGAAGCCGAAGCGCGCCGGGCCCGCTATGCCGCCATGCGTGAATACACACCCCGCATCCTCATAGCCCACACCGCCGATGATGCTGTGGAGACCCTACTCATGCACCTCATGCGCGGGCGCATCCAAGGCCTCCACCCCATCAGTATGGTAGAAAATCTCGAAATCTACCGCCCACTGCTCGGCCTGCGGAGGGCACACACCACTGGGGCCTGTGAAGAACTCGGCCTCCACGCCTGGCAGGATCCGCATAATTTCAGTGATAGCTTTCGCCGACCCCGCATCCGCCACGAACTCATCCCGTTGCTCAATGAGATCGCTGGGGGCGATGCCAGCGCGGCCCTCATGGCAGCCGGCACCCAGGCCGTGGCCATGGACTCCTATATTAAGGAGTGTGCTTGCACACTCCTGCAGGAAGCCCTCATTGTAGGCCCGGAACCCCGGGTGAGCAGCACCAAACCTGGGGGAGAGGGGCGTAGTGGGTTGGGCGTCGACAAGCTGGAACAAAAACCGGAGCCCATTCGTTTAGAAGTTATAGCCCAATGGCTGGCGGCCGAAGGGATGGGAGTCAGCACCGCTGTTCTGCGGCGGATCGATGCCCTCATCCACGACTGGCACGGCCAAGGGGACGTGGCGATACCCGCCCGTGCGCATGGAGAAAACCGGCCAGGTTCACATAAGCGAACTGTGGTCGGTAGGATAGATGGTGTTCTGGCAATTCGAGAAGAAAAGGACGAGGGCAATGAGCCAAGGGCCACAGACAGAAATCCCTGATGGTTGCTACAAGGATGACATCAAGCATGTGCTGGTGTCCAAGGAGCAAATCGATGAGCGCATCAAGGAACTGGCTGCAATTGTTGAAGAAAAGTATGCCGGTGAGGAAGAAGACCTCATCCTCCTTTGTGTACTCAAGGGTGCAGTATTCTTTATCACTGACTTTGCCCGTGCACTGAATATTCCAACCCAGATGGAATTCATGGCAGTGTCTTCCTACGGCAATGCCACCAGCTCCTCCGGTGTGGTACGAATCCTCAAGGACCTGGACCGCGATATTAAGGGCGCCAATGTCGTCATCGTTGAAGACATTATTGACTCCGGCCTCACCCTTTCCTGGCTGGTGCGCAACCTCAAGAACCGTGGACCAAAGTCCCTGGAAATTGTGACCCTCCTGCGTAAGCCTGAGGCAGTCAAGAATAAGATCGACCTGCTTGGTGTAGGCTTCGATATTCCAAATGAGTTCGTTGTTGGCTACGGTCTTGACTATGCGGAGCGCTACCGCGACCTGCCATATGTGGCAACCCTCAAGCCTAGCGTCTATGAGCAGTAACTAAACTTCCTTCAAAGAAAATACATGGATATTAAAAAGAATCTTCGATGGGCCGGCATTGCCGGTCTCATCTGTGTCATCATTTTTGGCTTCATGGCCTTCAATAATGACAGCCGTGGCTACCGCAAGGTCGATACCTCGGTTGCCTTGACCCAGCTCGAAAACGGCAATGTCTCCAAGGTCCAGATTGATGATCGCGAACAGCGCATCCGCCTGGAACTCAAGGAAGGCATTGATGTCGACGAGCGCAGTGGTGTGACCGAAATCCAAACCCAATATCCGGCCCGTGCCACCGGCGAAATTTTTGCCAAGGTGCAGGAAGCCGGGGTGGATGAGTACAACACCAAGGTCAGCCAGGACTCCTACCTGAGCTCCATGCTGCAGATGATTCTGCCTATCGTGATTCTTTTCGGCCTCATGGTCTTCTTCTTTAGCCGCATGCAAGGCGGCGGCATGGGCATGTTCGGTTTCGGTGGCTCCCGCGCCAAGGAACTGACCAAGGACATGCCAACCAATACCTTCGCCGATGTGGCTGGTGCGGAAGAAGCAGTGGACGAACTGCACGAAATCAAGGACTTCCTGCAGGATCCTTCCCGCTATGAGGCCCTGGGTGCGAAAATCCCACGCGGTGTTTTGCTCTACGGCCCTCCGGGTACCGGTAAAACCCTGCTCGCCCGCGCCGTTGCGGGTGAGGCTGGCGTACCATTCTTCTCCATCTCCGGTTCGGACTTTGTGGAAATGTTCGTCGGTGTGGGTGCCTCCCGTGTCCGCGACCTGTTCAAGCAGGCCAAGGAAAACTCCCCATGTATTATCTTCGTGGATGAGATTGATGCCGTCGGCCGCCAGCGTGGCTCCGGTATGGGCGGTGGCCACGATGAGCGTGAGCAGACCCTCAACCAGCTGCTGGTGGAAATGGACGGCTTCGGTGACCGTGAAGGTGTCATCCTCATGGCTGCCACCAACCGTCCCGATATTCTCGACCCGGCCCTTCTGCGCCCAGGTCGATTCGACCGACAGATCCCTGTTACCAACCCTGACCTCAAGGGCCGTGAGGCAATCCTCAAGGTCCATGCCAAGGGTAAGCCATTTGCCAAGGATGTGGACCTCTCCGCACTGGCAAAGCGCACTGCCGGCATGTCCGGTGCCGACCTGCAGAATGTCCTCAATGAGGCAGCCCTGCTCACCGCCCGCGTGGGTGGCAATGTGATCACCGCGGATGCCCTGGAAGAAGCAACCGACCGTGTTATTGGCGGTCCACGTCGCTCCTCCACCGTGATCTCTGAGAAGGAAAAGAAGATCACCGCCTACCATGAGTCCGGCCACACCATTGCTGCCTGGGCCATGAAGGATATTAGCCGCGTATACAAGGTGACTATCCTTGCCCGTGGCCGCACCGGTGGCCACGCCATGACCGCCGATGAAAATGACAAGGGCATGTACAACCGCAATGAGCTCTTTGCCCAAATGGTCTTTGCCATGGGTGGCCGTGCGGCTGAGGAACTCGTCTTTGGTGAACCAACCACCGGTGCCTCCAATGACATTGAGCAGGCAACCAAGATTGCCCGCGCTATGCTCATTGAATACGGCATGAGCCCTGAACTTGGCACCGTCAAGTACGGTCAGACCGAGGGCGATGTTTTTGCTAACCGTGGTGGCGGTGGTCAGATTGACTACAGCCCTGAGGTGGCTGCCAAGATTGATGAGCAGACCCGTTATCTCATCAATAAGGCCCACGAAATGGCCTATAGCATCCTTGAGGAAAACCGCGACTATCTGGATAAGCTGGCCGCGAAGCTTCTGGAAAAGGAGACCCTGCGTCGCCCTGACCTTGAAGCCCTCTTCGATGGTCTGCCACAGCGTGAACGCATCGCCGTCTTTGAAGGTGAGTCCACCTACTTCCCGGCACAGGCTGGCCGCGAACCAGTCAAGACCCCAACTGAGCTCGCCATTGAGCGCGGTGAGGAACCACCAAAGCGCTTCTCCCTCGTGGAAGCATCCCGCCGTGCCCGTGAGGCCCGCCAGCGTGAACTGGAAGAAAAGGGCATCACCCCAACCCCAATGGGTGGCAACCGCACCAACCAGGATGAGAACCCACCAAAGTCCGGCTTTGGTTCCCACTTCCCGGATGTGCCACGCCCACAGAAGAAGGACGGCAACCGCCCAGGCTCCGCCTGGTCCAAGAACCCATATGGCACGCCGCCTCCTGCGGATTGGAATGAGCAGTCGCAGAACCAGCAAGGCCAAGGCCAGCAACCACAGAACAACAGAACCAATGAAAACCAGCCCGTTCGCGGTTGGAATGATGGTGCCGGTGTGACTGAGGTTGAGGGTAACCCACAGACCAGCCCACAGGCTGAGCCAGTGGAGGAGATTGGTTTCCGCCTTCCAGAGCATGAGCGCACTGAGCACTCCTGGGACGATATTGAGAAGCGTGATGACGACAAGCGCGAAGAAAACCAAAAGAAGGACGAAAGCTAGTGGAGCGCCAGTTTGATGAGGCCCGGGCCGAAGCAGCGGTACGCGAATTGCTCATTGCTGTGGGTGAAGACCCTGACCGCGAGGGCTTGAGGGAAACCCCAGCCCGTGTGGCCAGGGCCTACCGCGAGACCTTCGCCGGTCTTTTCACTGAGCCACGTGAAGTCCTGTCCAAGACCTTTGATGAGGACCACCAGGAACTGGTGCTCGTCCGGGATATTCCAATCTATTCCACCTGTGAGCACCACCTGCTGCCATTCCTGGGCCACGCCCATATTGGCTATATTCCTGGTAAGGAAGGCAAGGTGACTGGCCTATCCAAGCTGGCCCGCCTGGTCGACCTTTATGCCAAGCGCCCCCAGGTCCAGGAGCGCCTGACTGGTCAGGTGGCCGATGCCCTCGTTGAGGAACTCGGCGCGCAGGCAGTCATTGTCGTTATTGAATGTGAGCATCTCTGCATGGCCATGCGTGGTATCCGCAAGCCGGGTGCCATCACCACCACCAGTGCGGTGCGTGGCGGCTTTAAGAGCAATGCCTCCTCCCGTGCTGAAGTCATGGCACTCATCCGGGAAGGTCGCCGCTAATGCGACCAGAAATCATGGGAATCCTCAATGTCACTGAGGATTCCTTTTCTGATGGTGGGCAATTTACCAACCCGGCCGCAGCCATTGCCCACGCTGAGACCCTCATTGCCGATGGCGCCACCATTATTGACATTGGCGGGGAATCCACCCGCCCCGGGGCCAAGCGCGTCACCGCCGAAGAAGAGTGCGCCCGCGTGGTGGCAACCGTGGAAGCCCTGAAAGCACACTGCGCAGATATATCCACAGGCACAGTTAAGTTAAGCATTGATACGATGCGTGCCAGTACTGCCCGTGCGGCACTAGTGGCCGGGGCGGATATTCTCAATGATGTCTCCGGTGGTCTTGCTGACCCGGAGATGTACGCAGTTGCCGCCGAATATGGTGTGCCCATTATTCTCATGCACTGGCGGGCCGATACTTTCGGCAATGCGGCCGGTGTTGCCCACAGCACTGAAACGGTAACTGCAGATGTAATTACGGGGCTCACCAAGGTTGCTGAGGCCGCGCAGGCTGCGGGCATCACAAAGTCAAATATCATCCTTGACCCGGGCCTTGGCTTTGCCAAAGATGCTGCCTGCAATTGGACACTCATTCAAGACTTTCAGGCGCTGGCGTCCTTGGGATACCCCATGCTTATTGGGCATTCCAGGAAGCGCTTCCTGCAGGCAACCCTGAACCAGCCATCCCCAGTGGATGCTGACTATGCCACGGCGACACTGAGTGCAATGCTGTATGCGCGCTATGGCGCGGATGACTCCTTGTGGGGTTTCCGTGTGCATAATGTGGCGGCCACGGTGAGCGCTTTGCGCGTGGTGGCGAATATGAATAATCCGGAGGTGGCCAATGGCTGACAGAATTGAACTAACCGGGCTTGAGTGCTTTGGATATCATGGGGTTTTTGATTCGGAGAAGCGCACAGGGCAGCCCTTCATTGTGGACCTGACAGTGTGGTTGGATACCACCGAGGCGGCGGCCACCGATTCCCTGGATAAAACAATCAACTATGCCGAATTGGCGGAGATTGCCCACGGCATTGTCACCGGCCCGCCACGGGACCTCATTGAGACCGTGGCAGCAGAGATTGCTGATACAATTATGAAACGCTACCAGCAGCTTTTTGCGGTGGAGGTGCGGGTGAATAAACCCGAGGCGCCAATCCCGCTGAGCTTTAAAAATGTGGCTGTGGTGGCCCGTCGATCGAGAGGAAGAGGCTAATGCGCGCTGTACTATCAATCGGATCAAATGTGGGTGACCGACTGGAGCATCTTGATGCCGCCTTCGCCTATTTTGAACCACAGATTTCCGCGGTATCCGGTATTTATGCCACCAAGCCATGGGGCAATACCGAACAGCAGGAATTCTATAATGCCATTTTGCTGATTGACACCCACCTTAGCCCGCTGAGTTTGCTGCGCCACGCCCAGTCCATTGAGAATGAGCAGCATCGCCGCCGCGATATTCACTGGGGCCCACGCACCCTAGATGTGGATGTGATTTGCTACCAGGGGGTTACTAGTGTGGATCCGGTGCTGCGCCTGCCACACCCCTATGCCCGTGAGCGCGCCTTTGTGCTCATCCCATGGTTGGAGGCCGACCCGAATGCCACCCTGGCAGGGCAGAATGTGATTGACCTGATTGGACTCCTACCCGAAGAAGAGCGCGAGGGGATTCGCCGCCTGGAAACCCCATTGGGAACAACCCTGCCCGGCTATATGGAGCAGGAACCGAGCGGCCCTAATTTTGTTGAATAGAAGCAGGCGATGATGAGCAAGACCAGCATGCGCTACCCCTTGGTGACATCCCTCTATATTCTTTTTATTGCGGGCGTGCTCACCTACCGCTTCTATGGAAGCCTGGCTTCTTTGACCTTTGCCCCGGCCATTATTAGTTGGCTCTTGGTTGTGCTCTGTGTTGTTATGGGAATTATCATCCGTAACCGCATTAAAGACAATAAAGTGGGTATGGATCGTAGCCAATTCAACCCCATATATGGGGCCTTTTGGTATGCGCTGAGTTCCGCTTGCATTTGGGGTGGTGCCATTCTTGGTGGCCTTTATGCTGGTCTGTGCACCTATATTGTGCCGCACCTGGGTACCCTTGTTGCCGCCCAGGATGATGCGCCCGCAGCCATAGCCACCGCAATTGGTGGCTATGCACTTTTGGCGGCAGCCCTATTTCTGGAAAGATGCTGCCAAGTTCCCCCACAAAGTCCCGGGGAAGTGGCCTAAAAACTTCGAAGAGTTTAAACTTGATTAAGAAAGAGCGACAAACGGTAGCCAGTAAGGTAGTGAATCAGGTAAGTAATATGGACGAGAACCAAACAAACACTCCGGCCCCACGTGATCGCGGCCAAACTATTCTTATTCTCTTCGTCATGCTTGCCATCATCTGCTCGGTGGTCATGCTCCTTACCAATAGTGAAACCTATCTCAAGATTTCCGTTGTTGTCTCTCTATGGTCCGCACTGCTGGGACTTTTTATCTCCGTGCAGATGCGCCGCGACCGTGATGTTGCCCGCAGTATTTCTGCCGCCCAGGCTGTGGAATTGGACCTGGCTTATTCCAAGCAGGAAGTGGAAGAATTCCAGCTTCGTGCCCTGGAGGAGCTCAAGGAGCAGGTCAATGCCCTGCAGAACCAGCTTGAGCAGCTTGCCGGCCAGCCTTTCTATGAGCAGCCACCAGCCCTTCGTGCTGAGGCCCGTCGCGTCCAGGAACTTACCCCTGAATCCTCCTCCCGAACTGCGGAGACCAATGTGGAGACCACTGCCGATAAGGTTGTTGACCCAGTAAGCTCTGAGGGGCCAGCCTCTCTGGATGATGCTGTGGCTGCTAACCGCACCGCGGAATCCAATACCAAGCCAAGCCAAGGCGACGCTGAACTTGAGGCTCGCCGTCGCGCCGCCGATGCCCGCCGTGAGGAGGCCCGTAAGCGCGCCCAGAAGGCTGAGGCCGAACGCCAAGCACGCAAGAAGGCGGAGCAGGAAGCAGCCACTGCTAAGGCTGAGGAGGAAACAAAGGCCCGCCGCCAGGCAGAGGCTGAGGCCCTGGCCCGCAAGCAGATGCAGGAGCAGGAAGAGCGCCAGCGCGCCCTGCGCGCACAGCGTGAGGCTGCACAGAAGCAGAATCTAAAGCAGACTCAAAAACAAATTCCTTCTGTGGATCCCGCTGCAGGTACCGAGGCGGCTGCCCGTGCACAGGCGGCACGCACCCAGGCGCAGGCCAAGCCGGTTCGTGGCACTGGTTTTGATACCACGAGCTTCCGCCGTGTGAACTGGATGACGGGTGAGCACACCGATATGACCACCGCCTTCCAGGATGCGCCGGAGCCATCCGGCCGCCGCGCGGCCCATAGTGCGCCGGGTGGGAATGCTGCGGCAGCGAATACCACCGCGGGTGGCGCCCATGAGGCACCGGAGGCCGCAGGTGGTGGGCGCCGTCGCCGTGAGAATAAAGAGGGTGCTTTGGGCTTGGAAGAGCTGCTGAAGAACCTGAAGAAGGACTAGTTTTTCGTGGCAGCATCCCAGAACCCCCGCGTGACTGTTTTCCGCATGGGGGAGGATACCCTGGCCCGGGACATTGAGCGTATTTTGCTGTGGTCCGGGCATCGTAGTGTCACCGAGATGGGTGCGGCACAGATTGTGATTATGGGTCCGGACACGGACCCATCTTTTGTGCCCGCCAATAGGGTGCGCATTAATAATCCCATTGTGGATCCGCTGGGCATTGCGGATGTGCAGGTGCTTTGCGCCCCGGCCAATAATGTGAGCACGGAGCGCTGGTTCCTTGGGGCCGTGACTGATGTGGGGTGGGCAGTGGTTGAGGCCCTGGCCGAGGATGTGAAGAGTGGCAGTATTGCGGGCCTTGGCCATGATGTGAGTATTGAATATTTCAATGTTATTGAGGGCGACACCATGCGTCGTGCCTTGGAGCACTTGGCGCAGGCGGAGGAGCTTATTGCCCGCAGCCGCCCAGCGGATTTTCATTTACGGGAGAATTAAGTATGTTGATTGCGGCGGAAAATACCCCACGTATTGGCAAGGCCTATAGGCACAAGGGCACATCCATATCCGTGGTGCCGGTGATTGACCAGGTCCAGCCATGGCATATGCACCTGGTCCGGGCAGCCAGCCATAAGATCAATACGGTGGTTATTGTTATTGGCGGAAATAGTGCCGATTACCATGAGGAATTGGTGGCGGCCGGGGCGGATATTGTGGCCCAGGTGCC
>JAUMTX010000039.1:0-14137 GCA_030530985.1 Corynebacterium sp.
GGTTCTGAACTACTGGTTCTGAAATACTAGTTTTCAATTCACGGACTCTTTTCGGGTATTGCGCCTGGATTGAGTCCGTTGTTTTTTGTTGCTGGTGGTTAAAATAGCAGCGTGCATACCGCGCCGGGCAGGGGGTGTTTGGTGGCGGGTATACTTGGGGAATGACTTCTTTCCAGCGATTTGATGGTCGTGCAGTAGATGAAATGCGACCAATTTCCATCACCCGTGGTTTTACCAGCAACCCTGCCGGATCGGTATTGGTTGAATTTGGTAACACCCGTGTGATGTGCACTGCTAGCGTGGAATTTGGTGTGCCACGTTTCAAGAAAGATAGTGGTGAAGGCTGGCTGACCGCAGAATATTCCATGCTGCCAGCAGCAACCCACACCCGCATGCCACGTGAATCCATGCGCGGCAAGGTCAAGGGCCGCACCCACGAGATTTCCCGCCTGATCGGCAGGAGCCTTCGTGCAGCCATTGATCTTTCCGAATTGGGTGAAAACACCATTGCCATTGACTGCGATGTCCTGCAGGCCGATGGTGGCACCCGCACCGCATCCATTACCGGTGCCTATGTGGCCCTGGCAGATGCAGTGGAGTACCTCCGCGAGGAGGGTGTGCTGCCAGGAAACCCACTGCGTGAGCCAGTGGCGGCAGTATCCGTTGGTCTTATTGATGGCCATGCCTGCTTGGACCTTCCCTATGAGGAAGACTCCCGCGCAGAGGTCGATATGAATGTGATCATGACCGCGAGTGGCAACCTGGTTGAGGTGCAGGGCACCGCAGAGCACGGCACCTTCAACCGTGCACAGCTCAACTCCTTCCTTGATTTGGCGGAGAAGGGCTGCCAGGAACTCTTTGCCCTTCAGCGCGAGGTGCTTGCATGATCCTTCACATGGCCACCGGCAATGCCAAGAAGCTAAAGGAACTGGAGCGCGTCCTGCTTGCAGCAGGTATCGACAATATTGAACTGGTGCCAACCAGTGAGATGCTTGGCTACCCAGAACCAGAAGAAAATGGTCGCACCTTTGCCGATAATGCCCTGATTAAGGCCCGTGCCGGCGCCAAGGAAACCGGCATGATCACCCTGGCCGATGACTCCGGTCTGAGCGTTGAAGAACTCAACGGCATGCCAGGTGTATTGAGCGCACGATGGTGCGGTGAGCACGGCAATGATGAGGGAAATAACGAGCTACTACTAGCACAGATGGCACACGTTCCGGTGGAGCGTCGGAAAGCTGCCTTTGTGTCCGTGGTTGCAGTTGTAACCCCAGAGGGCGAAGAATTCATTGAAAAAGGCGTGTGGGAAGGCCGCCTCACCCGCACCCCAGTAGGGGAGAATGGCTTCGGCTACGACCCACTCTTCATCCCAGCGGAAGAAGACGAAAAAGAAACGCCCCGCACCTCAGCACAATTGAGTGCCGAGGAGAAGGACGCTCTCTCACATAGGGGCAAGGCGCTGGCCGCCCTGGTACCTGTACTCAAGGAACTGGCAGAACGCCAGTAATTTTCTTGAGTTTCTTTAGTCTTCGTTCACCAGAGCGAGGACTTCTTTTCTGCGCTTAGCTTCCACAACAAAGGACAGGAATGGGATGGTACCGGCAAGGGCAGTGAGCAGCCACTTTGCAGGCTGCCAGCGTGCCTTAGTGCCCAGGTTCAGGGTGGCGCAGAGGTACAACATATAGAAAAGGCCATGAACCTGGCCAATAATCTTGGTCCAATCAGGCATCTCAATACCGACGCCGTACTGGAGAATCATGCGGACGCAGAGGATCAGAAGCCAAATACCAGTAATCCAGGCAGTAATGGAATACAGCTTGAGGGCCTGGAGGGTGCGCTGCTTACGAGCAGGATGCATAAGGGGTCCCTTTCGGTGAAAATCTAAAAGCGTTGTTCTTCATCAAAATCGGCGCGGCGGCGGCGCCTTTGAGGGGCCTCCTGGGCCTTGGGGCGCTCAGGGAGGAATTCCTCATCAATAGAGGTCTCATTCACATTAGTAAGAATGAGCTCCTCGCCTTCATTCTCAAGACGGTCATACTCGAGATACTTGCGGTACGCATAGACGAAGAAAGCAGCAAAGAGAGGCCACTGCAGGGCATAGCCCAAATTCTGAAAAGTGCCCGTGCCGGAGCGGAAACGGGTCCACTGCCACCAGGCGAGCAAACAGCAGGTAATCACTGCCGCAATCAGGAAAAGTACTTGTACAACTCTCTTTGTCACATATTTAGAATACCCGCTTTTGCATTTTTGGGGGCTAGGCGGTAGGCTTAGTCGAGTTCAGATAATACGAGTGCAATACGCCTCTATTAATCTTTACGCGCCTGTGGCGGAATTGGCAGACGCGCTGGATTTAGGTTCCAGTGTCTTTGACGTGGGAGTTCAAGTCTCCCCAGGCGCACCGCGAAGGCGGCCTTGCAGATGCAGGGCCGTCTTTTTGTTGTATGTGTGGTTTTATTCTTGTTCCCTAGTTTGGCCCACCTGTGAGATGATTCACACGGTGGGCTTTTGTGCACCATATAATGTTTGTCGATCTGGCGGGGGTAGCGGACACGCGCTAAAATATGAGGAATCCGTCAAGTTTTCTGGCATAGTTTACTGTAGAAAACTACACCTTGATGAAGGAGATTCCGTTCACGTGAGTACCCATTCCGATCAGATCACTGTTCCTGAGAATGTGACACGCCCAGTGTCCGAGCCATATGCCCTGGCCTTTGCTGGTCAGGGTTTTGCGTGGCTGCCAACCCTCAAGGAGCAGGTCGTCGGCCCAATCCACGAGAGCCTTGCTGGTGTCATTGATGAGGCAGCCAGCCTCATTGCCCCACTGGAGGATGCCATTGCCGGCACCCGCCCATTCGGCTTCGCCCCACTGGAGTGGGCAAAGACTGTGGGTACCGATGCGGATACCATCCCAGCCGCCCATGCGGCTGTGAGCGTGCCAGGTATTTTCCTTGCACAGCTGGCCACCCTGGAGTCCTTGAAGGCACAGGGCCTGGATATTGCTGCCGCTAAGGCAGTCATTGGCCACTCCCAGGGTGCCCTGGGTGTTGCCGCTGTTGAGCATGCTGATAAGGCTGCTTCCGTTCTGGCTATTGCGCAGCTCATTGGTGCTGCTCTTACCCGTACCGCACGTGGTGTGGGCCTGATTGCTGCCGGTGAAGCCACCCCAATGCTTGCTGTGCGCGGCGCTACCCGTGAGCAGCTGGAGGCAGCCATTGCCCGTGTTTCTGGTGCTGATTTGGTGCTGGGCCTGAAGAATACCCGCGATAACTATGTGGTTGTGGGCAAGCCAGCGGAATTGGAGCAGCTGCGCACCGTCCTTGAGGCCATGAGCGCCAAGAGCGCCAAGGAACTCGAGGCCAAGCTGCGCGGCGGTGCTGCTTTCGTACCAAAGAGCGAGTACCTCGATGTGGATGTGGCCTTCCACCACCCAGCCCTGCAGCCAGCAGTGGAGCAGGTTGCGTCCTGGGCTACTGAGCTCAACCTTGATGTGGAGCTTGCCCGTGGTCTTGCACAGACCATTATTATTGACCCAGTTAATTGGCCTTCTGCTGTTGCATCTGCTGCTGAGACCGGTGCTGCGTGGATTCTTGATTTGGGTCCGGCCGCTGGTGTGTCCAAGCTGACCGAGGCAAATGTTGCTGGTCGTGGCATTGGTGTTATTGCGGCCGCCACCCTTGACGGCCAGGATGCCCTCTTTGATGCTGGCAAGGCGCCAGCCCGCCCACGCCCATGGTCTGATTTCGCCCCACAGCTGGTGCGCGAGAACGGCCAGGTGCGTCTGTCCACTGCCTTTACTCGTCTGACCGGTCGCAGCCCAATGATGCTGCCAGGTATGACCCCAACCACCGTGGACCCGGAGATTGTTGCCGCCGCTGCTAATGGTGGCCACTGGGCTGAGATGGCTGGTGGTGGCCAGGTCACCCCAGAGATCTTCCAGGCTAATCTGGATAAGCTCAAGGGCCTGCTCAAGCCGGGTGTGAACGTCCAGTTCAACTCCATGTTCCTTGACCCATACCTGTGGAAGCTCCACGTGGGTGCAACCAAGCTGGTTCCTAAGGCCCGTGCCAATGGTGCCCCTATTGATGGTCTCGTTGTCACCGCTGGTATGCCTGATCAGGATGAGGCCCTTGCCCTTATTGAGTCCCTGCGCGCCGGTGGTTTCTCCTGGGTTTCCTTCAAGCCAGGTGCCGTCAAGCACATTCATAAGGTGCTCAATGTTGCCCGCGCGGTTCCTGATTTCACTATCATCATGCAGGTTGAGGGCGGTAAGGCCGGTGGCCACCACTCCTGGGAGGACCTGGATGAGCTGCTCATTGCCGCCTATGATGACATCCGCCAGACCTCTAATGTGGTGCTGTGCGTTGGTGGCGGCATTGCCACCCCTGAGCAGGCGGCCGACTATATTGATGGTTCTTGGGCCACCAAGTACGAACTTCCTGCTATGCCTGTCGACGCCATCCTCCTTGGCACTGTCGCCATGGCCACCAAGGAAGCCAAGACCAGTGCTTCTGTAAAGAAGCTGCTGGTTGAAACCGCTGGTACCCATAATTGGGTTGGTGCCGGCCATGCCATTGATGGCATGGCTTCCGGCCGCTCCCAGCTCGGTGCTGATATTCACGAGATTGATAACTCCGCCGCTAAGGCCGGTCGTCTTCTTGATGAGGTCGCCGGTGATGAAGAGGCCGTGGCTGCCCGCCGCGAGGAAATCATTGCTGCTATTGCCAAGACCGCAAAGCCATACTTTGGTGACCTGGAGTCCATGTCCTACCAGGCATGGTTGGAGCGCTACCTTGAGCTTTCCGGCCCATTCAAGGGCGAGTGGACTGATCCTTCCTGGCTCAAGCGCTATGAGGAAATGGTGGCCCGCGTTGAGGCCCGTCTGAATCCTCAGGATCATGGCACCCTTGAGCTTGCTGTGAGCGTGGATGCTGATAATCCTGCCGCCGCTATTGCGCAGCTTGGTGCCCTTTATGATCTCAGCCAGGTCCTTCACCCAGCTGACCGCGAGTGGTTCCTTAAGCTGGCCCGTATTCCTGGCAAGCCAGTCAACTTTGTTCCTGTTATTGATAAGGATGTGCGCCGTTGGTGGCGTTCCGATTCCCTCTGGCAGGCACATGATGAGCGCTATGATGCCGACCAGGTCTGCATTATTCCTGGTATCTCCGCTGTTGCGGGTATCACCAAGGCTGATGAGCCAGTGGCTGAACTCCTCGACCGCTTTAATGCTTCCTCCATCGACCGCCTCGAAGCAGCCGGTGCGGAGGTCCGTGAGGGCGCAACCGCCCTGGAGCAGATTATCGCTGCTCCTGGCATGAACTGGGCTGGCCGCGATGTGCAGAATATTCTGCACCGCATTGCCCCTGCCTCCGAGTGGGTTATTGATGGTGAGAGCGCTACCTGCGCTGATGCCACCATCACCATGTCCGGTACTACCGCCAAGGTCACTGTTGACCTGGGTGCGAATGCCCGCGTTGCTGGCAAGGATGCTGTTCTTGAGTTCAGCATTCAGGCCCCAGAGATTCCTGGCCAGAGCCCACTGATTGCGGCTGCTGATGCTGATGCGGCTATGTCCGCACTGACTGTTCTTGCTGCTGGTGGCCAGTTAGCTGAGGGTACCTTGAAGACCAGCTTCAATGGTTCCCTGGCTGCTGATTATTCGGCTGTTACCGCAGGCATGCTTGGCGCCGACCTGGTACCAAGCGGTCTTGCCCCAGATGTTCTTGTTGGCTATGCATGGCCAGCCATCTTCGCCGCTGTGAAGAATTCCGGTGTGGTTGAGGGCATGCTGGACCTGGTGCACCTTGAGCACCAGATTGAGCTTGATGCAGCACTCCCAGAGCCAGGCACGGAGCTTAGCATTGCTGCTAAGACTGAGGCTGTGGCCGATACCGACCTTGGCCGTGTCATTCTTGTCACCGCCACCATTGAGGCTGAGGGCACGTCCCTTGCCCGCCTGACTGAGCGTTTTGCTATCCGTGGCCGTGCAGGCCAGGAGCCAATGCCACAGGCAGGGGAGCAGTTGGCCACCACCGTGACCGACACCCCACGTTCCTTCCGTACCCAGACGCACCTGCGCGCCCCGGAGAATATGCGTGCTTTTGCTATTACCTCCGGTGACCGCAACCCAATCCACGTATCTGATGTGGCAGCCCGCATGGCTGGTCTTGGTGCGCCGATTGTTCACGGCATGTGGACTTCCGCCATTGCGCAGCTGGTTGCAGCCGCCGCGACTGAGGGCCAGCCGGGCCGTGAGATCCGTGACTACCATGCACAGATGCTTGCCCCAATTGCCCTTGGTGCCGAGTTGGATGTGACTGTGGTGCGCAAGGGTGTGGATAGCCGTGCAGGTTATGGTGAGGTCCGTGAGATCACTGTTTCTGCTAATGGTGAGACTGCGCTGATTGCCACCGCCACTGTTCGTGCCCCACGTACTTTCTATGCTTTCCCAGGTCAGGGTATTCAGAGCCAGGGCATGGGTATGGATGCTTATGCTTCCAGTGCTGCTGCCCGCGATGTGTGGGATCGCGCTGATCGTCACACCCGCACCAAGTTGGGCTTCTCCATTGTGGAGATTGTGCGCAATAACCCAACTGAGGTTGTTGTTGATGGTGAGCGTTTCTACCACCCTAAGGGTGTGCTCTTCCTGACCCAGTTCACCCAGGTGGGCATGGCTACCTTGGGCGTTGCACAGATTGCGCAGATGCGTGAGGCTAATGCCCTTGAGGATTCTGCTTTCTTCGCCGGCCATTCTGTTGGTGAGTACAATGCTCTTGCCGCCTATGCACAGACCCTGTCCCTTGAGGGCGTTGTGGAGATTGTGTACCGTCGTGGTTTGACCATGCACCGCCTGGTGGAGCGCGATGAGAATGGCGAGTCCAACTATGGTTTGGCTGCTCTTCGCCCTAATAAGATGGGTTTGACCAAGGATACTGTTGCTGATTTTGTGGCTGAGCTTTCTGCCCAGACCGGCGAGTTCCTTGAGATTGTTAATTACAATATTGCGGGCGTTCAGTATGCGGTTGCCGGCACCACTAAGGGCCTGAAGGCTTTGGCCGCTGCCGCTGAGGAAAAGGCCCCTGGCCAGCGTGCTTTCATTCAGATTCCTGGCATTGACGTGCCATTCCACTCCTCCCACCTGCGTGATGGTGTGGCTGATTTCCGTGAGCACCTTGACCGTCTGCTGCCTGCCACTGTGGATCTTGATGTCCTGGTTGGCCGCTATATTCCTAACCTTGTTGCCCGCCCATTTGAGGTCACTGCTGACTTCGTGGCCGATATGCTCAAGGTTGCCCAGCACCCAATCATTGAGGGCTTGCACTCCCAGCTGACCGCGCACGAGTCCGGCCAGCAGCTTCTCGACGCCCCATCCATCAACAAGGTCGCTCGCACCATGTTGGTCGAACTGCTCGCATGGCAGTTCGCAAGCCCTGTTCGTTGGATTGAAACCCAGGACCTGGCTTTGACGACCCTTGGTATTGAGCGTTTTGTTGAGGTCGGTGTGGGCTCCGCCCCAACCGTGGCCAATATGTTCGGCCAGACCCTGCGTTTGCCTCAGTACCAGGCCTTCCACCCAGAGGCCCTCAATGTTGAGCGCGATGCTGCCGTAGTATTCGCGACCGACAGCGTTCCAGTGCCAGCTGCTGAGGCTGCCGTCACTGAGGAGTCTGTCGACGAAGCTGCTCCAGCCGCCCCAGCGGCTGCTACTCCAGAACCAGTGGCTGCTGCTCCAGCGGCTCCGGCTGCCTCTGGCCCAGTATCGGATATTGTCTTCACCCCGGCTGATGCTACTGAGATGCTCATTGCCCAGTGGACCAAGGTTCGTCCGGATCAGATGAGCACCACCGATACCATTGAGGCTTTGGTGGAGGGTGTCTCCTCCCGCCGTAACCAGCTGCTGCTCGACCTTGGTGTTGAGTTTGGGTTGGGTGCCATTGATGGTGCTGCCGATGCTGAGCTGGCTGATTTGAAGAAGACTGTGGCTGGTATGGCTAAGAGCTACACCGCCTTTGGTCCTGTTCTTGCAGAGGCCTCCGCTGATGCGCTGCGTCGTATTACAGGTCCTGCCGGCAAGAAGCCAGCCTATGTGGCTGAGCGTGTGAGCGGCACCTGGGGTCTTGGCCAGGGTTGGGTTGACCATGTCACCGCAGCCGTGGTTCTTGGCACCCGTGAAGGTTCCTCCCTGCGTGGTGGCGACCTTGCCACCCTCACCGGTTCCCTTGATGATGTGATCGATGCTGCTGTTCAGCAGGTTGCTGCAGCCCAGGGTGTATCCGTCGCAATGCCCGGTTCTGGCAGCGCCGGAACCGGTGGAGTGGTTGATTCCGCCGCGCTCAACGAGTTCGCCGAGAAGGTCACTGGCGAGAATGGTGTTCTTGCAGAGACTGCCCGTGGTATTTTGCGCAGCCTTGGTTTGGAGAAGGAACTGCCACTGCCAGAGGCCCCTGATACTGAGCTCTATGACACGGTGACCCGTGAGCTTGGTTCTGATTGGCCACGCCAGGTTGCGCCTTCCTTCAGTGCTGCTAAGGCCCTGCAGTTGGATGACCGTTGGGCTTCTGCCCGTGAGGATCTTGCCCGCGTTATTGCTGGTCAGATTTCTGAAAGTGCCGTCAATGTGTATGGTGCTGGTGAGGCTGTGGCCAAGCAGGCCGAGTTCTTTGCCGCCAAGTACCCTGAGTTTGCTGTGGCTATGCGCGGTTTTGCCGCGAAGGCACGCAAGACTGAGGCCCTTGATTTTGCCACCGATATTGCTGTTGTGACTGGTGCCAGCCCACGTTCCATTGCTGCTGCTGTGGTTGCGCAGCTGCTGCGCGGTGGTGCGACTGTTATTGCCACCACCTCCCGTTTGGATCACACTCGTACTGAGTTCTATAAGTCCCTCTACCGTGAGAATGCTCGCGGCGGTGCGGCCCTGTGGGTAGTTCCAGCGAACCTTTCCTCCTATACCGATGTTGATGCTTTGGTTGAGTGGATTGGCAATGAGGAAACCGCCACTGTTAATGGTGCTTCCAAGCTGGTCAAGCCTGCTCAGGTCCCAACTCTTCTCTTCCCATTTGCAGCCCCACGTGTCCAGGGCACCCTTGCCGACGCCGGCGCCCAGGCCGAAAACCAGATGCGCCTGTTGCTCTGGAGTGTTGAGCGCCTGATTGCTGGTCTTGGTCAGATTGGTACCAATACCCATGTTGGTCAGCGCCTGCACGTTGTGCTTCCTGGTTCCCCTAACCGTGGCCGCTTCGGTGGCGATGGTGCCTATGGTGAGTCCAAGGCTGCCCTGGATGCCCTGGTTCAGCGTTGGAATGCCGAGCCAGTCTGGGCTGATAACACCAGCATTGTTCACACCCTTATTGGTTGGGTTCGTGGCACCGGTTTGATGGGAGGCAATGATCCACTGGTTGATGCTGTTGAGGCTGCCGGTGTGACCACCTTCTCCACTGAGGAGATTGCAGCCAAGCTTATTGACTGCGCCTCCGCAGAGACCCGTGCCACTGCCGCCCAGGCCCCTATTACCAAGGACTACACCGGTGGTCTTGGTCAGGCCGAGCTGAACCTGGCTGAGCTTGCCCGCAATGCCCGTGCCGAAATGGAGGCCGCTAACGCAGCATCCAATTCGGGTGAAGGTAATGTCCGCGTTGTTGACGCCCTTCCTAATATCCCTGCCCGCAAGGTGGGTGCGGCGCCTGAGTTCTCTGGCATTAGCCAGAAGCTGGAGGACATGGTTGTTATTGTTGGTACCGGCGAGCTGGGCCCTTATGGTTCCTCCCGTACCCGCTTTGAGGCTGAGCTTGATGGCGATCTTTCCGCTGCTGGTGTGGTGGAGCTGGCCTGGTCCATGGGTCTTATCTCCTATGAGAATGGCTGGGTGGATGCCGATGGCAATGAGCTTGATGAGGCCGAGATTTACTCCCGCTTCCACGATGAGGTCATGGCCCGTGTTGGTGTCCGTCGCTATAATGACGACTTCGACATGGTGGATAACCTCGCCCCTGAGCTCACCACCATCTACTTGGATAAGGACATGGAGTTCGCTGTGGCTGATGAAGCCACCGCCCGCACCTTCCTCGAGTCCGAGCCAGATAATACTGTTATTGCATTCGTCGAGGGCGAATGGAAGGTAACCCGCAAGGCAGGTAGTGCCATCCGTGTGCCACGTCGAGTAGCAATGAGCCGCTTTGTTGGTGGCCAGATTCCGCAGGGCTTTGACCCAACTGTCTACGGTATTCCAGCCGATATGGCCGATAACCTTGACCGTGTTGCACTGTGGAACCTGGTCTGCACCGTGGATGCCTTCCTGGCCTCCGGCTTCACCCCAGCTGAGCTGCTGCACCACCTGCACCCAGCACGTATTAGCTCCACGCAGGGTACCGGCATGGGTGCCATGGAGAGCCTGCGCAGCCTCTACCTGGACCGTATCCTGGCTGAGCCACGCGCCAATGACATTCTGCAGGAAGCCCTGCCAAATGTTGTGGCAGCCCACGTCATGCAGTCCTATGTTGGTGGCTATGGTCAGATGATTCACCCAGTGGGTGCTTGTGCCACCGCGGCTGTGTCCGTGGAGGAGGGCATGGACAAGATTCGTCTTGGTAAGTCCGACTTCGTGGTTGCCGGCGGTATTGATGACCTGTCTGTTGAAGGTATTACCGGCTTCGGCGATATGGCTGCAACTGCCGATTCCGCTGAGCTTGCCGCCAAGGGTATTGAGGATCGCTTCTTCTCCCGCGCCAATGACCGTCGCCGCGCTGGCTTCATTGAATCCAATGGTGGTGGCACCATTCTCCTGGCCCGCGGTAGTGTTGCTGCCGACCTTGGCCTGCCAGTTCTTGGTGTGCTTGGTTATGCCCAGTCCTTCGCTGATGGTGCCCACACCTCCATCCCAGCCCCAGGTCTCGGCGCCCTTGCTGCTGCTTGTGGTGGTGAGCACTCTGGCCTTGCGACGAGCCTCCGTGCCCTCGACGTCTCTGCCGATGAGATTTCTATCCTCTCCAAGCACGACACCTCCACCAATGCCAATGATCCAAATGAGTCTGAGCTTCACGAGTCCATCGCCGAAGCCCTGGGTCGCTCCGAGGGTAACCCACTCTATGTGATTTCCCAGAAGACTCTGACTGGCCATGCCAAGGGTGGCGCTGCTGCCTTCCAGATCATTGGTCTGACCCAGGTTCTTGCTGCCGGTGAGCTTCCTGCTAACCGCAGCCTGGACTGTGTGGACCCAGTTCTGGCTAAGAATGAGCACCTGGTGTGGCTGCGTGACCGTCTGGTTCACTCCTCCAAGGCTGGTTTTGTCACCTCCCTTGGTTTCGGTCACGTCTCCGCTCTGGTTGCTGTGGTTCACCCAGAGGCCTTCTATGTAGCAGTAGAAGAGCAGCGCGGCGCCGATCTGCGCGAGTCTGCTGATGCCCGTATTACCGCTGGCTCCCGTCGAATCCTTGACGGTATTTACGGTGGGGCAGCGCTCTATGAGCGCCCAGTGGATCGCAACCTTGGTAAGAATGCTAAGGCCAAGGAGAAGAAGATCCTGGTCGACCCAGAGGCGCGTATTTTCTAGTGATAGGAATCGACCTCGTCCACATTCCCAGCTTCGCTGCACAGTTGGAGAAGCCCGGCTCCCATTTTGAGCAGGTCTTCTCCGTGGCGGAGCTGCGTGTGGCGCACGCCAAGCCCGACCGTGCAACTTATCTTGCGGGGCGTTGGGCTGCCAAAGAGGCCTTTATTAAGGCTTGGGATAATACCTTCTTTGGTCAGGAGCCCCGTATTGAGACCGTGAACTGGTCCGAGATTTCCGTGGACCAGGACCGGTGGGGTAGGACCCGGATTGTTCTTTCAGGGGCCATCGCGACCGCCTGCGAGCATAAAAATATCCCCGTCTCGATTAGTCATGACGGGGAGTACGCTACAGCCATAGTTCGGCTTATGCCGAACTAGCCAGCGACGCTAAATAGGTAGGCCAGCAACATTTTCTTGAGTTCCTCTACTGTGAACTCAAGGTGGCCTTCCACACCATAGTTAAGCAGCGAAAAAACTGTATGCAGCAAAATGGATGCAGTTTCCATTCGCTGCTTTTCTTCTGCCCGGGGGTTAAGTGGCTTAAGCACATGGGCAATCATGAGCAGCAGTTGCTGCTCCGTATCTGCCGCAGTGAGGCGGGTGGCCGGGGTGGACTGGACGGCCAGCCACACGGCGCGGCGGCTTGGGTCCTTGGCCCACAGGTCGGCCAGGTGGTCAATGAATTCATCCAAGAATTCAGGCCACTGGAGGGTTGGGACTCGTTGGGAGAATTTTTCTAATTCAGCGGTGATGGCTTCGGCATCACAACGGTCCAATTCGCAGATGAGCACATATTTATTGGCAAAGAACTGGTACAAGGTGCCAATGGGGACCTCAGCGCGCTTTGCCACCTCATCAAAGGTGAAGGATTCAAAGCCTTGGGTGACCAAGACCTCCCGAGCGCAGCTCAAAATACGCGCATACCGTTCACGGCTACGCTGCTGGCTCGGGCGCCTTCGTGGGCGGAGAATTTCTTCCACTACTAGACTTCAAGGTCCTTGAGAATACGAGCCACATGCCCGGTGGCCTTCACATTGTACTTGGCAAAACCAATGGTGCCATCAGCTTCCACCAGGAAGGTGGAGCGAATAACGCCCTGAACAATCTTGCCGTAATTCTTCTTTTCGCCAAAGGCGCCCCATTCCTGCATGACGGTTTTAGAGGCGTCGGAAAGCAAAGGGAAGTTCAACTCATGGTCATCACGGAACTTAGCCAGCTTATCCACGCCATCTGGAGAGATACCCAATACAACAATATTGGAGTCATTGAGGGAGGCGAAGGAATCACGGAAGTCGCAGGCCTCAGTGGTACAACCAGGAGTATTGGCCTTAGGGTAGAAATAAACAAGGACACGCTGACCGGCATAGTCCGAAAGGGAGGTGGTGCCACCCTGATCATTAGGCAAGGAGAAATCCGGTGCCTTGGAGCCCGGCTCTAAACGTGAGGAATTAGTCATGTCTACCAGGATACCAAAACAGTGTTACTATCGTACTAGTAAAAGTTAGTACGAAAGGAAGAGCCCTATGGCACGCGATATTAATGACATTGAGCGCGATATTGAACGCACCCGCAAGCAGCTGGCTAGCACCCTAGACCAGATTGCCGACCGCGCCAAGCCACAGAATGTTGTGAATGACGCCAAGAAGACCATCAGCGAGAAGCTCAAGGATCCACAGGTGCGCAATATTGTGGGCGCTGTTGCCGGCGTAACCGCAGGCATTGTCATCATTGCCCTAGCCTCCAAGCGTCGCCGCAACCGCCAGCTGCGTGAGCTGCGCGACCTCCTTGCTGCTTAAGCTCTTATTGCTTAATTTCGATACCGGCTGCCTTCATTTCTTCGAGGGCAGCCTTTCCTGTATCTACAGACACTGGGGCAACCAGGTCGCGCATAATGCGGACCTCAAAGCCGCGCTGGTTGCCATCCATGGCGGTTTGGCGCACACAGTAGTCGGTGGCAATGCCAACCACATCAATAAAGTGCACATTGCGGTTACGCAGCCAGGTTTCCAGGGTGGTTTCCTTATAGACACCCTCAAAGCCGGAGTAGGCGGCGGTATAGCGGCCCTTGAGGAAGGTCGCCTTAATATAGTTCTCAATTTCCTTGATGGCAGGGTGGAATTCTGCGCCCTCAGTATCGGCAGCGCAGTGCACTGGCCAAGTATTGATAAAGTCTGGCTTCTCGGACCAGTGGTTGCCCGGGTCCACATGCCAGTCCTTGGTGGCCACGATGGTGGCGTACTTTTCGTGGTTGGCGCGCACATACTGTGCGATTCGCTTTGCCACTACAGCGCCACTGCGGGTAGCCAGGGCACCACCAGGGCAGAAGTCATTCTGAACATCAACGATAATTAGAGCACGCATGTGTACCAGGATAACAAAAATTAGAAAACAAAAAAGCTCCAGGCGAACCTGGAGCTTATCTTGTGCGCCATCAGGGACTCGAACCCCGAACCCACTGATTAAGAGTCAGTTGCTCTACCAATTGAGCTAATGGCGCTAACTATTTTTTCAAGTCATCCTCCGTTAGCAAAAGGAGACTTGGTGCGCCATCAGGGACTCGAACCCCGAACCCACTGATTAAGAGTCAGTTGCTCTA
>JAUMTX010000039.1:14237-16854 GCA_030530985.1 Corynebacterium sp.
CCAATTGAGCTAATGGCGCTTAACAACAAGATGTAACTATACACACATATTAAAACTTTGACAAATCGCCTGGTTGGTTACGGTTTTTCATGCGTCAAATATGTGCAAAAACTATGTATGTAACGCATCTATCTAAAACTGCGATCTTCATAACAAGACCGTAACTTTTTGGTGTGAAGTCTATATCATCCCGGGATAGGCGCGAATAAACTCCTCATCCCCTGATATAGTTGAAACTTGTACAAAATTTTTAGTTCATCTTTAGTCATTGGAGATTTAGTGAAAAAGCCTCTAGTCTGTGCTCTTGCCCTGGCTGCCGCTTTCGGCCTTGCCGCCTGCTCTTCTAACGGGGGTAGCGTGGTGCCTGGGGTGACTACTGAGACGCCAGCCCCGGCTAATCCTGTTGCTTCCATCCAGGATGGGGCAGTAGACATTAACCCAAATACCTTTGTCAGTGTTCGCCCTATGGAAGGCACCCTGACTGATGTAGTTATGACTAATGAGACTGGCAAGGTCGTGGATTCCATCCTCGCTGCCGATGGTTCTTCCTGGCAGACCAATGAGGTGCTGGGCTATAACCGCGTCTACACCATTGTTGCCCATAACTCGGCCGGTGGTACCTTGACGAGCACCTTTAGCACCATTACCCCTGCCTCCCAGGCCACTGTGGCTCTGAGCCCGCTGGCTGATTCCACTGTGGGTATTGGCCAGACCATTCACTTCCGTTTCTCTGAGGCAGTGCCGGATCGCGTTGCTGCCCAGAACTCCATTGAGATCACCACCAATCCTCCTGTCGAAGGTGCCTTCTATTGGGTCTCCAACCGTGAGATTCGCTGGCGTCCTGCTCAGTATTGGACCCCTGGCACCCAGGTGACTGTGAAGGTCAATAACTATGGCAATGACCTCGGTGGCGGTGTCTACGGTTCCTCCGATAATGAAACCAACTTCACCATTGGTGATGCTGTGATTTCCACCGTGGATGATTCCACCAAGATCATCACCGTGACCAAGAATGGTGAGGTCATCAAGACCATGCCTACCTCCATGGGTAGCGCACAGAACCCAACCCCTAATGGTATTTATACCGTTGGTGACCGCTATGACAGCATTGTGATGGACTCCTCCACCTATGGTGTTGCCGTGGATTCCGCCAATGGCTACCGCACCGATGTGGACAATGCGACGCAGCTGTCCTACTCCGGTATCTTCGTCCACTCGGCCCCATGGTCCGTCTGGGCGCAGGGTAATACCAATACCTCCCACGGCTGCCTCAACGTCAGCCCAGCCGATGCCAAGTGGTACCTGGATAACTCCAAGCGCGGCGATATCCTCATCGTCTCCGGCACCACCGGTGGCACCCTCTCCGGCACCGACGGCCTCGGCGACTGGAATATCCCATGGGAGACCTGGAAGGCCGGCAACGCCACCTAGTTCCCCTAAACACCACGAAAGCCTGCACCGAAGTTTTCCTTCGATGCAGGCTTTTTTACTTTTAGGATGCCCCGCGTTTAAAAGATCCAAATGAAGACGTGGATGATTGCTGCGAGAATACGTTGAGCCATTCGCTGAACGAAAGTCGCAGCTGCTGCGATGATCCCCTTCTTTTGTGGGGTGGCAGCTGGGGATGGTGTCGATACATCATCCTTTGGTGCCTCGCTCTGCTGGTTTTCGTCTGGCTCGGGCGCATTTTCCGCCACTGGCTTAGGCATGGACCAGGAGTTTTCATAGTCCCCAAGGCTGGCGCACTTCCTCGCCACTTCGTCGCGGTTGGCGTAATATAGTTTCGCGAATTCCCTCAATAATTCGATGCTTGCTTCAAGATCATCCTCAAGCGCATCAAAGACTGCCTTCTGACTCGCGACGATATTCTCGGCAGAACGGCCAGCCAGTTCTTGAGCAGAGGAAGCCCGGGCCGCGCTTTCGGTCATTGCGACATAGCGTTTATGCATTTCCAGCTGCTGGGGCGTCGCTTCCTCCTGGTATCGATCGAGAAGTTTGATATAGTCCTCGGCATTATCAGGGAGTGGATCGTTCTTAGCCAGGGGGTACCGGATAGTAAGGGTGTAATCAATGCCTGGCATGTAAATTGAAATAGTTTGCTGGTCATCCGGGGCCTTTAGACGACTAGTCAGAATTGACCAGGCGGATTCAGAGCCTTCCTTCGCCCAGATACTAAGGTAATCTTCGAGCTGGGAAATTTGGCTCTTGAGGCTATCAACATCCGCTGAGTTCTTTCCGCGCTTGCCAGCCTCTGCGTCATCAACAACTTTCCACATATCCTCAGGAGATTTGATTTCATCGGGGTCTGTGACTCCAACGGTGTATTCCTCGGATGGATTTCCGAGAAGAGAGACCCAAAACGCTCGCCATGCCTGGTCTTTTTTCAGTTCCTTTTCTTCGGCATTTTTGCGGGCAGCCTCATATGCAGCATCCTCGCCCTCAGCGAATACTGGGGCGCAGGTTTTGATGGTCTTGTCGTCCTTGGTGTATTCGACCTTGCGGACTTCAACAGCGCCGGCGGTTGGGGCCTGTGTGGGGATATAGGCAGAAATGTGTTGGTGTGTAGGTAGGGGAAAGTAAAATAAGGGAGAGATGCCTGTGAGCATCTCTCCTGGAT
>JAUMTX010000040.1 GCA_030530985.1 Corynebacterium sp.
CTGCAGGAAGCAGTAGCGTAAGAATTAACCCCCCAAAAATGGGTACAGGTGCAGTACCATTACATGTATGGATATTTCTGAAAATCTGGGATCAAAAACCTGCTCCCGCCGCATGTTCCTCGTGGCTACCGCAACGAGTTTTGCCGGCCTGCTGGCGGCCTGCGGCAGCAAGGAGCAAAGCGCAAGCACCGATGCCAAGGATGTGCCGCTGGGTAGTGCCATTATTGTTGGCGACTTTATTTTCGCGCAGCCGGAGTCCGGGGTCTATAAGGCCTATTCCACCACCTGCCCACACCAGGGCAATAAGATCACCAAGGTGGATGGGGGGCATGTGATCTGCACCAAGCATGACTCTGTTTTTAATATTTCTGATGGCTCGGTGGTCTCCGGTCAGGCACGTACAGGTCTGACCAAAGCCAGCCTGAGCAATGAGGGCACCACCCTCACCGCCACATCCTAAGGAGGAATGTTTCACGTGAAACGCCTCCCCCTCGACCCCCTCATTTATATGATTGCGGTGGCAGCCATTATTGGTAGTGCGCTGCCCGCCCATGGGGCAGGATTGGAGATTGCAAACTGGGCAGTCAAGATTGTGGTTGCCCTTCTTTTCTTCTTCTATGGTGCCCGCCTGGAGACCCATGAGACCCTGGCTGGTCTCAAGAATTGGAAACTCAATCTCCTCATTCTCTGCTTTACTTTTATTATTTTCCCCATTATTGGTCTGGCCCTGCATCCGCTGCAGTGGATCTTCGGTGCCGGAATTTACTCGGGTATTCTCTATCTAACTCTGGTGCCATCCACGGTGCAGGCCTCCATTGCCTTGACGGGTATTGCGGGCGGTAATGTGCCGGCCGCCATTGTGAGTGCAACGACCTCCAATATTCTGGGCGTCTTTCTCACCCCGCTCTTGGCAGCGGCCCTCATGAGTACCGCCACCGGGCAGATGGATATTAATGGCAGTACCTTCCTTGCCATTATTGTGCAGCTGCTTATTCCATTCGTACTCGGTCAGCTTTTGCACCGCTGGCTTAAGGACTTTGCTGCCCGCAAGGCCACCAAGGTTATTGACCGCGGCACCATTGTTATTGTGGTTTATACCGCCTTCTCTGAAGCGCGCAATGAGGGCATCTGGTCCAGTGTGGAACTCAGCCAGATTATCTCCCTACTGATTTTCATTATTGCCTTTGTGGGCTTTATGCTCTGGCTTACGAAATTTGTGGGCACCCGTCTACGTTATCCACTAGAGGATATAATTGTTATCCAGTTCTGCGGCACCAAGAAGTCCTTGGCCTCTGGTCTACCAATGGCCATTGTTCTCTTTGGATCCGCGAATCTGGGTTTGCTCATTTTGCCACTGATGCTATTCCACAGCACCCAGCTCATTATGTGCTCCCAGGTTGCCACCCGCTACGCACGAAAGAAGACTCATGTCTAATCATCTCTATGTCGCCATCTCCATGAGCATCCCGGAGGCTGGCATTAATATGCGCCAGTTTGCTGAGCTTCGCCCACTGGGTGGGGTAGAGGATCCTTGCGAGATTATTCGCTTTATTGAACTGGCGGATGGATCCTCCATTAGCGGTGGCTTCCACCCAGGGGCCACCACCGCGCTCTCCCTGCCGCCACAGCCACAGGTGCCTCATCCAGAGAAGTACAGTGACTTCCCCGATATTGAGGCAAAAGAAATGAGCCCCGAAGAATTCGAGGCTCATTGGGTGGAATTGGAAGCGCTGTTTCCAGAGTTGCGACTATAACAGCGACGCCAGGGCCATATAGGCCAGGGTTCCACCAAAGATAGAAAGAAGGGCATTGCGTCGCCACTGATGAAGAATCAGGGTGAAGACAATACAGCCCACACCATAGAGGGCCTCGCGGGGGCCGTGGCCCTCCCAGGTGGACAATAGAGTGTAGACCACCAAAATACTCATAATACCCAGAGGCATATAATGCCCGAGGAAGCGCAAGAACTGACTTTGGCGCAGATGTCGCGTGGCCACAAAGGGGATGGCACGAAGAGCCACAGTGACCGCACCAATAGCAATCAGCACAATGAGGAAATAACTCAGGCTCATTCCCTCGGGGAGTCCATAATTATTCATTAGTCCCTCCCATCCTGATCGCGATGTTTCACGTGAAACATTGGGTTGGAACGTCGATAAGCAAAGACGAGGATAAGGAAGTACAGCGAGAGGGCCACGATGAGCATGAAGCTCAAACTAAAGAAACTACCAATGGCCGCGCATGCCATGGCCGCACCAAGGACACGACCGGCGCCACTCGGAATGCCACGGAAGGCCTCATAGGCGAGGACCGTAAAGAGGGCAGTGAGAGCAAAGTCCATGCCGCGCACCGAGTCCGGAATAATGGTGCCGAAAATGGCGCCAATAATGCCGGGCAGCACCCACGCCAATTGCATAAAGAAATGCAGAAGGAAGACGCGGCGGCCCGACCACTCAGAATTATCCGGCTTGGCGGAGTAGGTGGCATAGGCCTCATCGGTCAGGGCGTAAATGGAATAGGCGCGGGCGATAGGGTTCTTGACGCGCTCCACTGGGGCAGTAAGGCCATAGAAGATATGGCGGAAATTGACCACAAAGGCGGCAAGGGCGGCACTCATGGGGCCCACGCCGGTGGTGACAAAACCGACCGCCAAGTACTCCATGGACCCGGCATAAACCAGAATGGAAAAGACCGGCGCCCACCACCAAGAAAAGCCCGCGGCATTCACAACAAGACCAAAAGCAAGCCCCAGTGGGATTAGTCCCACCAGGGCGCTCGCCGAATTTCGAAGAACGAAGGAAGAATCCGACTGACTAGACGTCATTCAGGTCCCCCGGATAATTAGCGAAGAGCGGCAGTGGGAATTCCTGACGGCGCATGGCCTCACCCCAGACATCGGCTTGGCCACTGGCAAAAATATCCTCCACCAGGGCAGTGGTCACATACCAGTCGCCATTATCAATCTGGGCGTGAAGCTCCTCCGTGGGGACCACAAAGAAACCGCGGAAAAGACGAATCCCTTGTAGGCCATCATGGGTCTCATTCGGATCCGAATTCACATCCACAACAAGGAAATTACCCAAAGGGGCGGTGCGATCCGGCTGGGATGCGTCTGGCTTCAAAACACCAATGGCGTGAATCATATCGCGGTTGGTATCACCGCCCATATACACCACCTGTGGCTTAGCAATATACTTGCTCCAGGAGGGAAGAATACCCAAGGCTGGCTCCTCGGACCTGCGGTCCAGGCGGGCCATGATAGTGACCTCCTCATTATATTGAAGGACCAGCATAGGGGAGCGCTGATGAAGACCCGGATTCTCATAGTCATCATAAGCGCCATCAGGCATGGGTGCGCTCAGGAGCAAAGAGCCCGGCTCAATATCGCGCTTCTCCAAACCTAAAAAGAGACGATCGGCGAACATTCTATTCTTTCTAATGGGGTGGGTTAGTCTAGATTTTCTGGGTCCAAGTTTTGTGCAGCCCAATCCTTGAGGTGCTTGACTGATTCCTCATAGTCCATGGGGCCCAATTCAAGGCGAAGATCCTTCATGTGATTCCAGGCCTGACCAACCAGTGGTCCCGGTGGAAGATTCAGAATCTGCATAATCTCATTGCCATCCAGGGCAGGGCGCACCTTGGCTAAATCCTCCTGCTCCCGCAATTCCACAATGCGGCGCTCCAATTCATCCATGGCGCGGCGAAGGCGATTAGCCTTACGCTGATTGCGGGTGGTGCAATCCGCACGGGTGAGCATATTGAGCTGTTCCAATTGTGGGCCCGCATCAGTGACATAGCGGCGCACAGCGGAATCCGTCCACTCACCATCGCTATAGCCATAGAAGCGCATATGAAGGAAAATCAGATTGGAAACATCTTTCACCATCTGATTGGAATAGGTCAAAGCACGCATGCGCTTCTTGGCCAGGCGGGCACCCACCGCGGCATGATTATAAAAAGTCACGCCACCATCCTCACGGGTGCCACGGGTTTCCGGCTTACCAATATCATGAAGCAGGGCCGCCCAACGCAGAACCACATCTGGTTCGCCTTCCGGCTCCTGTTCCATGGCCTGCTTAAGCACCGTCAGGGAATGGGCATACACATCCTTATGGCGGAAGTGCTCATCCGGTGCCAATTTCAGGGCAGGGATCTCCGGGAAGATAATATCGGCCACGCCCGTCTCACAAAGAAGATCAATGCCCTTCCATGGGACCTGGCCCAGCATCAACTTATCCAATTCCTGGCGGATACGCTCCGCACTAATGCGGTTAAGTTCCTCCGCCATGGCCTTCATTGCCTCAAAGACACGTGGGGCCACATCAAAATCAAGCTGGGATACAAAGCGCGCTGCGCGCAGAATCCTCAATGGGTCATCATGAAAAGAAACCTCTGGCTCACACGGGGTGTCCAGGATCCCTTCCTCCAGGGCGGCACGACCACCCAAAGGGTCGTGGAAAATATGCTGCCCATCGGGACGCAATTCCTGGGCCATTGCATTCACAGTAAAGTCACGGCGCACCAAGTCGCCCTCCAGGCTATCACCGAAGGAAACTACTGGCTTGCGGGATTCACCATCATAATCATCGGCACGGAAGGTGGTGATTTCAATCTGCTCATTATTACGCGCGGCGGATACTGTGCCGAAACGGATCCCTGTATCCCAGACCGTCTCGCAACAATCAGACAGAATTTGATAAATGACCTCTGGCCGCGCCTCCGTGCAGAAGTCTAAATCATGGACATGCTCGCCCAGCAGGGCGTC
Organism: Corynebacterium sp.; assembly: GCA_030530985.1. Classification (GTDB taxonomy): domain Bacteria; phylum Actinomycetota; class Actinomycetes; order Mycobacteriales; family Mycobacteriaceae; genus Corynebacterium. The sequence goes on from JAUMTX010000040.1 coordinate 4,766, forward strand.
GCGCACGGACCCACCCACTAAGTACAAGGAGTGTCCATGGGCGGCAAAAGCCTCTGCCAGGGGGATGAGTGTCGCATCCATGCTTGAATTCATGCCTATATCTTTACCTTACTAATCCGTGCGCCACGGGCTGCCACAAACTCGTGGCCGGCGCACCGCATACATATATATACCTCTAGAAAATTTTACCTTTTAGGCGCCAGTGAAGAAAATACTCGTTCAGGCTGATAAACTATCCAAATATCCCTTCTTTGGATTCTAGATTCTTATGACGAGCGTACCGACCACCCCCGATAAGCCGCAGGACGATAATCGCCGGCGGCCGCGCCGCCGTACCCAAAAGAAGCAGGGCGGCAACCAGCAGGGCGGTGGGCAGCAGAATGCGCAGGGCAATGCCCAGCAGAACCCTAGGTCCAACAACACTAACAAGCCCAACACAAGCAAGCCCAACGGCCAAAACAAGCCCAATAACCGCGCTGGCAATAATAAGGCCGGTGGGCAGAATAAGCCGGGCGGTAGTAAGCCCAACGGTAATAAGCCGGGTAACCAGAATAGGAACTCCGGCGGCAATAAGCCGCGCAATCAGAAGCGCAATAATAACCGCCCGAATCGTGGACGGCCGAATCGGAAGAATGGGCCTAAGCGTCGCGGCGGACATATGCCTGTAAGTAATGAGACCTCCGCGGGCGGCTTGGTTATTTCCGGTTTGGCTGAGGCCGTGGATGCACAGGGCGAGGTAAATCTTGACCGTATCTATGCGGCACTGATTGGTCGCTTGGATAGGCGCGGTCGTCTTTTGTGGTCCATGCCGAAGGGGCATGTGGAACCAGGGGAGAAGTACGCCCGCACCGCGGAGCGTGAAGTCTGGGAAGAGACGGGTGTGCACGGCACAGTCTTTACCCGCATTGGTAGCATCGACTACTGGTTCGTATCCGAAGGGGTGCGCATTCATAAGAGTGTGTACCACTATTTGCTGCGCTATACCGACGGGGTATTCAATGATGAGGATCCTGAGGTAACTGAGGTAGCGTGGTTCCCAGTAACCAAGCTTGCTAGTAAATTGGCCTATGCCGATGAGCGTAAATTGGCACGCACTGCTTTGGAAAAACTGCCACAGTTTGCCAAGCAGGAAAAGGCCGCAGGGCGGGTGACCCCACGCTAATGCGCCGCACAACCAAAGCGCAGATTGCGCGCGCCTGCTGTGCCTTGGGCAGCAGCCTGCTTCTTGGCAGTATTCATCTTCCTTTGGCCCAGGCCATCCCCACCCCGCAGGATCCCACATCCAGTGAGGTTGCCAGCGACTGGGTGAATTCCGCCATTCGCCCCACCGATGGTGTGGGCCCGGTGACTATTGATATTGAGGATCTGTCCATGCCGGATCCTTCCGGATCGGTGGCGGCCCCGACTGATACGGTGACGGCCACCATCCGTATTTCAAATACTTCCGATTCGACGATCACGAATCTGAATGCCCGCGTCCTGCGCGCCGATTCTATTGCCACCACGGCTTTGGCCCGTACCGCCCTTGGTATGGATGATTCCGAATTCGCATACGGCACCAACTATCGCAGCCTATCCATTAGCGTGGAGCCGCGTAGCGACGCCACCGTCACAGTCTCATTCAATCCGAATGACCCGAACCTGGCCATGACCCGCCCGGCAGTCTACCCGGTGATGATTTCCATCAGTGGCAATCTGGGATCCACAGGATCCCGCACCCTGGATTCGGAGCGCTTCCTGCTACCAGTGAAGGCGGAAAGCAGCACCACGACAACCACCGACCAAGGCAGTGATGAGTCAACTGGTGAAGAGTCGACGACTACGGATGCCAATGCTTCAGATGCCACTGATGTAATTAACGAACCAACCCCCAGTGGCGCACCCATTACTGTGGTGTGGCCACTAACAGGGCGCACCAATGTGCTTGCCGGTGAAACCGGTCAGGCCCCGGGCGAGCAGCCACTGATTCTAAGCAATGATGATTTGGCTAAGGATCTGGAATCCGGTGGGCGTCTTGATAATCTTCTGGAACAGTACCGTAACGCCAGTAGCCAAAGCCCGGCCCTGAGCGCCGCCACTTGTATTGCCATTGATCCCGATCTGCTCAATACAGTTTCCCGCATGCGCGGTGGCTATTCTCTTGCCACTGAGCGCGCCAACCCTACCGAGCAGCCCCTTCGCCTGAAGGATAGTTGGACCAAGAAGGAAACCACCGAGGCACTCACCCCGGGCAGTGGCAGTGCTGCCGCCACCCAGTGGTTGGATAAACTGCAGAGCCTCATTACTGAGCAGAATCTTTGTGTGGTGGCCCTGCCATGGGCCGATACTGAATTGGGTGCGATTAACCGCACAGGCAACCGCTGGTTGATGCGTGAGGCCATTGCGCGCGGAACCGAGGTTATCCAGCAGGTTCTTGGTGTTGAGCCCCTGCGCAATGTGGTTTTGCCGGAAAGTGGCTATGTTTCCGATCAGACAGCCAGTGCACTGACTTTGGCGGATACTGCCGGCCAGAGTGTGGAGAACATTGTGGAGCAGGAGTGGCAGGGTACAGTGTCCACAGCGTCCTCTGCTCAACAAAATACCACCGGCGGCGATGCCTTGAATGATGCGCAGCTGCCGGAGGAAAGCACCACTGAGGGTTCCGCAGCCACCCCTGTTCGTGTGCTCCTTGCGGATAATACTGTGGTGGGTCAGGCCAGCAGTGGCCTGTATTCCCGTCTTTATAATGGCTCCGTGGTGGGCATTAGTTTCCAGGGTTCCTTGGCGGCCACCTTGGCCACCGTTGGCCCAGATCCACAAACCACCGGCTACAGTAATCCTTCGGCCCGTTTTGATTATTCCATTGATTCGGAGGCTGCCCGCGCCCAGGATGCCGCAGCAGCCCTGCGCCTTGCCGTGGCCAATTACACCACCGGTTTGAATACCAATTCGGTGATTGTGATGCCACCACATTATTTGGATGGCAGCCACGGATCCCAGGCCATTATTACCACTGTTGCCGATCTTTTGGATTCCAATGCGGCCCATGCGGTGAGCCTGACAGATCTGGTTGCAGCCGCCAACCCACCGGAGGGCCCGTCCACCAGTGGCACCCAATATGCCGATCCGGCGGAGATTAGTGATACAGAGATTCTTCGGGCCAAGCAGCAGGCCAACTATACCGAGGACCTCACCCGCATTTTGAGCAATGATCCGCAGATTGCTTTGAGCCGCTTCCGCTATACGGAACCCCTCATGGATGATTTGTTGCGCTCCTTGACTGGTGTACAACGCCGCGCCATGAATACCTATGCGGATGCCACCCACGATGCAGATCTTATTCTTAATGGCAACCGCGATATGCTGCGCACCCTGCGCGCCGCCATTAGTCTTTTGCCACCGGGCAATGTGTATACCCGCACCGCCCCTAGTTCGCCGCTGCTCATTGTGGCGCGCAATGGCCTGGCCCTGCCACTCAATGCCACCCTGGGCTATACCGCACCGAGTGGGGATTCCCTTGCGGTGCCAACTGATGCCCTCATTCCGGCCCGCGGTTCCATTACGCTGTCCATGACCGCGGATATTATCAATGCCAAGGATCAGACGAATATTCGCCTCTGGTTGGCCACCGAGGATGGCTCACAGATTTCTAGTGCTGTGGATATTACGGTCCAAACCCGCTCCAGCTATGCGGCCGTCTTGACTGCAAGTTTGGTGTCCGCGGGTGTGCTTGGTTTGGCTGTCAGCCGCATGATTGTGCGCCGCCGCCGTGACCGTGAAGTGAAGAAGGGCAATAAGCCCGGCCGCCATCGCAACTAAAAGCGCAGGGCGGGGGAGAAGCACTGCCAGCTTGGACTGGTATAAATTTGAAGTGTGAATTCACAAGAACCGGAAAGGACTTCGGGTCTGCGTGGGCGTATTGTTAAGCCATCCCCACCATCCCCAGTCCCTACAACTTTTAAACGCAGAGATTCTGAGGCCCACAAAGAGGCCCAGAAGGAAGCAACAAAGACCGCACAGCAGATTTTGCTCACAGCTCCCTCACAGCTACTGAAGGCTGTGAAGGGCGAAGACCAGGACGGCACCGAGTCCGTAGTCCGCGCAGGCGGCTCTATGGCGGTTGCCACCATGTTGAGCCGTATCACTGGCTTCGTCCGCAATGTGATGATCGGCTCCTCTTTGGGCCCGGCTGTGGGTTCGGCCTTCAATACGGCCAATACTCTCCCCAACCTCATTACTGAGATTGTGCTTGGCGCGGTCCTCACTTCTTTGGTGGTGCCTGTGTTGGTGCGCGCCGAAAAGGAGGATCCGGATCAGGGTGCGGCCTTCATTCGCCGTCTTCTCACCCTGTCGGTGAGTCTGCTTCTGGGTGTGACGGTGGTTGCTGTGGCGGCCGCCCCATTCCTCACACGGCTGTCTTTGGGCGCCGAAGGCAAGGTGAATATTTCCCAATCCACGGCCTTCGCCTATCTGCTTCTCCCGCAGATTCTCTTCTATGGTGTCTTCGCCCTCTTTATGGCGGTGCTTAATACCAAGGGGGTGTTCAGGCCCGGTGCGTGGGCCCCGGTGCTCAATAACATAGTGGTTATTGCGGTGCTGGGCTTGTATTGGCTTCTTCCTGGTGGTTTCCACCCGGATGAGCAGGTCAGCATTTTTGATCCTCATGTACTGCTTCTTGGTCTTGGCACCACCTTTGGTGTGGTTGTTCAGGCGGCCATTATGTTGCCATATTTGAAGCGCGCCAAGATTGATTTGCGTCCACTGTGGGGCATTGATGATCGTCTGAAGCAGTTCACCGGCATGGCGGTGGCCATTATTATCTATGTGGCCATCTCCCAGGCGGGCTATATTTTGACTACCCGTATTGCTTCCGCCAGTGACCCAACGGCCCCTATGATTTACCAGCAGGCGTGGCTGTTCCTCCAGGTGCCTTATGGCATTATTGGTGTCACTTTGCTCACCGCGTTGATGCCGCGCCTCTCTCGTGCTGCGGCTAATGGTGACCATAAGGGTGTGGTCAAGGATCTGACTATGGCCACCAAGATTACTTTCTTGGCCCTGATTCCGATCATTATTTTTATGACGGTTTTTGGTGTGGAGATTGCTAATGCGCTCTTCGCCTATGGTGCTTTTGATCGCCATTCGGCTAATCTTTTGGGCACCACTTTGAGCTTCTCCGCCTTCACCTTGATCCCTTATGCTTTGGTGCTGCTGCATCTTCGTGTGTTCTATGCCCGTGAGGAAGCCTGGACCCCGACCTTCATTATTGCCGGTATTACGACCACCAAGGTGATTTTGAGTTTCTTGGCTATCCGCATTGCCACCTCCCCTCAGTATGTGGTGGTTTTGCTGGGTGCCGCTAATGGTTTTGGTTTTGTGGCTGGTGCTTGTATTGGTGCGCTGTTGCTTCGCCGTAAGTTGGGCAAGCTTCAGGCCGGCACTATTTTGCACACCACCGCCTGGACTGTGGGCGCTTCTTTGGTTGGTGCTTTGGTGGCCCACTTTGCTGATGGGGCAGTGGCCCATCTGGTGATGCGCCCAGAGATGGGTTTCCTTGGTTCCGTGGTCTTTATTTTCCGCGTGGCTGTGGATGGTGTCATCTTCCTGATTGTGACTGGCGTGGTTCTTTCCCGTTCCAAGCTGGAGGAGCTTCGTGCCCTGTCCGCTATTGGTAATCGTATTCCGGGTCTTAATCGCTTTATTAAGTCTGTTCCTGCCCAGCAGGCCACCCCGGCTGCGAACCCTGCGGAGCTTCAGATGCCTTTGGGCGAGGAGACTTTGGCTATGCTGCCGCTGCCTCCTATGTCTGCTGGTATGGTGCGCCCGCCACGTCTGGTTCCTGGCGCCCCAATTGCTAATGGTTCCTTCCGTCTTCTTAAGCAGCATGGTTCTGTGCCGGGTGCTTCTTTCTGGCAGGCCATTGAGCAGTCAACCGGTAAGGAAGTTGCGTTGACTTTCGTGGACACTGAGGGCACTGTGGAGAATCCTGTGGCCCCTGCGACCGCGGCTGGTGTGGCTTCCGAGGTGGCCCGCCGCTCCCAGCGCATTGCTGGCCTGTCCACCGCCGGCATTAAGGGCCTTGCCCCTAATATGCGCCTTTCGCCTTATCGTGCCGGCTGTTTGGTTGTCGCCGACTGGGTGCCTGGTGTTTCGCTTTCCGACGTCTCCGAAGCAGAGCCCCATTCCGCCGCCCTGGCTATTGCCTCCTTGGCTACTGTTGCTGCTACCGCTGAATCGGCCCGTGTGCCTTTGGGCATGATGGATATTTCCCAGATCCGTATTGATACCTCCGGTAATGCGGTGCTGGCTTTCCCAGCAGTGCTTCCTGATGCCAGCTATCAGAAGGATGTGGAATTGTGTCTTCGTGCTTTGAAGACTCTGCTGGGTTGTAGCCCACGCAAGGTGGAGGGTTTGGAGATTCTGTCCAATCTGGATCCTGCTACCACAAAGGCGTCGGATTTGGCCCACCGTCTGTCCATTGCTGGTTCTGGTGGCGAGCAGTTGAGTGTGGATGAGGATGAGACTGTCACCCCAACTGATGTTCCTAAGACCACTGGTGGTTTTGGTGGCCGTGGCTATTCCAGCCAAATGAAGGTGCTTATTGCTTTGGCCACTGCTGCGGTGGTGACTGTGGCGGCTGTTGCCACCTTGGCGATTGTGGGCTTCTTGGATTCCCGTGAACGTGGTAATCCTGTCCAGTCCAATGTGATCCCGGCTATTACGGATACCTCCACACCAACCCCGGAGTTTCCACCTTTTGAGGATCTACCGGTCCCAGCCCCACCGGGTCAGCCCCTTCCGAGCGAGGCCCTGACTAGTGAGGTACCAGCGGGGCAGTAGCCCCCATTCATATACCGCGACCAACCGGTTCTGGTCGCGGTATTTTTATGCCCAGATTCTGCTTACAAAGCTGTAATTAAACTATCCCCGGGGCGTGTCACCACCGCCAGCACGGATCTGCCGGGGATCCTCATCCCGGCCCTCCGTGGAGGATTTTTGCTCCTGGTTCAAGCAGCAGACTGAACTGCGATTAAATGATCTTTGTGTACATAAATCTTGTGTAGTTGTTGTTTGAGTTTTTCAGGAGCGATCTGGATGTACGCTAGTCCTTTAGTCGACACTCCTTTAGTCAGCTTCGCCCCCGCACAGTTCCACCGGCCACGCCGCAGAAACTATATCTGCCCGAGCACCCGCCCCACCCGGCCCTCAGCGCAGGAGTTACGGCACCGCCGACGAACCTCCTTGGAGCTTTTAGAGCTCCCTGACCATGACTTGGTGGAGCTCATTACCAAAGGGGAATTTGGTAATGCTGCTATTACGGAGCTCATGAAGCGCCATTCGGCAGGTATTGCCCATGCCGCGAGTTTTCATTCCTTCCCGGATATTGAGGATATTCTTCAGTCGGTGTGGTTGCGCTGTTGGAAGATGATTAAGTCCTTCCGTTTTGAATCCACCATTCTTACATGGCTCTATACCATTGGCCGTAATGCCGCCATTGATTTGAGCAAGAAGGCTTTCCGCACGGAGACTCTTCTTCGTTTGGATGGGGAGGGCACCACAGTTGAGCAGCTTCTTATTTTCCGACATTCGGGGGATTATGTTGCCGCCACCTTGCTTTCCAAGGATGAGGAGCACCGTGATGTGTCCTATCAGCGTGGGGTGCCGCGCGCCTATGATCCGCTGCGTTTGGGTTTCTCCCCGCGCCGCCGTATGGGTCGGGTGTTCACCACTGCCCGGCGGGCCCTTTTCTATGAAGTGCTCTGCTATATTGTTGAGTCACAAATCAAGACTGCAGCCCAGCCACGGCTGAATCCTTCCAACCAATATATCGAACACCTCGAGGCATATGCGTACAATGGGGAATGATTCTCTTGCCTTTTGCGTTGCACTAGGCAGGCCTAAAAACCCCAACACTTAAGGAGTATGCATGACCGAGGTTCATGACCTCATCATCGTCGGTTCCGGCCCTGCTGGCTATACCGCTGCCATCTACGCTGCCCGCGCCGAAATGAAGCCACTGGTTTTTGAAGGTATTGAGTACGGTGGTTCCCTCATGACCACCACCGAAGTCGAGAACTTCCCAGGTTTCAAGGACGGCATTATGGGTCCTGATTTGATGGAAGAGATGCGTGCCCAGGCAGAGCGTTTCGGTGCCGATCTTCGCTCCGAATTGGTGGAGAAGATTGAGCTCGAGGGCGAGGTCAAGAAGGTATGGGTCGACGACCAGGAATATCAGGCTAAGGCCGTAATTCTTGCTATGGGTGCCGCCCCTCGTTATATTGGTGCCCCTGGTGAGCAGGAGCTGCTCGGCCGCGGTGTATCCGCCTGCGCCACCTGTGATGGTTTCTTCTTCAAGGACCATGATATTGCTGTGGTTGGTGGCGGCGACTCCGCCATGGAAGAGGCTCTCTTCCTGACCAAGTTTGCTAAGTCCGTCTCTATTATTCACCGCCGTGAGGGTTTCCGCGCCTCCCGCATTATGCTTGAGCGCGCTAAGGCCAATGAGAAGATCCGCTTTATCACCAATAAGGTTGTGAGCCGTGTTCTGGGTGAGGACAAGGTTTCTGGCCTTGAGCTCACCGATACTGTGAGCGGTGAAACCAGCACTCTCGATGTGACTGCTATGTTCGTGGCCATTGGTCTCGATCCTCGCTCTGAGCTTGTCAAGGATCAGGTCATCCTCGATGAGAGTGGCTTCATTGTTACCAGCTCCCCACGCACCACCACCAATGTTCCTGGTGTCTTTGCCTGTGGCGATCTGACCGACCCTATTTACCAGCAGGCTATTACTGCCGCTGCTTCCGGTGCCCGCGCAGCTATTGATGCCGAGCACTATTTGGCTGAGGCCAACTAACACCCACACCCAATAAGAATTCGCACTATCCCTGAAAGGGAACCCCCAATGAGTAACGCAACTCCTCTTACCCAGGCCCAGTTCCGTGAGCTGGTTATTGATTCCGATAAGCCAGTTCTCGTGGACTTCTGGGCCGAATGGTGCGGCCCTTGCCGCAAGATCGCCCCAATCATTGATGATGTGGCTGAGACCATGGGCGATTCCGCCAAGGTCTACAAGGTTAATGTTGATGAGGAGCGTGGCCTTGCTGCCATGTTCGGCATCCAGTCCATCCCAACCCTGAAAATCTTCAACGCCGGCAAGGAGGTGGACTCCGTTGTTGGTGGTCTGCCTAAGAATGCCCTTGTTGAAAAGCTACAGCAGTACGTCTAGTACGCATATCTACTGAGACTCAGTGCGTGTTATGAGTATTCCAGCCCGGGGCTGGTAAACTTGTACGTTAGTCCATTGAGATATTTGAAAGGTTCAGAGGTAGCAAGTGGCCGAGGTTTTGATAGTTGGGGATCGTAGCCCACGTGTAGCTGAGGTGCGTCAAACCCTAACAAAACTGGGCTTTATTGCTAATGCCGGTGGAGTAGGGGATGCCTACTCGGAGGAAGATACTTATTTTGATGAGGATCTTGCCACCGCTCTTCAGGCATTCCAGCAAAGCCGTGGTGTCCTTGCTGATGGCATTATTACTGAACCAACCCTTCGTGCTCTGCGTGAGGCTTCCTATAGCCTGGGCGCCCGTGTTTTGAGCTTCCAGCCTGGCAATGTCCTCATCGGTGATGATGTGGTGCAGCTCCAGGATCACCTGCACGAATTGGGTTTCTATGCCGCCCGTGTTGATGGGCACTTTGGTCCAGATACCGCGGAGGCTCTTCGCACCTACCAGCTCAATATGGGCCTGAATGTGGATGGAATCTGTGGCCCTAATACGCTGCGTTCCCTCAGCTATCTTGGTCGCCGTATTAAGGGCGGTTCCCCTCATGCTATCCGTGAGCGCGAGCAGGTGCGTCTTGCTGGTCCACGCCTTGCCGGTAAGCGTGTGGTCATTGATCCTGCCCTCGGTGGTAAGAACCAGGGCATGACTGTGGCTGGCCCTTATGGTTCCATAACGGAGGAGGAGATCCTCTGGGATCTCGCCACCCGTATTGAGGGCTCCATGGTGGCCGCTGGTATGGAGACCATTCTTTCCCGCCCACGCATGGGTGATCCTAGCTACCAGGAGCGTGCTGAGATTGCCAATGCCTTTGGTGCTGATTTGATGATTTCCCTCCAGGCGGATTCCTACCACAATGACAAGGCCAATGGTGTAGCCACCTTCTATTTTGGTTCTGAGCATGGTAGCTCCAGCCTGACTGGTGAGATGCTCTCCGGCTATATTCAGCGTGAGATTGTGGCCCGCACCGATATGCTCAACTGTGGCAATCATGCACGAACCTGGGATCTTCTTCGTCTGACCACCATGCCTACTGTTGAGGTGGTTCTTGGTTATCTGACTAATCCCCATGATGTGGAGACCCTGTCGGATCCAACCAAGCGCGCCATTATTGCCGAGGCTATTGTGGTGGCTGTTAAGCGCCTCTATCTTCTGGATGATGATGACCGTCAAACAGGTACATTCACCTTCTCCGAATTGCTGCGCGAAGAACTTCTTTAGTGCACTAGGCTCAGAGAAAAGGCACAAGAAAGCGCCAGTACTCTTCAGTTCAACTGAGTACTGGCGCTTTTGCTATGGGGGGCTTCTCCCCGGGTATTGCTCCGGGTATTGCTTTAGGTGTTGCCCAGAATCTTATCTAGCACCTTGGCACCAAATTCAATTGGGAGCCACAAGAGGTCAAAGACGAACTCTAGGGTGCCCCAGAACCAGCGTGGTTCCCGTGGCCATGTGTACAGAATACCTGTGGTGATGACCGGGGTAGGGTAGAGCTCCTGAAGGCGCTCATAGAGCTTCAGATTCTCCTCAGGGATGCCGACGAGTCGACCGCACTTAACCCACTGCTCCTTCAGCAGCTTATCGCGCAGAGTCACGAGAGCCAGTGCGTCTTCGGCATACTGCTTATCCATGGCGTAGAGAAGCGTCTCATACCACTGATCCGACTTACCATCCTCCGCTGTACCCCATACCGTAACGCCCAGTTCGTCAGTGATGGCTACCAATTCCCAGAGCTTAAGGCCCAATTCATCAGCACGCTTCTGGAATAGCTCCAGATTATCGCCGAGGTTTTGCTTGGTCATGGCCTCGGCCCTGGCCACATGCTCCTGCTCGTACTCTTCAACGCTCTTGTTTAGGGAGGTCCCAAAAAAGTCCTTGTAGTACTGAGGGTGGGCGCTCGTTGAAGAACGATCTTCAGCCTCCTGTGGATCAGTTGCGAGGCTCAGCTTGGTATAGCGCTTCTCCTCAGGGGTATTAGGGTCGCCGGCAATGATATTGCCCGAATAGTCCACAACCGCATAGCCCTTGGCCACAATGCGCTCAAAGAAGCCAACAGTCGAGTCGTCAACCTTCTTAGATGCGGCATCCAATTGGGCCTGAACGCTGCTCACATCCTGCATGACGCATTCGCGGCCTTGGATCTTATATTCTGCAGCGGTGGCCTGGTGTGGGTTGGCTGCGACAATGGCTGTGCTCAAGGTGGTTGTTGCCACTACGGCAGCACAGATCTTCTTGAAAGACATAGTGTCCTCCTTAGTGTGCACCTGTACCCGTTTCTTGGAGTTTATCTTTGAGGAGTGGAGATGCCTTTTG
>JAUMTX010000041.1 GCA_030530985.1 Corynebacterium sp.
CTAGCAGGGGCAATACGCTAAAAAACCAACACGCCCTTTGCCTATACCCCTTTTTACCAGCGATTTTTAATACAAGCCAGCGAAAAATTTTACGTTTTCCCTGGTCGATGATCAAAATAAGGGTATTTTTCACCCTATTCCTGCCCTGTTCATGTTCCTTTCAAAGAAAGGGGGCTCACAGCCTGGCACGGCGCTGTTAAGATACAGCCTTTACACATGTGATATTCCTGCAGCTCATCTGGCAGGTGCCCCTCTTTCCTCGATGCCGGCTGGGAACTTGCTTAGATAGCAATGCGCCGATTTTTCCCAGAATTGGCTGCTCTGTGTGCCCCTCGTGGCCTGCACTTATGCCCCGCTTGCTGCGCTTATCGGATTAGATATTTCTGTGAGCGCTACTCTATTTTACAGTGCATTTATGCAGGTCATAGGATTATCGGTGTTGGAAGACATTGACACATTCACACACTGATACCGAGAAAGGTAAACACATGCGCAAGACTCTTTTCGCAGGTGCCACAGCAGCAGCTATGCTCTCTACCGCAGTAGTATCTGCACACGCAGACTCCCTCACCACCGCTGAGGATCTGAGCACCTCTACCACCACTGAAAACACCACCACCGAGAACACCACCGCCGGCACGGAGACTGCAGCTCCACAGGCACAGCAGGGTGGCCGCCAGGGTGGCTTCGGTCCACGCGGTGGTCAGCAGGCAGGCCAGCAGGGCCAGGGCAACTTCGGCCCACAGGGTAGCCAGCAGGGTGCCCCACAGGGTAACTTCGGCGAGCAGAATGCTGAAGGCGCCGAAAACACCGAGAACACTGCTCCAGAAGGCGCACCAGAGGGTGGCCAGCAGGGCAACTTTGGTCCACAGGGCGGTCAGCAGGGTGGCCCACAGGGTGCACCACAGGGCCAGAATGGTTCTGAGGAGACCGACTCCCTCGACGGCACCACTGTTATCAACGTCATTGTTGCACTGATCAAGAAGCTCTTTAGCTCCGATGTCATCACTGCAATTGTGAATGCGCTCAAGGGCTAATCCAGCCACCCCTGTCGCCTTCTTATAAGTAGTAAAAAGGCCGCTACGACCAAGTAATTGGTTGTAGCGGCTCTTTTCTATGTCTGCTTAAAGACTAGACATCCAAGAAGCGGACGTCCTTCGCATTACGAGTAATGAAGGAGCGACGTGCGACCACGTCATCGCCCATGAGGATGGAGAAGATCTCATCAGCGGCCTGGGCGTCCTCGAGGTTCACGCGGCGCAGGATACGGATGCTTGGATCCATGGTGGTTTCCCACAGCTCCTTAGGGTTCATCTCGCCGAGACCCTTATAGCGCTGGATACCATCATCCTTGTTGATCTTACGACCAGCACCGAGGCCCTCCTCGAGGAGCTTATCGCGCTCAGCATCGGAGTAGGCGAAGCCTGGCTCGCCCTTGGCCCACTTGAGCTTGTACAGAGGTGGCTGTGCCAGGTAGACATGGCCTTCCTCGATAAGCTGTGGCATGAAGCGGAAGAGCAGGGTCAGCAGCAGGGTTGCAATGTGCTGACCGTCAACGTCCGCATCCGCCATGAGGACGATCTTGTGGTAGCGGAGCTTGGAGATATCAAACTCATCATGAATACCAGTACCAAGAGCGGTAATGATGGCCTGAACCTCATTATTCTTGAGCACCTTATCCAGGCGGGCCTTCTCCACATTCAGGATCTTACCGCGCAGCGGCAGAATAGCCTGGTACATGGAGTCACGGCCGGACTTTGCGGAACCACCCGCGGAGTCACCCTCTACGATGTAGATTTCGGACTTGACTGGATCCTTGGAACGGCAGTCAGCGAGCTTACCTGGCAGACCGCCAATATCGGTGGCGGACTTGCGGCGGACCAGGTCACGGGCCTTACGGGCAGCCTGGCGGGCATGCGCGGAAGAAATAGCCTTGTTGACAATGGTCTTTGCCTCAGCTGGGTTAGCATCGAACCAGTCAGAAAGATTCTCATTGAGAGCCTTCTGAACGAAGGAACGAACCTCAGTATTGCCCAGCTTGGTCTTGGTCTGGCCTTCAAACTGTGGGTCGGAGACGCGAACAGAAATGACGGCTGCAAGGCCTTCACGGCAGTCGTCGCCAGACAGATTGGAGTCCTTGTCCTTGAGGAGCTTATGCTCGCGGGCATAGCGGTTCATCAAACCGGTCAGTGCGGCGCGGAAGCCTTCCTCGTGGGTACCACCCTCAATGGTGTTGATGGTATTGGCGAAGGTGTGAACACTCTGGCTATAGCCGGTATTCCACTGCATTGCGATCTCAACCTCGGTGGTATCACCCTTGGAGTCGAAAGCAATAATGGTTGGGTGCAGAGCCTGCTTGGTCTTATTGATGCTCTGGACATAGTCCTTGAGACCATCTGGATAGTGGTAGACCTTCTTCTTGACCTTAGGCTTCTTTTCCTCGGTCTTCTCGGCGGCAGCCTCCTCGGAGACTACAGCGGCACTATCGCCAGCCTCAGCCAACTCATCAAGCTCAACCTCTTCCTCAGTGGCACGAAGGTCAGTGAGGGTAATGGTCAGGCCCTTATTCAGGAAGGCCATTTCCTGGAGACGACGAGCAATGGTCTCGAACTTGAAGGTGGTGGTTTCGAAAATCTCTGGGTCCGGCCAGAAACGGATCGTGGTACCGGTGCCGCGAGCAGCGCCGCCCTTCTCGAGCTCGAAAGGAACAGCGTGGTCGAAGTTCTGAGTCCAGTGGAAGCCATCGCGCTTAATATCGGCCTCAACACGGGTAGAGAGGGCGTTCACAACGGAAATACCCACACCGTGGAGACCACCGGAGACAGCATAGGACTCGGAGTCGAACTTACCGCCAGCGTGCAGCTGGGTCATAACAACCTGGACGGTTGGAGCACCCGATGGGTGCATCTCTACTGGGATACCACGACCATTATCGACAACCTGGATACCACCATCGGCGAGGATGGTGACATCAACCTGGGTGGCATAGCCGGCCATAGCCTCATCAACTGAGTTATCTACAACCTCCCACACCATATGGTGGAGGCCGCGTTCACCGGTAGAACCAATGTACATACCGGGTCGCTTACGTACGGCTTCGAGGCCCTCAAGGATTGTGATCGATGAGGCATCATACGCGTGTTCTTGTCCAGTCACGTTGATGTAACTCTCCGTTTCCGAAAATAGAGATTATAATCTCTTCAATCTTACACGCTTTTTAGCCTGCTATCTATTAAGACAAGCTCTTAGCCCCAGTTATCTTTAGGGCCGTGCCCCCGTACACGCAATGGACCTGCATGCCAGGAGGGGGCCGTTGGGCCCTTAATATTTAATTTCTCCACGATATTGGGGCCAACTTCGGCAGCAATCTTCTGCAAAATGGTGCGCTGAATGGTGCGCATACTGGTGGCCCAAGTGGAGGAATCGCAGGTGACAAAGATGGTGAGTTCCTTAATGGCCTCCACAGTGGTGTGGGCGGCAAGGGCGGGGCCCACAAAATGCTCCCACTCGCTAATAATGCGGGCATGGGCAAGCTCGGTTTCCCAACCGCGACGAAGAACCTCTTTCTTGAGGATGCTACCCATGCTGGGCAGACTGCGATCTACGCGTCGAATAGCTCGGCCATCAAGACCAGTGGCCTGGATGGGGAAATTGAAGTGCTTCTTCTTTTCCTTCGTCTCCTCCTCATTATCGCTGCTTAGGCGGCGGATCGGTGTGGTAGGAAGCTTGGGAAGGCGGGTGCCGTGCACGCGGGCATGGCGGGCCGCGGTCTGGCGCATGCGGTGCCAGGCGGCCTCGGCGGCATCCTCATAGGGCTCAAAATCCGGAAACTGGGGCTGCTCACTCATGAGGAGGCCTCCGGATCCAGAATGGAAATGCGGGCATGCTCAGGGCCATCAGGATCATCGACCGCGCGAACCTCATGGATGGCGGCATTCTCCACAAAGGCGGCGGGAAGATCCTCATCCACAGCGGCGGTAATAATCACCTGTTCAGCGGTTTTAATAATATCGGTCAGTGCCCGGCGGCGGGCAGCATCAAGCTCCGCAAAAACATCATCGAGGATAAGGATAGGATCCGTGCCATCCTGGCGCAGCAAATAAAAAGTCGCGATTTTGAGGGCCAGGGCGAAGGACCAGGTTTCACCATGGCTGGCAAAGCCCTTAGCCGGCTGGGATCCCAACAGCAGCTCGCAGTCATCGCGGTGAGGGCCAACCAAGGATTGGCCGCGCTCCACCTCGCGGGGACGGGCGGCAGCCAAGGCCTCGAGCAGAGTCTGCTCAATCTCGCGCAGATAGGTATCATCCAGATCCTCCTGGTAGGGAATCTCCACACTCGGGGCATAACGCAAGGTAGCGGGCCTGGACTGTGGGGCCAGTTCGGCATAGGCCTGGGAAATAAAAGGGCTGAGTTCCTCTACAAGGTGGCGGCGAAAGGCCATAATGACCGCGCCAGTATGGGCCAATTGGGCATCCCAAATGTCCAAGGTTTCAAGATTACGACGGCTCTTGAGGGTGGCATTGCGCTGGCGGAGAATTTTTTCATATTCGGCCTTGACGCCCAGGAAGCGGGGGCGTCGATAAGCAATGATTTCATCCAAATAACGACGACGCTGGGCTGGCTCGCCGCGCACCAAGGCGAGATCCTCCGGGGCAAAAAGCACGGTTTTCACAATGCCGAGCAGCTCGCGCGGGGATTTGCAGCGGGTGCGATTAATCTGGGCCTGATTGGCTTTGCCCTGGTTAATGAGCAAATGCGTAGTCAGTTCGCGGTTGTTATTGATGGCGTGGGTGCTAATGCGGGCCGACTCCCGGGACTCGCGGATCAACGGGGCATCCGAGGACACACGATGGGAAGAAAGGGTGGCCATATAGCAAATGGCCTCCACAATATTGGTTTTGCCCTGGCCATTAGGGCCAATGAAGGCAGTCACCCCCGGCTGCATATCCACATGGAGCTGCGGCCAGGAGCGGAAATCCACCAAATCAACCGAGCGAAGGTACATGATTAATTGTTCAAGCGAACAGGCATCAAGAGGTAGATGAAGTCGGTATCGAAAGCGGCGAACTTGCCTTCCTCCACTGGCTCAGGGAGGTCCTGATCGCCAGGAATCATCACTGCTGGGCGGGTGGATTCGGTGAAGCCCAAGATGACCTCGGAGGCATCCATGGTGGAGAGGCCATCCTTGAGATAAACGCTGTTGAAGGCGGTCTTGAGCGGTGCACCCTTGAGTTCGGCGTCGATAGTCTCAACGGAGCTACCGGTCTCGTGGGAATCGGAGGAGAGGCGCAGAACACCATCTTCGAAATCAAAACGGATGGCGCCATTGCGGCCACCGACCAGGGACACACGGCGAATAGCGGCCTGAAGCTGGGAGATATTCAGGCGAACCACGGTGGTGTAATTGGCTGGCAGCAGGCTCTCGGTCTTAGGGAAGCTGGTGTCGAGCATCTTGGTGGTGGTGCGGCGGCTATTGGCCTGAACACCGAAAAGACCAGCCTTATCCAAAGCGCCGTCCTTGCCGGCACAAATGGTGACCTCGGAATCAAGACCGGAGTCCACAACGCGGGTGAATTCCTGCAGCTTGGCGGCTGGGATGAGCAGGGAGCCATTGATATTTTCATCCTGCGGATCCCACTCCAGCTTGCGAACAGCAAGACGGAAACGGTCAGTGGCGGCCAGGGTAATCTGCTTGCCCTCAATGGTCATATTCACGCCGGTGAGCATAGGCAGGTTATCGTCGCGGGTTGCTGCGGAGGCAACCTGGCCCACGGAATCCACGAAGGTGGAGGCATTAATGGTGCCAATGACCTCAGGGAAATCAGGCAGTGCTGGATAATCCTCAACGGCCAAGGTTGGCAGCTCGAAGCGGGAATTGAGGGATTCCACGATGACAGTGGAGTCGCTGGCCTGGAAAGAAATCTCATCACCTGGGAGGTTCGCGCAGATTTCAGCCATGAGCTTACCTGCAATAGCGACCCTGCCTTCGGCAGTCACATTGGCATTGACGGTGACGTGAGTAAAGACCTCGAAGTCATAACCACAGATAGTGAGCTGGCCGCCGGTGGCTTCGATAACCATTCCTCGCAGCACAGGCAGGGATGGCTTATTTGGCAGACTGCGTGCTACCCAGCTAACGGCGCTGGTAAGTTCGTCTTTTGCCACCTCGAAGGCAACCACTGAAGACATGAAGAAGGTCCTTTCCCATATATGAAGATCTATATCCATAAAATTACAAGGTTTATGGCGATTTGTCATGCCCCGGGATCCCGCGGGCATTCCTGGGGCGGGCGAGGAATTCTTGTAATTACATGATCGCGCTTTCTGAGATTCCGGCCTTAAATTTATAACCTTAGTAGTAGTATTAGGGGCTGTGAATTCTGTGGATAACCCATGATCGCTGCTGGTCTCGGCCAAAAAAGGGGTGTGTATGGGGGTGTGTATGGAGTGTGGAGAAAAATTGTAATTTGTGGATGAATTTTTTCGCCCCTAGAGTTCTTCACAATTCATTCACAGATCGGTGGGAGTTTATAAACACAAAAACCCGCGTTGATCACAGATCTTGTGATTTTTACACACAGGGGCTGAGCTGCGAAATTACAAAAATGTGAAGTGCCTTACATCATTGCGCGGCCTGATAAGGCCGTAAAATTTTGATCTTTACCTGGGCTTTTATGAAAAAAATCAGGGCAATTTTTCCTTTTGGCTCAGTTTGCCTCTGGCAAACTGTTTTGTCATTTTGGGTCCGGATCCGAATTACACAATTGCGAGTAGTTATCCACAAGATCCTGCTTAATTACAATTTTTTCTGTGGATGAAACTGTGGATCCAGTGTGGATAACGGGCTTTGGGCATAAAAAATGGCCCCGTGAGGGGCCATTCGATGAAAATCGCGCTAGAACTTTGGCTCAGAGGGATCCTCGCGAGTTGGAAGATCCTCCAGGCCAGGGGCCTGCGTAGGGAAATCCGCAGTATTAGCGACCTTAGGGGTCGCCTTTGGCTTTGGGCGCGGGGCCACAGGGCGCTTCTTCTTTGCGGAAGCATCCGGGGAGACACCAATGCGCTGCTGATTGCGCACATTGGTGGCAATGGTCTGGACCTCGGCAGCCAATTCCTGGTTGGCCTTCGGGCCAACCAGCGCATTACGGATCTTACGATCCGCATAGAGCACCGTGGTGTGGTCCTTGCCGCCGAAATATTCGCCGATCCGTGGAGTGGAGAGATCGGTGAGCTCACGGGCAAGATACATGGCCAACTGGCGGGCATGGGTGACCTTGCGGGTCTTAGTAGTGCTAATGAGGGAGCTTGGTTCCACATCAAAATACTTGGCTGTGGCCTGCACAATCATATCGACCGTCACTGGGGCCTCGGCAGTACCCGGGCTAATGCGCTGCAGAGCCTGGCGGGCAAAGGCCGCTGTGATCACAGCCATGTGCTCCACGGAAGCACTGGATACCACGAGGGTAAGGCCGCCGAGCAGCTCACGAACCGAATTAGTATAGTGGCTTGCAATGAGCTCCAAGGCCTCATTATCAATCTCTAGGCCCTGGAAGTTCTTGCACTCGGCACGCAGGATCGCAATACGGGTCTCAATATCTGGGGAGACCACATCGGTGGTCAGACCGGATCCAAAACGGGTGGTCAGACGCTGGGCCAAGGTGACCAAGCTATGTGGTGGCCTATCGCAGGTCATCACAATCTGCTTATTACCCTTGCTCAATGCATTAATAGTATGGAAGAACTCCTCCTGGGTGCCTTCCTTGCGCTCCAGGAACTGGATGTCGTCGATAAGCAAAACATCGAGCTCACGGTACCTATTACGATGCCTATTCTTCGACTCCACATCGTGAATAGCATTAATGAAGTCATTGGTGAACTCCTCCATGGTGACATAGAGGACCTTCGAATTAGGGTGCATGAACTGGGTGTAATTGCCAATGGCATGCAAAAGGTGGGTCTTGCCCAGGCCGGATTCACCCCAAATGAACAGGGGCGATAGGCGGCCGGGATCCTCCGCAGCGGTCAAGCAGGCGCTGTAGAGCAGCGTATTGGAGGTACCGGCAATGAAGTTTTCGAAGGTAAAGCGGCTGCTCACGCGGGAAACTGGATCAATCTCCGGGCGCTCAGAGCTGCGCATGGCCTCACGGTAGGCCGGGGAATGGCGATTATAGCTATCAATGCGCTCCGCAAGACCATAGGCATTAGGAAGATCCTTGGTCTGCTTTGGGCGTTCCTCAGGCACATAATCATCCGGGGTCAGATCCTCCAGGCGCTCCGGCACTGGCTCTGGCTCAATAATCTGTGGCGCTGGATTTGCACGCGGTGGCTCCTGAGCTGGGGGAACCTGGGCCGGCGGGTTAGAAACTGGTTCGGCAGCGGCACCCGCCTGGGCGGCCTTGGCCTTCTTCTCAATCTGCTCGCGGATAATGACCTGATGCAGGCGCTCAGACTTACGATCTGCCTGTGGATCTGCAGCAGGGGTGGTGCTAGCTGGGGTTTCTTCGGGTTCATCCTCGAAGTTATCCTCAGCGTCATCATCAGTAGTAGCCTGGATACGCGCGGAGGCCAGAATCTCATCGGCGGGATCCTGCAGATCGACGGGGACTGCAGGCCTCTTAGGCACTACTGGCTCATCATCGAGATCGTGGAGCCTATAGGTGAGATCCTCAGGGGCCGGTGGCTCATCCTCGGGATCCTCGGCTTGGCGCTCCACGTCCAAGCTCACGGTAAAGTCAATCTCTGAGCCAAAAGTCTCAATGATGCCTAGCCGCACGGATTCGCGGTGCGTGCCATTAATCAGGGCATAGACGCCTTCGGTTGGGCAAATAATATTCAGCCCCATCGAGTCGGTGAACTCGACCTGGGCGAGATTCATAAAGGCGATTTCCAGTGGCTTAACAGGAGTGAGCCCACTATTGGGATCCTGCGAGGCACGACTGGCCGCAGAAACAATTGAGCGCCAGAGAAGTGGCAGGGTCTCTGTATCATCAGACATCAGATTAAACCTCCAGTTCAAGGGCACCGCTGGCTAGGCGGACTAACGATGAAAAGATGCATTATTGTAGCCAAGGGTCAATGCATCCAAATGTAATCGTAATGGTACCCGATCTTTTCAACTTTCGGGGGCATACTGGCCGCCGGGGGTAATTTCCACGTTGTGCGGGCTCATTCAGCCCAAATTTAGTTCATGCGTCACGTGACAATAAGGCAAAAAATTAGTCGAGGTAGATTGCTATGTGAAAAAATTTACATTCTTGGAATTTCATTTCTGTAATTATCGATCGATCGGGGGTAAAAACTATGATCCCGTGGAGAAAATCTTTTAAATGATAGGGAAGATGGGCCGTCGATCCGTGTACGCTGCTGTTTTAGCTAGCGTGTCGATTTGAGATCTTCGCTGCTTTCCCGTAATCTGGTTTAGTCTAAGCATGAAGGGAACTCGGACATTCTTGGAGTAATTCAAGAGAATAAGAGTCCTCAGAATACATGCACCGCGCGTGGCCTCTCTTCTGGCCCCTTCTCTCGGTTCGCGGATAGTCTCGCACATTGTGTGCGAGGTTTTTTGCGCCTTGGATCTGGTTGGGTGAATTGCCGCCGCATTGTACATCGTCAATGAAGGTGTTGCGGTTTGGCCGGATTCGTCCGGGCCTCACTGTGCGCCGTAACTACTAGTAGGAGTGTTCTACCGTGGCAAAGGGTAAGCGGACGTTCCAGCCGAACAACCGTCGTCGCGCACGCGTTCACGGCTTCCGTTCTCGCATGAGTACTCGTGCAGGTCGCGCTATTGTGTCTGCACGTCGTCGTAAGGGCCGTGCTTCCTTGACCGCTTAATTGCGGCCAAGCCATCAGCTAGGAGTGCGTAATGCTTCCGCGACAGCATAAGCTCAGCGGTAAAGATGCTTTCATCTCTACCAACCGTAATGGGAAGAAAGCGCGTACCTCCACCATGCTGGTGAGTGCATTTGTACCAAAAGCCGAAGCGTCGATCGTCCAAATGGGTGGTCCACGCTTCGGCTTTGTCATTTCAAAAAAGGTCGGGAACTCTGTGGTTCGCCACAGCCTGGCCAGGAAGTTGCGTCATATCTGCCGTGACTATGTGGATATTCTCCCCAAGGAATGTTCACTGGTAATCCGTGCATTACCAAAAGCCGCTGATGTCAGCTCTCATGAATTGAGGTATGACTTCACTATGGCTTTGAAGAAACTAGGATTCGTGAATGATTAAGCGGGCTATGATTGGCCTGATTCGTATCTATCAGGTGCATATCTCTCCACTTAAAATGAGCGGATCATGTAGATTTGAACCTACATGCAGCAATTATGCCCTCGAGGCCATCTCTACACGGGGTGTCTTCGTGGGCATAATACTCAGTATGGTCCGAATAGCTAAATGTGGGCCGTGGCACCCGGGCGGGTTTGATCCCGTTCCGCACGGAACGCACTAAATGAGGAGTTACTACCACTGTGCTTAACTTTATTTATTGGCCGATTTCGGCCGTGCTGTGGTTTTGGCACAAGGTCTTTGGTACGGTATTCGGTTCAGGTTCCGGCATTTCGTGGGTACTCGCGATTGTCTTCCTGACCTTCACCGTCAAGGCTATTATGCTGAAGCCGACTATCTCCCAGATGCGTTCTATGCGTCTGATGCGTGATATGCAGCCACGCATGCAGGAGATTCGCAATAAGTATAAGAACGACCAGATGAAGCAATCTGAAGAGATGCGCAAGATTCAGAAGGAGATGGGTGTTAACCCACTCGCCGGCTGCTTGCCAATTCTGATTCAGGCTCCTGTGTTCATTGGTCTGTTCCACGTTCTGCGTTCCTTCAACCGCACCGGTACCGGTCCAGGCTCCCTGGGTCTGAGTGTTGAAGAGAACCGTCAGATTGCGAACTATATCTTCAGCCCTACCGATGTTCAGTCCTTCCTGGATGCGCACATCTTCGGTGTTCCACTCTCGGCATATATCACTATGCCACAGGATGCCTATAGCGCCTTCGGTGATACGGACCTTACTCGTCTGAAGATTACTCTGGTTGCCGCGCCTCTGATTATCTTCATTGCTCTGGCTACTCACTTCAACGCCCGCTTCTCGGTGGACCGTCAGAAGGACCGTGTAGCAAGTGGCAAGGAGAAGGCACCTGAGGCCAATTCCATGGCCGGCCAGATGCAGTCCATGAATAGCTTGATGCTGTGGGTATTCCCAGCCATGATCTTCGTGACTGGTGCTCTGTGGCACATCGGCCTTCTCTTCTACATGCTCTCCAATAACGTCTGGACCTTCTTCCAGCAGCGTTGGTTGTTCAAGAAGATGGATGCCGAGGAGGAAGCTGAACTTCAGGCCAAGCGCGATGCAAAGCGCGCTTCCGCTCCAAAGCCAGGCCAGAAGCCAGTCCGCAATAAGAAGGGCCAGCAGGCCCCAGCGGCTGAGGAAGCTCCAGTTGTTGAGGAAGAACCTCAGGAACAGCCTAAGAAGAAGAAAAAGAAGAAATAAGTTCTTTCCCCGTCGAGTTCACTCGGCGGGGTTTTTTCATGCCTTCAGGTAAAATGTTTCACGTGAAACAATCCAGCATTCCTGCCCCACCACCAGAACTCGAAGCCATCTTTGGCGACCGATCCGACCTCGCTATTGCCTACTGTGAATCCCTGGCCACCGATGGCCATATCCGTGGATTTATGGGTCCCCGTGAGATCCCGCGCCTCTGGGAGCGCCATATTCTCAACTGCGGTGTCATTGGCTTGGGCATCAAGGATGTGAAGACTATTGCCGATGTGGGCAGCGGCGCCGGCCTGCCGGGTATCCCATTGGCCATTGCCCGCCCGGATCTGGATATCACCTTGATTGAGCCTTTGCTCAAGCGCTCCACCTACCTCCAGGAAGTCAAGGAAGCACTGAATCTTGATAATGTGACTGTCATCCGTGGCCGCGCTGAGGAGAAGCAGGTGCGTGCTGCTTTGGGTAAGGGTGTAGATCTGGTGACGAGCCGCGCAGTGGCCCCATTGGGTAAGCTGGCTGGGTGGTCACTGCCACTGGTGCATAAGCAGGGCAAGATGTTTGCCATGAAAGGCAGCAGCGTTCAGGAAGAGATTGATCGCGATCTTGACCAGATTCGTGCTGCCGGTGGCGGCACCCCATCGGTATTCACCGTGGGCGATGAGCTGCTGGAAATCCCTACGACTATTGTTCAGATCGTACGCGTGAAATAGCGCCTTAAAACCGCTAAAATAAAGAGAACAAACCTAGACCCAGGGGGATGAATGTCTGAAAATAGTTGGGAAGATACCCCAATCGCTGCTGCCGCACGCCGTGCAGCGCAGTTGAAGACACCTAATGCATTGAGTCTTCCCCGCCCGGAGAAGCCTCGTTGCATCACCGTAGCCAACCAGAAGGGTGGCGTGGGTAAAACCACCACCGCTGTGAATATGTCGGCTGCGCTTTCTCTGTGTGGTCTCAAGGTCCTTGTTGTTGATCTTGACCCACAGGGCAATGCCTCTACCGCCCTCGGTGCTGAGCACCGCGTGGGTACCACCTCGAGCTATGAGGTGCTTCTTGGTGAGGCAACTCCGGAGGAGGCCATCCAGCCTTCCTTTAATGAGAATCTCTTCTGCATCCCAGCAACCATTGATCTGGCCGGTGCTGAAATTGAATTGGTCAATCTGGTTCGCCGTGAGTACCGCCTCCATGATGCTCTGCTCGACTTTGTGGAGAAGGAGGGCTTCGACTATGTCTTCATCGACTGCCCACCATCCCTTGGCTTGCTCACCATTAATGCAATGACTGCTGTTAGCGAGATCCTCATTCCAATCCAGTGTGAGTACTATGCCCTGGAGGGTGTAGGCCAGCTGCTGAACAATATCACTATGATTCATCAGCACCTCAATTCGGACCTCCACATCTCCGGCATTCTGCTCACTATGTATGACGGCCGTACCAAGCTCGCTGAGCAGGTCACTGAGGAGGTCCGCAGCCACTTTGGCGGCGTGGTCCTTGATAATGTGATCCCACGCTCTGTGAAGGTCTCTGAGGCCCCTGGCTATGGCCAGTCAGTTCTGCAATATGATCCCGGCTCTCGTGGTGCCCTTGCCTACCTGGACGCCACAGTTGAGTTCAATAACCGTGGCGACTACCTCCCTACCGATGACACTGGTGTCGTAGGCGTTGCCCCTGACACAGAGGATGCCAATGGCGAATAAGAAAAAGAATAACCGTCAAGGTGGACTTGGTCGTGGACTCGAGTCCTTGATTAATAACACCGGTGGTGGCCCAGCAGCCCGTAACCTCAACCGCCCTGCCCCGGCTGCAAAGCCAGCCCCTGCCGCCAAGGATGATGCACCGCTCTCCCCTGAGCAGAATGAGCGTCTCCAGAATGCGATCAATAATCGCATGGCGAGCATTGGCGGAAATGAGGCGAGCTTCGATAAGCTCAAGGCTGCCCTGAGCAACCGCGCCGCCGATGTCATGTTCGGCGGTGGCCCTGTGCCACAGAGCGATGTGGATGCCATCAATACCTATGGCGCGACCTTCCGCGAGCTTGATATTGCGACCATTCGCCGCAACCCACGCCAGCCACGTAAGTACTTTGAAGAGACTGCGATGGAGGAACTCAAGGAGTCCATCCGCATCTCTGGCGTGATGCAGCCGATCGTGGTTCGTGCCGTCAAGGATGATGAGAAGACCCCATTCGAGCTCGTTATGGGTGAGCGTCGTCTGCGCGCCTCTAAGGAGATTGGCCTTAAGACCATCCCGGCTATTATTCGTGTTGTCGACGACGCTAATATGCTCCGCGATGCCCTCCTGGAGAATATTCACCGTGCGGACCTCAATGCTGTTGAGGAAGCATGGGCCTACCGTCAGCTCCTTGAGGACTTTGGTGTCACCCAGGAAGAACTCGCCAAGCGCATTGGTCGCGGCCGATCCACCATCACCAACTCCCTGCGCCTGCTGGATCTGCCACATGAGGTTCAGAACCAGGTTGCGGCCAAGGTCCTTAGCTCCGGTCATGCCCGCACCATTCTTAGCGTGAAGGTCCCGGAGGATGAAGCACGCACCACCCTCATGCGTGAGGCTTTTGCCAAGAAGATTGTCAATGAGGATCTGTCCGTCCGTGAGGCTGAGCGTGCGGCAGCCACCTTCCTCAATGAGGGTGAGAAGCCAAAGAAGAAGGCCCCTGCTCCCCTGCCGGAGTTCTACTCCACCCCTGCTGAGTCTCTCTCTGATCGTCTGGATACCAAGGTCTCTGTGACGGTCAATAAGAAGAACCGCGGCAAGATTGTGGTCGAGTTCGGATCCCAGGAAGACTTTGAGCGAATCATTGATCTGCTTAAATAGTTTCACGTGAAACATCACACTGAAAACTAGCCCTTGCACTTATGTTGTGCAAGGGTTTTCTTGTATACTTTGATCATCTGCACAACCAGTGGAAAATTCATCCTGATTGGAGTGAAATGCGTTCTTTAACCAAGGGCGTGGCTCTCTTCTCAGCGGCCGCGCTTTTTCTACAGGCACCGGCATATGCCGAGGACTATCGGAGTGTCGTTGGTAGCTGTTCAGCACCCTTCGGTACCGAATCCAATAGCAAACTCAGCACCGAAACACTAGCGACATTAACCAGTCTTTATACCATAGCCAGTACTCTCCTCGAGGCTGATCTGCAGAAACTTCTGGACCATGGCTATGCCTTTGTCAATATGGAGGGCGTCGTCCTCCGTGGTGATGTTCATGCACCCGCAGAGAAGCGGTACCTCAACTACTGGCATCTCCACACCCCTGAACAGTTGCTCCAGTTCATGCAGGCCCAAACTGACTCCATTGACAGCGTGCTGGCCGATTTCGACCCAGCCCTATCCACCCCGGAGGAATTGGCCGCCCGATACCAAGAGTATTATGTGGACGTCCCCTTTGAGCTTGTCGACGAATCCGCCCGGAAGGCGCTCTTCACCGCCCGCGCAGAGCAATTGGGTATGTCCCTTGAAGAATTTAATTGGGTGCAGAATGAGATGGGCTTGCAGTGGCAGGCTCTCGATAGCAACGCACAGCTCTTTAAGGATGCCTGGGCAGCCGTGAGCAATGAGAGCATTGCAGCGAGCCACGAGTATATGACTATGGCCCAGGAGATGGACTATGCCGTCTTTGCCACCTGTGCCCTGGAAGCTGGCTTTGATAAGAATAGGGTGGATACCTTCTATGCCCTGGACATGAAGTATAAAGGGCGCCACGTCTACACCATCAATCCCTATCAGGATGAGGAGGCCACCTCTACCCCTGCGTCCCGGAACTTCTTCCAGAAAATCCTCGACTGGTTTGGCCGTCTTTTCCGTATCGCCTTGAGCAGCTAGGTACCGCTCGGTAACATAGAATTTTCAGCTGACGATTAACTAACTATAAGTATTCCTGTTTCACTGCACCTGTACCCATTTTTGGGGGGTTAATTCTTACGCTACTGCTTCCTGCAG
>JAUMTX010000001.1:0-90992 GCA_030530985.1 Corynebacterium sp.
GCAGGGGTTGCCTGGGTTGGCTGCGACTGCTGGCCCTGCTGTGGCTGCTGGCCCTCACTCTGCTGATTCTCAGAGAGATCTGGGGCTGGCTGTGCCACAGTAGTTGGGATAGCGGCCGACTCCTGCGCAGGTGAAGCGCTACTTGGTGCAGATTGTGCCGTAGTATTGCGGGCTACAGACTCCTGGGTTTGTGGGCGGGTCTGTGCCTGGCTTGGCTCAGCGGCAGGGGCTGGTGCTGGGGCCGTGCTGGTCACGGTGGCAGTCACAGTGACTGTGCTCTGCTCAGGGGCCTTGGAATTCTCAGTAATGGTACCGACAATGGCCTTGGCCTGGTCCAGCAAGGACAGCGCGCCTTCCACATCGCCACTATTGGAGCGCTCATCCATCTCATCCAAGGTGGTAGCCAATTCCACAACAGCAGCATGCTCAGTAAAGAGTGCCTGATTCAGGCCCCACAGTGGGGAGCCTGGGCTCGCATTATAAATGGACGCACCAGCACCGGCAATCAGCACGGTAGCGGCAGCCGCACCCACCAGGGAGTGCGAAAGCCCACTGAGGCGACGGCGGCGAATATTCTCCCGTTCGGCATTAAGGTCCAGAACTGGTGGAACTTCGCCAAGGAGCTCTTCCACCCGTGGAGTCGGTGGAAGAGGTGCACGAACCTCCTCCTGGAGGCCCAGAAGGAGACCAGAAAGTTCATCCTCACCGTGGCTTGGGTCTTCACCCTGTGCCAAGGCATCAAGGAAGGCATCGGTGTCGAGGAGGTCCTCGAACTCAAACTCCCGATCATTAGCCATTAGCGTTCCTGCCCATCAAACTGTGTCCCTAGATGTTTCCTCAAAGTAGCCAGTGCACGGTGCTGAGCAACGCGCACTGCGCCCGGAGTACTACCAACAATCTCTGCTGTTTCTTCCGCGCTAAGACCCACAAAAACGCGAAGAATCACAATTTCGCGGGACTTTTCACTTAGTACATCGAGAAGACGACGAACATTGTTACTACCATCCATGACCAGGGCGTTTTCCTCTGGTTGGCCATAGTCAGCCTCAGTATCTGGCACCTCTTCGGTTGGGGAGGATACATCGCGCGCATAGGCGCGGTGAGCATCCGCAACTTTATTGGAGGCAATGCCATATACGAAGGCCATAAATGGGCGACCTTGGTCCTGGTAATTAGGAATTGCGGTGGCAACTGCCATGCAGATTTCCTGCGCCACATCCTCAGCGGTTGGGGTTTTACCACCACTAATGCGGGCGCGCGCATAGCGAGTCACCAAAGGGTAAATGATCTCTAGGATGCGCTGAAGCGCTTTGCGGTCACCAGAGGAAGCCAGGGGCACAAGCTGGCCTAGCTCCTTTTCAACCTCGTTCACGCTAACATCCATTCTTTTCTAGAAAATACTCCACTCAATATACCAAAAAGTCGCAGCAGAATCACAAGGATTCGACTGCGACCTAGGGTTAATTAGTGGCTATGACCTGCAGCTGGGGCAGGGTTTTCAGCGACCTTTTCCACCACGGAAACATCGGTGGTCAGGACCATGCGGGCCACGGAGGCAGCATTGACTACTGCGGAGTGGGTGACCTTCACTGGGTCCACAATGCCGGTTTCAATCAGGTTGCCGTACTCGAGGGTAGCAGCATTGAAACCATAGCCATTCTCCTGTTCGGAGATGTGGGAAACGACCACAGCGCCGTCGAGACCTGCGTTTTCTGCGATCCAGTAGGCTGGCTTTACCAATGCGCGGGAGAGTGCTTCAACGCCGATGCGGGCATCGCCGGAGAATTCCTCAGCATAGGTGGTGATTTCGCTGGCAATCTGTACCAGTGCGGAGCCGCCACCAGCAATGATGCCTTCATCAGCGGCAGCCTTGGCTGCGTTGATGGCATCTTCGACACGGAGCTTGCGTTCCTTCATCTCGGTTTCGGTGGCTGCACCGACCTTGATGACTGCAATGCCGCCGGAGATCTTGGCCAGGCGTTCCTTGGCCTTTTCTCGATCCCAACCGGAGGCTGCGTTTTCTACTTCGCGGCGAATCTGGTTGCGTCGTGCCTCGACCTCTTCGTCGGTACCATTGCCGTCGACAATGACGGTGGAGTCCTTGGTTACGGTGATGCGGCGTGCGCCACCGAAGACGTCCATGCCGGCTTCTGCCAGGCTAACGCCAACCTCTGGGTCAATGACGGTGGCCTTGGTGACCACAGCCAGGTCGTCCATGAATGCCTTGCGACGATCCCCAAAGAAAGGCGCCTTAACAGCAACAACCTTGAGGGTCTTACGGATAGAGTTAACGACCAGCATCTGCAGTGGTTCGCCTTCAATATCCTCGGCAACAATGAGAACCTGCTTACCGGAGTCCACAATCTTCTCCAAGATTGGGAGGAACTCTGGCAGGCTAGAGATCTTATTACGGACGAGTAGCACGAGGGCGTCGGAAAGCTCGGCGCGCTGCGCATCAATATCGGTCAGGAAATATGGGGAGAGGAAGCCCTTATCAAAAGAGACACCCTCAGTCACATCCAGGGAAGTGGACATGGACTGGGACTCCTCAACGGTGACCACACCATCCTTGCCGACCTTCTCCATGGCTGCAGCAACCATCTCGCCGACCTCAGGGTCGCGGGAGGACACGGTAGCCACATTGGCAATTTCCTTGGCGGAGCTCACCTCGGTGGCGCGCTGTGCAAGAAGCTCAACAACCTTCTTTGCACCGGCCTCAATGCCGCGGTTCAGCTCAACTGGATTAGCACCGGCAGCAACATTGCGCAGGCCTTCGTAAATGAGCGCTTGCGCCAGCAGAGTTGCAGTAGTAGTGCCGTCACCAGCAATATCATTGGTCTTGACGGCCACAGACTTCACCAGCTGTGCGCCAAGATCCTCAAATGGATCCTCAAGATCAATCTCACGAGCAATGGTCACACCATCATTGGTGACCAAAGGGCTCAGGTAAGGGCGGCCAAGAACCACATTGCGGCCGCGAGGGCCCAGGGTTACCTTGACTGCATTAGCGAGAACATCAACGCCAGCCTGAATGCCCTTACGTGCTTCTTCATCGAATGCTAAGAGCTTTGCCATTAGTTATTACTTCTCCACTACTGCGAGGATATCGCGCTGGGAGAGAATGAGGTACTCCTGGCCCTGGTACTTGATCTCGGTGCCGCCATAGCGGGAGAATACGACGACGTCGCCCTCAGCAACATCGAGAGGGACACGGTTGCCCTTTTCATCGAAGCGGCCTGGACCAACAGCGATAACAGTGGCTTCCTGTGGCTTTTCCTTAGCGGAATCAGGGATGACCAGGCCGGAAGCGGTGGTGGTTTCTGCCTCGTTAATCTGAACGAGAATCTTATCCTCAAGCGGCTTAATCTTTACATTTGCCACGGTATATTCCTCCATAGAAGAGCATTGAAACTGTACACGAAATTTATCACGTTTGGTCGGTTCCACAGCCGTCGTCGCGGGTGAACAACTGTAGTCACTCAACTATTTAGCACTCTACCCCTAAGACTGCTAAACGCGCTACTTTGTTCGCTAAGAGTGAATTCAATTCGGACTCTTGGGCGGGTTAAGCAGCGCGTTCAAAACTTAGCCTAGGCAACAGCCTCCTTAGCACTCGGACTAAGGGGCCTCATTGATGGCGGTGAGGAATTCAGCCTGACTATTGAGCAACTTCAAGTTATAGTTGGCCGACTTAGCATCCTGAATAATGCTATTGAGAGAAACACCACGTAGAAGGTAGTTACTGGAAGAATAAGTGTCGATGATGCCCAGTGGCACATAGCCCTCAGCGGCGAAGGCAAAGACTGGGCCACCCAGGCTCTTATTCAGCGAGGAACTGCCGGTGTCATTGTAGACAATATTGAAATCATTGCCCAGGTTCTTATTATTGAGCTCGGTATAGCGCTCATAAATATAGGCGTTCTCGCCCAACCAGTTATAGGCATCTGGTGGGAGGATGGAGACGGCACACATGAGGCCGGCGCCGGAACCCATCATGCAGATACGACGCAGGGTCACGCTATTATCCGCGGCGACATCACTGCGATAGTCGCTCGGATTGCCGATATCCAGCCAGTTTGAAGTATTGGATGTGGTGCCGGCAACCGGCAGGCCACCGCGTTCTTCCACCGTGGAGCCACCAAAATCACTTGGGCGGAAGAAGGCACTGGAGCGGCCATCATCCCAGCTCAACTGGGTGGTATTGGTGATGTTGCCCATGGAATTATAGGTGTAGTAGCGCATGCGCTTATCCAGCTTAATCAGGGCATAGCTTGGCTTTTGGCTTTGAATATCCGCGCGCATTGGGTTGGCCACATAGGCCACGGTGCCAATCCTCACATCATAATTCTGACCTGGGGTATAAATATCCACACCAACGGTATTGGCGAAGAGACCCGAGGTCACTACATACACATCCCTGGTGGCGGTGTCCTTGAGCAGGAAGCCGGCACTACCCACATTGATTGTGCCGTGGCCATTATAGAGACGGTCACCGGAGAACAGTGGGGCACCCGGACGCAGGCCATAGGCCACGAAGGTATTGTCCACCGCGCCACCAGCAATATCCGAGTTATAGGCGAAGTATGAAGAGTTATAGGACCACGGCTGGGCTGCAGTCCGGCTCGTATTATTCGAGGAGGATCCCAAGAAAGAGGAACCCATGAAGGAGGATGCTGCCACTGCAGATCCCATTGGTGAAAATGCTACTGCGAGTGCAGCAATAGCGGCACCCAGCGCAGCAATACGAGTCTTCTTCCTAAACATAGACATTATTTTAGCAAAAGCTGGTGACCATAAAAGCCGGAGAGCTGCTAACTGTAGACCTGCGGGACTTCTGCTTCCAAGCTTGGGTCGGTGCCAATGGTCCATGGGCTTGGCTCTTCCCCACGAATAACACGCTGGGCAATGAGGGTTGCCATCATAATGCCATTATCGGTGCAGTAGCTAAACTGTGGGACGCGTAGCTCTACCCCGGCGGCGCGGGCCCTATCGGCAGCTAGTCGACGCAACCGAGAATTAGCCGACACTCCCCCGCCAATCATGAGTACTGGGGCACCCGTATCCTTGCAGGCTTGGATGGCTTTGGCGGTGAGTACGTCGCAGACGGCCTCCTGGAAGGAAGCACAAATATCGGGGATATTGAGCTCATTGCCTGCTGCCCGTTCTGCCTCAACATGGCGCGCAACTGCGGTTTTCAAACCCGAGAAGGAAAAATCATAGGCCGGGTCGCTCTTCTTAGATAGGGCTCGGGGGAAGCGAATGGCCTTGGCATTGCCCTCCTGGGCGAGCTTGTCAATAATCGGGCCACCCGGGTAGCCCAGCTCCAAAATGCGGGCGACTTTATCATAGGCTTCGCCGGCCGCATCATCCAAGGTGCCGCCCAAAAGTTTCATAGGGGTGCCAGCCTCATGGACCTCAAGAATTTCCGTGTGGCCGCCAGAAACCAGCAGCGCAATGGCATGTTCGAGTGGATCGGCCTCAAGATTTGCCACCGCCACATGGCCTGCCAAGTGGTTCACCCCATAGAAAGGCACACCCCAGGCTGCCGCATAGGCCTTGGCTGCGGAGGCGCCAACGAGCAGGGCGCCTGCTAGGCCTGGGCCCACAGTGGCGCCCATAATATCTGGCTTCTCAATACCTGCCACGGCCAGGGCCTCGCGCATGACAGGCACAATGGACTCAAGGTGGGCCCTACTAGCAATTTCTGGAACTACACCGCCAAAGCGGGCGTGCTCCTCCATGGAAGAAGCAATAATATTTGCCACCGGATGGATGGTGTTATTCGCATCAATACGCACAATGCCCACTGCGGTTTCATCGCAGGAGGATTCCACGCCAAGCACATAGCGGTCGGCAGTCATTAGTTTTCTCCTTCTTCAGTATCAGCTGGGGATTGTGCTGCTTCTTGGGCTGGTCGCACCATGGTGTAGGCATCGGCCCCGGAGGGCTGATAGTAGTTTTTCCGCACCCCGGCTTTGGTGAATCCACAACGCTCATAGAGGCGGATGGCCGGATCATTATCCGTGCGAACCTCCAGGTAGGTGGGGCCTTGGTGCAAATCGGCCACATGGATAGCATTCTCCATGAGCAGTCCACCAATGCCCTGGCCCTGGTAGGCCGGGTCAACCGCAATATTATGAATTTCAAATTCTGGGTTCTCATTGCCCAGCATGCTGATAATCACATAGCCCAAAAGATAGTCCGGCTTATTCGAAGCAACGGCCACAATCGCCTGGTTATATGGCAGGGAGAACTCGGCCAGGAAGGCTTCCTCGGACCAGGGGTCTTCCTCGGCGAAGAGAATCTCCTCCAGTTCAACCATGCGCGCAATATCTGCTGGTTGGACAAGGCGCAGTGCAATATCGACGGGGGCTGACTTTTCAGTCATTAGGCTTGTCCCCCGGTGGCTTTCTTCATGGCTGCTGGAATAACCGCATCGGGTCGTCGCAGGTAGAGAGGCACTACAGGCAGATCGGTGGCATCAAAATCCTCAATGCTTGCAACCAAGCCCAGAGGATCCGGGCTCAGATCGGTAATCTCCAGGGTCATGCCGGCCTCTGCTGCTCGGCCAGCAATGACCTCGCGCAGGCGGGCAGGATTCTCTGGAATATTAATATGGGCCAGACCAGAAGCATCCGGGGTGGGAAGCTCCAGTTCCTCCGGCTTAATCACACTGGCAGGCTGCACTGTCCTGATAGTGGTAGCGGTGGTGGCGGCAGTGACAGTGGCGCCACCTAGGTTCTCATAGCTGGCGGTATAAACCTCGCGGCGGCGCGCGTCGGTCGTCACCGTGAAGGTGCTGAGCTGCGGATTCTCACGCACCATATGGTGGGCGATAGCGTCCAAGGAGCACACCGGATAGACCGGCACCTGGAGGGCATCAGCAATAGCAATGGCGGTGGCCATGCCTACACGCAGGCCAGTAAAGGGGCCAGGACCCTGGCCCAGGGCAACAGCATCCACATCCGCAAAACTATGGCCGGCCGCGGCCAAAAGCTCTTGAATGGTGGGGACTAGTTGCTCATTATGATCGGCGCAATTCTGCTTCGACCCGTCTTTGACCAGGGTGTATTGCTTCTCCTCTACTCGCACCAGGCCAGCAACAAGGCTTGGGGTGGAGCTATCAATCGCCAAAATAAGCACCCCACCAGCTTATCAGTTTCTGCTGATGGGGTTAGGCCTAGTTTTCGCGCTGCTCCACACGGATAATGCGGGCATTGGACTCTGGGTCCTCATGGAAGGCAGAGTCCCTATCAAAGTGGATGAGAGTATAGCGGGAGGCCAGGCTTTCCATGAACTGGCCACCCCACTCGGCAACCACAACCGCATTCTCAATCTCACTGTCCAAGTCCAAGGACTCTAGGGCATCGAGCGGGTCCACATCGTGGCCGTCGAGAAGCCTATAGGCATCCACATGGATGAGGGTGGGGCCGCCAACCAAGGAGCGATGCTCGCGGGCAATCACAAAAGTTGGGGAGGTAATGCGGCCCTTCACCTGCATGCCACGGGCAAAGCCCTGGGTAAATGTGGTCTTGCCGGCACCCAAAGGACCATCAAGAATATAGAGTTCCCCGGCCTTGGCCTGAGCACCCAGCCTCTCACCCAAAGCCTGGGTGTCCGCAGCTGTTTCTAGACGATACTCATTCTCAGCAGCCATTATTGCGCCTCCGATTCAGGGTTTATATAGTGGCGCACGACGCGGCCATGAGGCATACAGACAATCTCATAGTTAATGGTGCCAATGGCATCGGCCAATTCGGTGGCGGACATACCTGGACCACCGAAAACAAAAGCCTCATCGCCCACCGCTACTGAATCATCATCACCCAAGAAGACCACAAACTGGTCCATGCACACACGACCCACCTGTGGGTAGCGCTTGCCATTAATGCTGACTTCCAAATGACCTTGGACAGCACGGGGCAGACCATCGGCATAACCGACGGGGATGACTGCGGTAAAACCGTCAGTTGGGGCCTCCCACGTGTGATTATAGGAAACGCGCTCCCCTGCCTTAATCTTCTTGACCACAGCAACACGGCCACACAGGCTCATGGCTGGCTCAAGGTCAATAGGGCAATCCGGCACAGGGCTCAAACCATAAACCGCAATACCTGGGCGCACCATGGCATAGCGCAATTCTGGGTAAATCAACGTGGCCGGACTATTGGAGAAATGATAATCTCGCCCCACACCACCAGCAGATTCATAGAGTGCGATGGCCCGCTCAAAGACGGCACGCTGCTCATCATTGCTTGGATTATCCATCTGCTCGCCGGAAGCAAGGTGGCTAAAAAGACCATTGATTTTTTCGGGTGGGAAGAGGGCAAAAACCTCGGCCCAGTGCTCCTCGCGGACACCGCCACGAAGAAGACCAGTATCGACCTTAATATCCACAGTGGCGCCAAGCTCGGCGGCCACACGGGCATGCTCCACAGAGGAAACACCAAGACGAATGCCCTGGTCAATGGCCTCTCGGAGCAGATCGGTATTGGTTGGGAGCCAAATCCATGCGAGGATTGGGGCTGTAATGCCGGAGCGTCGCAAAGCAAGGGCCTCAGGGACAGTAGCGACACCCAACTGGTCGGCGCCATGGGCGAGCGCGGTGCGGGCCACCTCGACAGCGCCATGATTATATCCATCCGCCTTGACCACAGCCATCATCTTGGCGGGGGCGACCAGCGCCTTTATCCGCTCAACATTGCGCCCAATAGCACCAAGATCAATACGCGTATAGCACTGGTCGATAATCATCCTCTACTCCTGCTGCTACTCGACAGTCACAGACTTAGCAAGATTTCGTGGCTTATCAATATCCGGATTGCCACATTCCTTAGCGATACGCTCCGCCAAGAACTGCAAAGGAATAGTTGCGAGCAGCGGCTGCATAATCGTGGAGCTCTCAGGGATACGAATCAGCCAGTTTGCATAAGGCTCAACGGCGGTATCGCCCTCCTCCGCAATGACAATAGTCTTAGCACCGCGGGCACGAATCTCCTGGATATTGGACACAATCTTCGAATGCAGCACCTTGACACCACGAGGGCTCGGCACCACAACAACCACAGGTAGATCATCCTTAATCAGGGCAATAGGACCGTGCTTGAGCTCGCCGGCTGGGAAACCCTCCGCATGAATATATGCAAGCTCCTTAAGCTTGAGCGCGCCCTCAAGGGCAACCGGGTAGCCCACGCCGCGGCCAAGGAAGAGCATGGTTGGGATAGCACCCAACTCAGTAGCAATCTCAGTGACCTGCGTATCCACATCAAGCAACTGGTCAATCTTGGCAGGAATAGACTCCAAACCAGCCCAAATCTCCGCAATCTCATCCGGATACTTGGTACCCTTGGCCTGCGCCAATGCAAGACCAAGAATGTAGTTCGCGGCAATCTGGGAAATAAAAGCCTTAGTGGAAGCCACAGAAATCTCCGGGCCCGCATGGGTGTAGAGCACCGCATCAGACTCACGTGGAATCTGGGAGCCATTGGTATTACAAATAGCCAGGACCTTAGCGCCCTGGGCCTTAGCGTGGCGCAAAGCCTCAAGGGTGTCCGCAGTCTCACCGGACTGGGAAATAGCAACCACCAGGGTGCGGGCATCCAAAACAGGATCGCGGTAACGGAACTCGGAAGCCACCTCAATCTCCACAGGGATACGAACCCAGTGCTCAATGGCATACTTGGCCAAAAGGCCCGCATGGTAGGCGCTACCACAAGCAACGACGAAGACCTTATCAATGGACTTGAGATCAGCATCCGTCAGATTCTGCTCATCAAGAACCACGCGGCCATCAATAAAGTGGCCGGCCAAGGTATCGCGCACGGCGGCTGGCTGCTCGTGAATCTCCTTATCCATGAAGGACTCGAAGCCATCCTTCTGGGCGGCTGCCAAATCCCAGTCAATGGTGAAAGGCTTGCCCTCGGCAGGGGTGCCGTCGAAATTGCGCAGCTCATAGCCATCCTGGTGCAGAATGACCACAGTATCCTGGCCGAGCTCCACCGCATTGCGGGTGTACTCAATAAAGGCAGCAACATCGGAGCCAAGGAACATTTCCTGCTCGCCCACACCAATAATCAGTGGGGTCGAACGACGGGCTGCAATAATGGTGCCAGGATGATCGGCATGCATAAACAGCAAGGTAAAAGCACCCTCGAGGCGATTCAGCACAGCAAGAGCGGAGGCCTCAAAGTCACCGGCGGTTGGGCCCTCATTATAGGCAAGGGCAAGAAGATGGGCAGCAACTTCCGAGTCAGTCTCCGAAAGAAGAGTAATGCCGGCATCAGTCAGCTCCTGGCGAAGAGGGCTAAAGTTCTCAATAATGCCATTGTGAACAATGGCGACCTTGCCATCAAAAGACTTATGGGGGTGCGCATTAGCATCCGTTGGGCGGCCGTGGGTGGCCCAACGGGTATGACCAATAGCGGTCGTGCCGGGGAAGGAAGCCTCCCCCTTTTCTTCAATCAATTCTGCAAGATTATCAATCTTACCTGCGCGTTTAACGATGTTGACATGTCCATCATTATCGGCAACGGCGACACCAGAAGAATCATAGCCGCGATATTCCATGCGCCTCAAAGCCTCAACTGCAACAGTCAAGCCTGGACGCGTTCCAACATAACCCACGATTCCACACATGCACTCCAAGATACCCCAAAAATGGCCTCATGTTAGTTTCCTTGCCGTCAAAGAGGTATACAAATTCAACTTGGGGCCTTAAAGACCAATAGACATAGATTAAAGGCGCTGGAATTTGGAATTGTGGGCCCGGCGCGCTGCAGCTTTCCGCGAGCTATTCACAGCCCGCGCCATATTAACGCTAAACTTGAGACTTGATAACCGTATCGTCGAGTTACTCAAGGAAAAGCAGCGTGGCTGAAAATACAGTAGATATTACGAAACTTGTGCAGAAGCTTTCTAAGCGTGGTCCACACCGTGTTGTTACCGGTGACCTGGATTATGCTGGGCTTCCCGGCAAGGTTTATGCACCAGCTGAGGGCAAGGCTCTGCCAGCTGTTGCTTTCGGC
Organism: Corynebacterium sp.; assembly: GCA_030530985.1. Classification (GTDB taxonomy): domain Bacteria; phylum Actinomycetota; class Actinomycetes; order Mycobacteriales; family Mycobacteriaceae; genus Corynebacterium. The sequence goes on from JAUMTX010000001.1 coordinate 11,025, forward strand.
CATGACTGGATGACTGGTATTCACCGCTACCACCAGACCTTTAAGCACCTGGCCTCCTGGGGCATTGTTGTGGCTGCCCCTGATACTGAGAAGGGCTTTACCCCTGACCATGAGGGTTTTGCCATGGACTTGCTGTCCACCTTGGATATTTTGGCGGGTGTGCGCTTGGGTAATGGCAATATCACTGTGTCCCCCGGCAAGGTTGGTGTTGCCGGCCACGGTATGGGTGCGGGTGCCGCTATTCTTGCAGCGGCTCAGCGTACTGACTTGGGTGCGGTTGGTGCCCTCTACCCTGCCGCCACTAACCCATCGTCTTATGATGTTGCCCGTCAGATTCGCACCAAGGCTATGATTTTGGGCTCCGGTAAGCCATCCTTGATTACTGCAGGTAACCCAGCCAAGGTTGCACAGAAGTGGCGTGGCGATGTGGTCTACCGTGAGATTAATGGTGCCACCCAGAATGGTTTCGCCGAGGGTATTGTGACTCGCTTTGTTATGGGCATGGGCTTGCCACAGCACCACCAGCAGGAGATTGCACGCTCCTTGCTCACCGGCTTTTTGCTTAACACTCTGGATGGCCAGCAGAAATATACGGGCTTTGCTGATGCCCACACTTCTGTTAAGAATGTGGAGACTCATACAAAGGGCGCCCTGCTTGCGCTTGGCGATAATATCGCGGCGCGAAGCTGGGGCGCCGGCAAGGGCCTACTTAACGGAGTAGTGCCGGGACTCCGCTAAGTCCATCATCATCACCCTCGTTGTTCCTCTCCATGGAACTGCGAGGGTTTCTAATTCTGCCTGCACAATTGCCATGGCGGGTAAAGCTGCGCATATTTGCCTTGGAGGTGCACTTCTTGAGGCTCTCCAGGAATGCGCGCTGGGTGGCATCATTGGTGTGGGTCAGCTGTTCCACCATGTCACGGAAGCTACTGTACTGAGTGGAGTACTCAGTCTTGTAGTTTTGGATTGCCTCTAGCGGATCCATTGGGGTGATATCAGCATAGGCCTCCTTCTTAGCCTTGCTGTCCTTCATGCTCCGGGCACCGGTTCCCCTGCTGAGGAAGGTGCTCGGGTTGAAGTTCTTGCTGGTCATGTCCATCGACCTGCCTTTCTAATTCGGGGCCCTGCGGGCACACATGTGGGATTGGATGCTGGTTGGTATGAGGGTTCACTGATGGGTGCTGATTGTGCGGCCGGCGCTACCGCTGGGCTTGGTGCTGGCGCTGGGGCGGAATAGCTTCCACCACCGCCGCCACTGGTCACGCCGCCACCGCCGCCACCGCTGTAGCTCTTGGTGACTGGCGCGCTGGCTGCTTGTTGTGCAGGAACCGGGTTATGAGCTGCGGGTTCTGCCGCTGGGGGTGGGGCTGCCGCGGGTGCTGGTGCCGGCTCCGGCGCTGGATGTGGCGCTGGATGTGGTGCTGGCGCCGGCGCTTCTGCTGCGGCTGCTACTGGTGGCTCACCAATCGGCACTGCGAAGGGGTTAATACCCTGGGTTGCCAGGAAATCACCCAGTGCTTTGATGAGCCCGCCAATTAAGGCACTGACACCGACAATGCCAAGCACTGCCCCCATATTGGACAACAGGCCACCGGAAGGCTCCGAATCGGAATTGGAATCAGAACCTGAGTCTTCCTCAGTCTTTTCCTCCTCCGACTCGGCCTTCGGCTCCTCATCCGCAGGGGTATCTTCCTCGACTACAGGATCCTCAGTCTGGGTACTAGCATCCGCTGATTGCTCAGTTTGGGTACTAGCCTCAGACGTATCCTCAGTTTGAGTCTCCGTCTCCGAGGTAGACGTGCCCGCATCAGTGCCGGTGTCAGTACCGGTCTCTGAAGTTTCTGTACCGTTTTCTGTGCCGGTTCCCGTGCTGGTACCAGTACCAGTACCAGTACCTGTTCCGGTACCTGTACCAGTCCCTGTACCAGTACCAGTGCCGGCCCCTGTACCGGTCTCATTGCCGCCTGTTCCTCCGCTGCCGGGGTCATCCACCTTCAGATCCTCATATTCTTCATCATCGACGGGATCTTCGCTGCCAATTGGATCTTCAGGCATCTGCGGCCTTCCTGGGTCTTCAAGAGTTGGTGGGGTCCATTCGCCGTCATCCAGTCTTTGCCGTTCTTTCTGATCATCGGAAGGTTCATCTGGTGGAGGCAATTGAGTTTCCCGGCCGGTACCAGAACCGCCCCCAGAACCACCGCCCTGTGAGCCACCACCGGTGCCGCCGTGGTTACCGCCCGTGGCGCCGCCCTCACCACCACCGGGGGCGGGAGGTGAATCAGGGTTTGGGTTTTCGCTGCTAGGCGGCGGGTTGGTGCCGATCTGTCCGCCGACACCGCCAGCGCCACCCGCGCCACCGGCCCCACCAGCACCGCCGCCGGAGCCACCGCCACCGCTGAATCCACCCCCGCTAAAGCCGCCACCGCCAAAGCCCGCGGAGCCACCCCCACCGGAGGATGCACCGCTATCCACAAGACGGTCAGCGTCCTTGATGGCAGGGTCGCTGGTGAGTTCCTCAACGAATTCGGAGGCCATGCCGACCTGTGCTTCATCGGGAGGCAGACAGCGACCAATATCACCATCCTCCCCAATGAGGCGCTCCCAAATTGCGCGCATCTGCTCATCCCTATTCTTGAACAGATCGAGGAGGATGGCAGCAGCCTGGTCCACCAAAGCGCCAGCTTGGGAGGCTATTTGTGCAAAACGGGCTTCGCCCTCAGGGGTGCTGATGTCAATGGTGCGCAGGACAGCATAGGCCTCATTGATGGCAGAGTAGAGTTGCTGCAAAACCTCGGATGCCTTTTGGTTGGTTTGATTTTCCATTTCCAAGGCGGCATTGCAGGCGTCGACAGTTTGCTCAACTATCTTTTCCGACTGGTTTTCATTCTTGCGGAATTTACTAATGGCCTTACTAATGGCTGAAATGATAAAACCCGAGGCCACAGATATCAGCACGGGCTTCAGGGCCTGGAAAATGCCACCAAGATATTTGTCCTTAGCCACACCCATGACGCGGCGGGCAGCATTGACAATTTTGGAGGTGTCCAAACCCACACTGGTTGAGGCGGCCAGGCGGATCTGCTGCGGAGTAACTGCAGGTGACCAGGCGCCCCGTGAATTTTCAGCCACATTCTTGGCAATATTGTCATAGTTATTGGCATGGGAATTTGCATTATTTTCGGTAACAATGGCCATGGTTACCGCCTCTTCCCACTACCGACTGAAAGATTGGACGTCAGGTTGGTGGCCGCAGCGCCATCGGCCTCCACCAGGCTTTTGACCGTATTTTCGGCCTTGCGTGAAATCCCATAGATGACTTCACTATGACTTTGGCGCGTACGGTAGGCGCGAACAAGGAATCGGTTCAGACGCGGGGCAATATCAGTAAAGCCTTTACCCAGGTCACCGTCCCCAAGTGTGGGCGGGTCATTATGGGCGCGTCGAGTAGCTTCCGCATAGGTGCGCAACTGCCCAATGGCCGCAAGGCACTGCTGCGGATCAAAATCGAGGCTCATGTGAACTCCTTTGATCGAAGTGAAAAGTGTCTTTGCCCATTAGACGAGCACCCACTTCACACCCCTACAAAAGCCACAAAACAGCAGGTAAACCCCAACATGCTACAAAGCCGCAGGCTCTTAGACCTACGGCTTTGTTTTTGTACTTTTTCTGGGGCTTAGACTTCAGCAACCACAGCGGCAATTCGGCCAGCTAGTCGACGCGCCGATTCCTGGTCCTGCGCCTCCACCATCACGCGGAACAGCTCCTCAGTTCCAGAAGGTCGCAGCAAAATACGGCCGGTTTCACCAAGCTCCGCCTCGGCCTTAGCCAAAGCAGTCTGCACGCGCTCATCATCGGCAATGCGGCTCTTATCGCTCACAGGCACATTAATGAGCACCTGTGGCATGACCTTCATCGCGGTGGCCAGGGACTCCAAGCTCAAACCGGTTTCAATCATACGAGTCATAATCGCCAGGCCAGTGAGCACACCATCACCGGTGGTGCTGTGATCCGGCAGCACAATATGGCCAGACTGCTCGCCACCGAGGGAATAGCCCTGGCGGTTGAGCTCCTCCAACACATAGCGGTCACCCACAGCGGTGGTGATGAGATTAATGCCAGCTTCCTTCATGGCAATCTTGAGGCCAAGATTCGACATGACTGTGGCTACCAGCGTGTTCTTGCGCAGCTCACCATTATCCTTCATGCCAAGAGCAAGGATGGCCATAATCTGATCGCCATCCACAATATTGCCATTCGCATCCACAGCCAAGCAGCGGTCCGCATCACCATCATGAGAAAGACCCAGGTCAGCCCCATGCTCAAGCACAGCGGCGCGAATAACATTGATATGGGTGGAGCCACAATTATCGTTGATATTGTAGCCATTTGGGTGATTGTGAATTGGGATGACGGTCGCACCGGCAGCCCCATAGGCCAGGGTGGCCACCTCGGAGGCAGCACCATTAGCGGCATCCACAACCACAGTCAGGCCGGTAAGATCCGTTGGCATTGCTTGGCGTAGGTGGGCCAGGTAGCGCTCCTGGGCGTCGCCTGCCTCCTCCAAAACACGACCAATACCATGGCCGGTGGGGCCGGTTTCTTCCAGGCGTGCCATCTCAGCTTCAATTTCATCCTCAATGGCATCATCAAGCTTGCGGCCACCGGCGGCAAAGAACTTAATGCCATTATCGGGCATTGGGTTATGGGAGGCGGAAATCATCACACCCATATCGGCGCCGTAGTCATCGGTCAGGAAGGCCACACCAGGGGTTGGGAGCACGCCAACACGCAGCACATCGACACCTTGGCTAGCCATACCTGCGGAAAGGGCGGCTGCGAGCATTTCGCCGGAGACACGTGGGTCACGGCCAATAATGGCCACTGGGCGACGCTTGGAGGTTCGGTTTTCTTTGGTGAGAACTCGGGCGGCTGCGGCACCGAGTCGCATTGCTAGGGAGGCGGTCAGTGCCTGGTTAGCCAGGCCACGCACACCGTCCGTACCAAAAAGACGAGTCATAGGTTCTATTATGCCAACCGCAGGCGCGCGGGCGGGGTTGCCTGGCCGGGGCGCAGCCTATTTATGCGCGCGGATCTGCAGAAAATAGTCCATGGCCAGGCGAATCTCGCGGGCATATAGGTAGGCGCCCTCCCCATCCGGGTGAATGCCGTCCCAGGCCAGGGTTTGTGGATTGGCAATTGCGGCCCCATTCCAATCGGCCACAACCACATTTGGGTAGCGCTTGGCGGCACGGAAAATAGTGGGGATACTATCGGCAATCCATGGGCGATCACCATGAGGGGCGGTGAGCACAAGGAGGCGTTCCGGCCCGACGATACGCATGACCTGCGCGATTTCAAAAGGCTCTACTTCATCATTGGTTCCCACACCCAGGACCACAACTGGGCGTAGTTCATTGTGCTCGGCCATGGTCTGCAGGGTTTCCAGGATGCCTGGCATTCCGCGCGAAACGGCCGCGTCAATATAAATGCCGGGGAATTGCTCATATAGCTTATCGACGCTCGCCAACATCACAGAATCACCAACCGCAGTCATGTCCTCGCCGGTGAGTTCATCCATAGCCCACACGCCTGTGGTGGGGTGGTTCTGCTTCTTGTGGCCCTTATCCTTGAGTTTTGCTTCATTGGCTGCGAGCTGTTGCTCCAAGAGGGTTGGGCGGTTGGAGTGCGCAAGACTCACTACTGCCCCGCCCAGGCTAATGACCACAAGCAGGCTCATAATCACACGGTAGGCCACGCGGTTGTGCTCCCGTGGGTCCTCCCACGCAATGGGTCGGCGTGGGCGGCCAATAAAGCGGGAGGCAGGCAGTTCCACATAACGCCAGCTCAGATAGCTAATGATGCAGGTTGCCGCCACAGCTATGGTGCGGTGCTGCCATTGTGGGTGGGCAGTGGTGTGGGTGAGGAAAATCCACACTGGCCAGTGCCACAGGTAAATGCTGAAGGACCATCGGCCAAGGCTGCGCAGCACAGAATTACCAAGAAGAGTGTAATTAAAGCGGTGGGCGAGACTACCCGGGGCGGCATAGTGGCCCTGCACCACGGCGAAAACCACCACTGCGGTGAGAATGGAAGCCAGGAGGAATCCACCACGGAAGGTGAAGGCCGTCTGTGAATGCATCCACAGCACACAGCACAAAATTCCGATCAGTGCAGCTAGACCGGCTATCGCGGTAAAGTTGCGTGCGCGCGGGGAGCTAAAAGTACGAAAAACTTCGCCCTCACGGTTGCTACTCAGCAGGGCTGCCAAGGCCACACCAAGGAGCAAACCCATGGCGTGGGTATCAGTACCAAAATAGAGGCGGGAAGGGTCCTGCTGGGGATCAAAACCCACAGCCATGGACACTGTGGACAGCAGCGCACCCACAATGGCCACCCAGCCCAGTGCGCGAATACCGCGCATGCCACGGCGACAGAAACCCAAGAAAATGAAGGGGAAGATGAGATAGAACTGCTCTTCCACACCAAGGGACCAATAGTGGCCGAAAATATGGGGAACAGTGTCACTGAAGTAGCTTTGGGATTGCGCCACCTGCACCCAGTTATTCACAAAAAGGAAAGAGCCAAAGAATTGGGGCGCAATGCCGGCTGAGAGGTCGCCGCCCACCGCACCCGCAAGGGCCACAACCACAATGAGAACAAAGCTGGCCACGGGCACAATGCGGCGGAATCGCCTCATCCAAAAGCCACGAAGGGAAGGGCGGGAGGTTGGTGAATGACGGGATTCGTCGATAAGCAAAGAGCAGATGAGAAAGCCGGAAAGGACGAAGAAAATATCTACACCAAGGAAACCACCCGGTGCGCTGGCACCGAAGAAGTGGTAGGCCACAACGGCGAGGACCGCCAGGCCACGAAGTCCATCCAAACCGCGCAGATGGGGAAATTGTGCTCTCATGTCGCCACTAATGATACCAAAGTACAGGTGCTACCGCCGGATCAACCGGGGGTAAACTTTTCTGCCCCAGGGCACCCAAATCGGCAGGTGGCAGCACCCAACGGGGGTAATCAATCGTCATGTACAGGCAGGAATCGTTGCAACCTACGATTGCGAAGATTATAGTGAAAATCAGAAGAAAGGAGGTTGCCATGACAGCACCAAATACCAGTATTCAAATACCAAAAATCAGTCGTGACTACGTACTTTTAAGCATTCCGATTCTTGCCCTGTGGACAGCGGCCATCACTATGAATGATGACACGATGCAGGGCTCAAGACTTGCAGAGTGGATTCCACTGTTGGCGGCGATGGGGCTGTCCATGGACCTCTTTGCACTGCGTGTTGGCCTCAAATGGACCAACCAGGCGGCACCCCACCAATATAAGGGAAGCCCGTGGCGCATTTCTGCACTGTGGGCCACTGGAGCTGCGGTTTTCTGGTCTGCGGTTCATTTGCAGTCCACTGCTGCCCCACTCTACTGGGCGTGGATTCTTGGAATTATCGCCTATTTGGGCACTCTCACTATCCGCCAAATAATGGATGACTAGAACATAAAAAAAAGACCCCACCGAGGTGGGGTCTTGGCGTACCAGCGACTTAACGCTTGGAGTACTGAGGTGCACGACGGGCCTTGTGCAGACCAGCCTTCTTACGCTCAACAGCACGAGCATCACGGGTGAGGAAGCCAGCCTTCTTGAGAGCTGGGCGGTCAGCCGGATTGTACTTGTTAAGAGCACGCGCAATAGCGAGACGGAAAGCGCCAGCCTGACCGGTTGGGCCGCCACCGTGGATATTGGCGATGATGTCGAACTGACCCTCACGGTCGATCAGAGCGAGTGGGCTCTTGATGGCCTGCTGGTGCAGCTTGTTAGGGAAGTACTCTTCCAGGGTGCGGCCGTTACATACGAACTTGCCGGAACCCTCAACCATACGCACGCGGACAACTGCGCGCTTACGGCGACCAACGGTCTGGATTGGACCCTCGTAGATTGCTGGAGCAGCAGCCTCAGCAACCTCTGGGCTAGCGGAAGCAACAGCGTCACCGATGGTGTTGGTGAACTCTGCGGTAGCGGCGGTTGCTGCAGCGATGTCAGCAGCGTCAGCTACGTTGTTCTCTACATTGTTCTCGGTCACTGTGCCACCTGCTTAATCTCATAGGTCTCTGGCTTCTGAGCAGCATATGGGTGCTCGGAGCCAGCGAATACGCGGAGCTTCTTGACAGAAGCGCGGGAAAGCTTGTTGTGAGGAAGCATGCCCTCAATAGCTTCGAAGACGACGCGCTCTGGGTGCAGTTCCATGGAACGACCCAAGGAGAGGGTGGTCAAGCCGCCTGGGTAACCGGAGTGACGGTAACGGAACTCGCGGTCACGCTTGTTAGAAGAAATATGGACCTTGTCAGCGTTAACGATGATGACATAGTCACCGCAGTCAACGTTAGGTGCGAACTGTGGCTTACCCTTGCCACGGAGAAGGTCTGCAACCTGGGAAGCCAGGCGACCTAGCACCACATCAGTAGCGTCGATGACATACCACTTACGGGTAATGTCACCGCTCTTTGGGTGATAAGTAGACACTAAGGACTCCTTAAAGTCTGTCTAGAACTGCCAGCCAAAATGAACCGCATGAGCGGAGTGACGTACGGCGGCCGGTGGAGACCCGCACGTGTCCTATGCTCACACACGAATATCAGATATTACAGGAGTAGAAACACAAAAGCAAGCTGACAGTGGGGTTGGACCACTGTCAGCCGAACACTAACCGAATCTAGGAGCTAATGTCTCTATCGCTCTCCTTTCTTTATAGCGCTTATAGTGACAGTGTTTTATCGAGGTTTTATCCACGAACCGCTTAACGACCACTAGCCGCACACGTACCAGGGTGGGCACTGCACGGCTCGAGTCGGGGAAAGGGTTCAAATCATGTGCGCTTCAGCGCTTATATGAAGCACACGGTGGATATTTTTCTTGCTTAAACTGCAATCTCTACACTCCCCTAATAGTGGTGGCCAGCGAACCGACCACCACGTTCGAGGAAGAGAGAGTCAATTACTGAAACGGTTCTAAGGTAGGCTTCTGTTCTATAAGCCTCCTAAGACATCTGCCAGGACTGGGCTGCACGCTTATTGACAGCATCCATATTGGCGTTGCTCTGATGCAGATTCTTGGAGATGGTCTGGAGAATCATATTGAGATTCGCCATGGACTTATCCCACTGCTCCTGCGCCACGTTATATGCGGCGGCGGATTCGCCTTGCCATTCGGCCACCATTGGCTGAAGTCGGCGCTTGAGTTCTGTGAGCCTCTCGGTGATCTTTGCGGCTTGGGAGTTGATGCTCTGCGATGCGGCAGAAATCTCACCGAAGTTGTACTTGATCCTGGTACTCATTGAGCAGTTCCTTTCTAGCTGTTGCCAGCCATCTTGGTGAATACATTGGCGTTGAGGGACTCTTGCTCATCGAAGGCCTGAGCATTGGCAGTGATATTGCGTCCAATGCTTTGGAGTGCCTCGCTGAGGTTTTTGGCGTTGTGGTCCCACTCAGTCATCAATTTGACGAAGCTTGCCTGTGCATTACCCGCCCAGTGGCTGGACAGGTTGGTGACAATGCGCTTGATGTCAGTCAGATTCTGATTTACCTCCAGACGAACATTCTCGACATCAGTTGCAGCTTTCCGCATCACGTCGGATGTGGTGATAAAAGTACTCATGTGAGCCTTTCTTCTCGTAGGGATGGGGTCAAAGCCTCTGCAGCGGCTTTCATTCCATTAGACGGGTGATGATTTTTTACCGTCCCGAACTGCAAAATATGGCTAACTACCTGCAGTTTTCTTTAACGTGTTAGTCTGCTCTACCAGACTGTTACAACGGCTCATTTGGGCCTCTGTTGGCTGCTGTCGCGTATGGCATCCAATGGAGATACGCGTAGGGTTCTCACGCCAGCTCGTCCAATAGACCACAGAGCCATCCCCCGGCTCCTCCACATAGTCAATGGTGTTGGCACGCCCATGGCGCGGCGCAATGGCCCGCAGATTTGGATCCTCCGTGATCATCTCCAGCATCAACTCGTCCTCATAGACCAAGTCACGCAGAACCATAATGCGCTGATCGGGGTCGGTGGACAGACTGCCCACTACCCCATCGCCAACCACTTGCCAATTGACGCTACTCGGCACCACGAAGCCATTGAGCTGCACATTTCCATCAGAGGCCCCAAAGAGACTTGCAGCCGAGCTACTCGACGTAGGCTCCTGGCTACCGCCAAGCATGCTCTGGGCCCCACTCTGATTTCCGCTCTGAGTCCCGCTCTGGGTGCCCGGCAACATCACGGGGCTACTGGTCGGCAAATTAATCTTCTTGCCGTTATAAATAATCGAGCCCTGGCCCTCCGCATTGGCCGGCATGACCTCCGCAGAAACCTCCGTGGCGGCATCATCACGGGCATAGACCATGGCGCCAATGGCAGCCAAGACAACAAAAACCGATGCGAGAGAAGCGCAGGTCAACAGCGGCTTCCTGCGTTTCTTCGCCGGCTTCTCCGGGCTATACTCAGCCGGGAAGGCCAAAACACCCTGGGCCAACAAAGCCGAAATCAGGCTTTCCGTGGCCTTCTTATCACCCTTGACGGCCACATCAATATCAGGCCAATCAGGGCCACCAATCTCCTTGATCTGAGTGCAGACTGCTTTCGCAGCCCAACCCTCCGCCACACCGGCAGCAGGCAAATCATAACGGTAGATGGCATCAGCCCCAGGAACCCCGGAGATGATAGTTGCTGTTTCCAGCAGATTGATTTCTAAACGAATACGGCTCATGAGAGTCCTTTCTCTTCAGGCCGGGCAACCAATATCAGGTTATTCGGGCCAAGGTGGCCGCGACCCGGCGGTTGGTGGGTTGTACGAATGCCCAGCACACTGCCCTCATCAGGATCAGTATCGAGAAGCAGCACAGTGGGACTTTGGTCTTTAATATCCCCAATGACCGGCTGATACAGCGCACGATGAAGACCACCGGCATTACGGGCAATCACAATGGACAGCCCAATATCACGGGCATAAGGGATAAGGCTTTGGAGAGGTGACAGGGTCATGTCCGGTAGCACATCGAGGTCGTCGATAAGCAAGAAAATATGAGGGCCCTGCCACCAACTACGCGTGCGAAGCTGCTCCGGAGTGGTATCTGCCTGCGGCAATCGCAAACTGAGGTAGTCAACCAAATCCGAAATCGCAGCCGAACTCGCATCCGAGGAAGCGCTATATGCCCGCGTCACCGAAGGCGACACCAAACCCAAATGACTACGCTTATGGTCCAGCATCACAATCTGCGCATCCGGCATCTGTTCAATATTGCGAACAATGGTGGCCAAGGCCGTGGACTTACCCGAACCACGATTACCCGCAATGAACAAGAAGGGGTTCTCCACAAAATTCCAGGTAGCAGGCACCAAACCGGCGCCGCGCAGACCAAGCGTAATCGCGCCGGGCTCCAGCGGCAGCTCGCTGAGCATAATGTGCTGCGGCAGTTCCTTGAGCACCGGCACCGGCTGCTCCCCGCGGGCACGAATTTCATCAATGATGCGCGCGCTTTCCTCTTCGCTTGCCGACGCCACCATAATCTGCTCGCCCACATAACTGATTCCGCGTCCTGGCTGCTCAGGAACCTGTTTCTGCGATTTGATCTCAACGAGGCTATCCATCGGGTCGCTCAATTTAAGCTCAATGCGGTTAGTTATGGAATCCCTGGCGGCCATGCGAATACCGCCCCAGCGTGGGGTGCTGACAATCAGGTGCACGCGGGCGGCCAAACCATCGGAGGCAATATGGGTGAGAATATCCCCATAGTCCTCATTGAGGTTATGCCAACCATCAATAAACAGCAGCGTATGGCGCTCTTCCGGCTGATCCACAAAACTACTGACCTCATCAATGACGGCGCGAATACGCTCCGGATCACTGGCCACCGCAGCCACATGCGGCAAGCCTGCAAGACTATCGAACTCACTACCAATGCAGTAAAAGCGCAGTTCATCGGTACTGTGAGTACCAGCGAGGCTCAAAGCAATACTGCGCAGAGCCGTACTCTTGCCACTTTGGGGGCCGCCACAGACGGCCACATGGCCGCCAGCGCCCTGCAGGTCCATAATCAGTGGGTCTTGGCGCTGGACTGCCGGCCTATCAATCAAACCAAGCACACAACGCAAGAAACCCGGCTTCGGATTCTCGCTGGTCAACGCACCCAAGCTGAGATTCGGCGGCAATGGGTCCAACCAAATCTTATGGGCCCGCATCTCCCCAGCCGCCCGCCGGCTCGCATCCACAATCAAGTCCGCAATACTCTTGGAACTATTGTGGTTGTGGCTGCGGGTGTGAACATATTCCAGGCTATGCCAGCCCTGAAAGGCAACCATGGGTGCTGGGGCTGCCTCACTGATTTCCTCCACAGGCCCGGAGACATAGTCGGCCTTAAAGCGCACCGGCTCATCGGCATCAACTTTCAAATATCCCAGGCCAGGCTGGGCCGGAAGCGAATAGGCATCCGGAACGCCCAAGACTTGGCGGGACTCACTGGCGGAGAAAGTCTTCAAACCAATCCTGTAGGAGAGGTGCGAATCCAAACCACGCAGTTTGCCTTCCTCCAAGCGCTGGCTGGCAAGCAGCAGGTGCATTTCCAAGGAGCGGCCAAGACGGCCCACCGCGACGAACAGATCTGCAAAATCAGGGTGCTGACCTAGGAGTTCTGAAAACTCATCGAGGATAATGAGCAGGGCCGGCATGGGTCCGAATTCCTCCGCCAACTCCCCGGCATAGTAGGCCTTATTGTAGGCGGAGACATTGGCAAAATTCCCGGCGCGGCGTAGCACTTCCTGGCGCCTGGTCATTTCACCATTGATGGCGTCTTGCATGCGCTCAACCAGGGTGGCTTCCTCACTGAGGTTGGTGATGACGGCACTGGTGTGGGGCAGGCCGTCAAGTCCCAGGAAGGTAGCGCCACCTTTGAAGTCCACCAAAACCAGGTTGAGGGCCTCAGGGCTGTGTGTGGAGGCCAGGGCCACAACAAGGGTGCGTAGGAGCTCGGATTTTCCGGAGCCGGTGGCACCAATGCATAGGCCGTGTGGCCCCACACCGCCTTGGGCGTGTTCTTTCAAATCAAGAAGTACGGGTTTGCCCTGGTTATCCACCCCAATTGGCACTTTGAGCCGCATGCGGCCACGCGGCGACCAATCCAGGTTGGTCATGACAGTGGTGTGCTGTTCGGTGGCCATGGGGCGCCGATAGCCGGTGAGGGCCCGTGCGAAATATTCGGCTTGGTCGTGGCTGAGCCTATCGGCCTGCCCTAGTTTTTCCACACCTTGTGGGGTATCCATGCTGATGGTGGCGGATTCCCCGCAGATTTCAATGGTGACTTCATCACTATTGGCCCCGAAGGCGAGCACACAGTTGGTGTCCGGTGGGGGCGTATTGCCCACGTGGACGTGGAATTCTGCCTGCTCAATGCTATGGGGAGTCCATTTGAGCCAGTCCCATTCGTCCGTATCCCAACTAATGCTGAGTACTTCTGGCCCGTAGTGGAAGAGGAGTTGGCAGACTAGTGCCCGCACCCCGTCCATGGCTGCCGCCCCGGTGAAGTGGATCCGCGCGAAGGCCCCCATTTCCAGCACTAATGGCATGTCGGGTACTGTCCCGTATGCGGCGACGAATTGGCGCATGGCCACGCTGCACACGGGGTCCAGGTCTTCGGTGGCGCCCGAGTCGGGTACTTCAATTGGGGTGCACAGGCCGGTGGTGGCGGTGCCAACGCGGATGGGGAATGCATCGGCTTCCCGCTCCCACATTCTGCGCGAACCTAGCATTGACCAGAGCTTTTCCGGATCTGGGTGGTAGTGCATTTGGTTGAGGCGCTGTTGGTGCGCGTTCTCGTGGGCTTTGTGCCTAATGACTTCGACATGGCGCATAAAGGCGCGGCGTTGTTCATCGAGGTCTTCGGCGCGCATGCCGCCGCCCATCCCCAGCATGCTTGCCACCATCATGAGCGGGAAGAGCGCCATCATTGGGTTGGCGCCGCCGCGCAGCATGAAGAAAAGCATGCCGATGACCAGCAGAATCATGAGTGCTGGCATGATGAGTCGCACCAGCGGTACCGGCTGTGGCCGGGGTGCTGGCGGAATCTTTTCAGGGGTGATGACCCCTTGTGGGAGTGGCGGGGCGATAGCGCTTTCGCCCTGGTGAAGCGGTCGGACGACCGTAATCACGTTCATTCATGTCCAATCCCCCTTTACCCAATCTTCATGATAATGCATAATGGAATCTAGGGAAAGGGTGGGAAGAGGAAATGTGTCCCTTCACGTACACCCACAAAGCATTAATGCAGCGTATAGGCTACGTGTGCGCCTTGAGCTGCCCGCCGGGGATAAGGCCCTGGATATTTCTATCCCGTCGCGGATGTCTTTGGCTGAGGTTTTGGAAGAACTTTTAGCCTTATTGGAGGCCCCGGCGATTGATTCGCCGTGGTCTATTTCGACTGCTCTTGGCACTGAGTTGGATTATTCGGTGCCTCTTGCCCAGTTGCCGATTGGCCAGGGCTCCACTATTGTTCTTCGGCCCTACCAGTTGGCCCCGCATCCGGTTTTGGTTGATGCCGCTGAATCTTTGGCCGATTTGCCTACAACGAGCCGTATCCAGGGGCTTTCTTTGGCGCTCTTCCTTGCGTGCTCTGTGGGGATTATGGTGATTGCGCCTTTTGCCCCGGCGGCTGTGGTGCTTGCTTTGGTGTCTTTTGGTGTGGCTGCGTGGTCGCGCGCCGCTGGTTCTGTTTTTGGTGCTGCGGGCTCCATCTTTCTTGGCTTATCGACGTCCTCCTTTCTCACCATGGCCGGTTTTAGCTGGGCTTTGGCGGGCTGTGGTGGTTCGGTTTTGGCTTTGGCCACTCTGCCTATTGGTTTAATTCGTGCACCTCGTATTCTTGCAGGCTGTGGCACTATTTTTGTCATTCTGCTGCTTTCTTGCGGCTTGAGTTTGTTGCTGCCAAGCCTGTGGGCTTTTGGTTCGGCTTTGAGTCTTATTGGTTTGGTGGCTCTGATGGTGGGCCCGCAGGCCTGTGCCACTCTTTCTGGTTTGAAGGTGCCGCGCCTGCCGAGTGCCGGTGAGGAGCTCACTACCCCGGAGCCCCGCTCTTTTTCGGATGAGGCTTCCTGTGCCTTGGAGCTTCATGAGGGCTCCACTATCGGCGCCTGCATTTGTATTGCCGCCGGCATGCTCATTCCGTCTTTTATGTGCCTCTGGCTGGGGCTTTCTTCGCCTCGTTTTGTATTCGGTGCCATGATTGCTGTGGCTGGGGCCTGTGCTCTGCATTGTGTGCGCATGCGCACCACCCCTAGTGCCTGGGCTTTGTGGTTGGTTCTCATTGCTATGGTGCTCTCCTGGGCCATGGTGGCCAGCAATCAGGATATTGCTCATTGGTCTGCCATTCTGCCTCTTGTGGTCTTTGTCCTGCTGCTTTCTGGACCTGTCGTTGCCTATTGGTTGGCGGATGCGGCCCCGACCACCATTGTGTGGATTGAGCGCATGGAGTCCCTCTGTGTGGCTTTTGCCCTGCCCATGCTCTGCTATTCCATGGGCCTTTTCCACTTTGTCAGGGGGCTTCTCTAATGCGCAGATTTTTTGTGATTATGGCGGCCACTGCCCTGTGGATCTGCACCGGTGCACCTTCCACCTGGGCGGATGGAATTTGGCAGCCCCCAACCTATGGGGAGAAGGAAGTAGCCACAGTGACGGTAACGGCAACCCACACCGTCACCCAAACTGCAGTGCAGCATAATGTGGAGCGCATTACTGAACGGGTTACTGAACAGCACACCGTTCACAGTACCGTGCACAGCACTGAGCGCGAGACTATTCACACCACTCCGAAGCCCGAGGTTCCCGTCGAGCTTGCCGATAACTTAGCCGCTGCCCCGCTTGGGTGTAATCCGGTGGGTATTCCTGTCCAGGGTGATGAGGGCCCACCGCCCATTAGTGCAGATGAACTGGCCCACGCGCACCAATTTGCCACAGGCAAGGGCGTCAAGGTTGCCATTATTGATACTGGAATTGCACCGCACCCGCGCCTAGCAGGCAGAATACACAGTCTGTCCGGTGAGCATGTGGATTGTGATGGCCACGGCACCGTTGTGGCAGGCATTATTGGTGCCGCCCCGGGCAGCGGGGTGACGGGCATTGCCCCGCAGGCAACCCTCATTGATGTGCCGGACCGTGGGGGTAATTTGGAGAGCCTGGCGGATGCCATTATTCGTGCGGTGGATGCCGGCGCCCATGTGATTAATATCAGCATTGTGGGTTGCTTTAGCCCCGACAGGCCAGCCAATACAGCCGGGGTGGATAGGGCCTTGGGCTATGCGGAGCGCGAAAATGTGGTGGTCATTGGGGCCGCGGGGAATATTGGCGATGGGTGTGAGGCCGGATCGGTGGTCTACCCGGCGCATGCGCCAACGGTGATTAGTGTGGGGGCTGTGGATAATGGCTATGCGGTGGCGGGCTATAGTGTGGCCGACCCGAGCCGTTTTGGGGTTAATGCCCCAGGAGCCATGCACATGGGTTTGGCAGCCCAGGGTGGGGGTTTTATTCGCGCCTTGGCCACAGACCGTCCTTTGGTGGGCACGAGTTTTGCTGCCCCTGTGGTCAGTGGGGCCGCAGCCCTGCTGCGCGAGCGCTACCCAGAGGCCACTGCCGCGGAGATTCGCCAGCGTATTGCGGGTGCCAAGGCGGGCAGTTCCGGCACCATTGAGATTTCTCGTGTGATGAGTGCCCTGCCCTATGATCCGCACTACCGCCTGGAGGCAGTAAGCTATGAGCGCCCACAAGAAAGACCAGCCGCCAACTATCTTTTGATAGCCGGGGCTGGTCTGCTGGGCGCGCTGTGTTTGCTAGTGCCTTTGGTGTACAGGGCTTCGCGCCGCTTCGACGGACAGGTCGGTGCCAACAGGCAGTAGACGAATAATATCCCACGGTGCAATAGACGGGTCTGTCGCCCCCACCATTGCCATGACTTCAGGGCTTGGCACGGAGTGGCGCAGGCCCGTCTCGCCGATCACAAAGAGGCCACTTCCCGTATCCACTGGTAGAGCACTGGAAAGATCCGAATCATAGTGGGTGGCTTCCGTATCCCCCACCAAAGCGAGGCGTGGAATCTCGCTGTCAAAGAAGCGAATATATTCGGGGGAGGCACAGAGCCGCTGGTTTTTGGTATTTTGAAAATCCACAGGAGAATCAGGCAGCAAAATGCCGGAGGTGGCGCGCTCATAGCTGGCCGCATTAATCTCCCGCTTCGGCACCCCCATATTATGGAATAGACTGTGGTGAAAAGCGCTGATGGGGGCCACTTTATTGTCGAATAGCACCCAATTATCGCTATAGGCTTGGGCGAGCGGCACCTGGTAGGTTGGCTGTTCCTTCATGGCATTGAGCACTGCGGCCCCCACCTGCCATCGCGGGGTGGAATAGTCGATTCCCAATAGGTCCTGGATGGCGCGCCCTTCGACCCCTGCGGGCACGGCGCGGCGCCCCAGTGGGGTGAGCACATGCAGCTCATTGTCATAGTCGACCAGAATGGCCTCATTATCAGCTAATCGACGCCCCGCCCCAGGGTCACGCGCCTGCACAATAATGCTCGTATCTTGGGTGCACACAGACCAGGCGCGGGGACCAGGTTTACCATCGAGCCAGGCAGGGGCATCCACAATGCCGAGTGCCTGCCCGCGGGGCATGGTTTTGAGCACCTCATCGGAGGCCTTTTTGGGTTGGACGGGTTTACCCAATAGCAAACGCCCGGAGGTGATATTGGGCACGGGGTGGAGTTGGCCGGCCTCGCCACGCACATAGAGAGCACCGGCATGGGTGCGAATGAGTTGGGCGTCGCCAGGCTGGGTGGCTGGTTTGAAAAAGGAATAGACGAGCAGGAGAACAACCCCCAGGATGGCGGCGAAAAGTCCGGCCAGGAAGGCGCGGTTGCGGCGACCGAGGGGGTCATGAATCATACGAATATCGCCTAGCACCAATCCGTGGAGTAGGCGTTTTTCCAAAAACTTATGGCCGCTGACTTGGGCCTTGGTTGTTGGTGGTAGCAGGCGTACCATTGCGCATCCTAACTACCCTTTCCCTGCCTATCATTCTAACTCATCACGGCGGGCTTTAGTTTTCGCAATTCGCTCGGCCCACTGATCCTCCGGCGGGTAGACCACGCCAACAAGGCTGAGCCCGCAGGCATCGGCAATCGGGGTGAGACTGGTGCGCTTGGGGGCTTTGAGCAGGGTGTCCATAATCTCAGGTTCGTGGCGCCCCTCCCCCACCGCGATGCAGGCGCCAACCAGGCCGCGCACCATATGCCAACAGAAAGCATCAGCATAGACATCGGCCACAAAGAGGTTGGGTTCACGGTCGGTGGAGATATCACGCCAGCGGAAAACTTGGAGTTCGCGCACGGTAGTGGCATGTTCGCGCAGTTTTGAAAAACCGGCAAAGTCATGCAGCCCAATGACACGCTGGGCCGCCGCATTCATGCGGTCAATATCCAAGGGGCGTGGCCAATAGGTGGTATCCCTGGCGCGCAGCGGATAAACACCGGCCGGGTCGTGGCAGAGACGGTATTCATATTGTCTTTGCAGGGCCGAGAAACGCGCATCAAAGTTTGTTGACACCTCAACAATATTTGAAATCCGAATATCGGGGGGAAGGAGTTTCCGAAGGCGGGTAATCAGGCGTGCGGGGTCGCCATTGGTCGGACGATTATCAATAAGGGAACGGGGCACGTCGGCATGCGCAACCTGCCCGGCCGCGTGAACGCCGGCGTCGGTACGCCCGGCAACGACCAGTTCAATGGGCGCCTGGGCAATGAGGGATAAAGTATTTTCAATAACGCGTTGGACGGTCCGGGTTTCAGGATCCTTCTGGCTGGCCCAGCCGTGGAAGTCGGTGCCGTCATAGGAAATATCAAAGCGCAGGCGTATAGTCACTCAACTAGTGTACAAAAAAATGGCGCCTACCCGAAGGTAGACGCCAAACCAGATTCCGAAATTACTCGGTTACGAGAGAAATCTGGGACATAGGGGCATTATCGCCCTTACGGTTCTCGAGCTTCACAATGCGGGTATAACCGCCATTGCGGGAAGCAAACTTAGGAGCGATCTCGTCGAAAAGACGGGATACTACGTCCTTGTTAGGAACTTCCTTGAGAACATTGCGGCGATCCGCAATAGAACCGGACTTTGCCTTGGTGATGAGCTTCTCTGCGTATGGGCGGAGAAGGCGTGCCTTGGCATCGGTGGTCTTGATAGCACCGTGCTCGAACAGCTGTGCAGCCAGGTTGGAGAGAATCTTAGCCTGGTGGGAAGCAGAACCGCCGAGACGTGCGCCCTTCTTGGGCTGTGGCATGGTGTACTCCTCGTGTACTTAAATTGGTTTGGTCGCTTTATGCTGCCCGATTACTCGTTATCAGCGTCTGGGTCCTTGAAGTCACCGGTTTCGGCGTCATACCCTTCCAGAGTGGTTGGGTCGAAGTCTTCCGGTGCGTCCTTCAGGGTCAGGCCGAGAGAAGCCAGCTTAATCTTCACTTCGTTGATGGACTTGGAACCGAAGTTACGGATGTCCAGAAGGTCGGATTCGCTGCACTCTGCCAGTTCACCCACGGTGTGGATGTCCTGACGCTTGAGGCAATTGTAGGAACGAACGGAGAAGTTCAGATCCTCAATAGGCTTATTGTATACGGCGCTGTTCTCATTTTCGACTGGGCTTGGGCCAATCTCAATGCCCTCGGCGCTGGTGTTGAGCTCGCGAGCGAGGCCAAACAGTTCAACCAGAGTCTTGCCAGCGGAGGCGAGTGCGTCACGTGCAGAGATGGAGTTCTTGGTCTCAACATCGATGATGAGCTTATCAAAGTCGGTGCGCTGCTCAACACGAGTAGCCTCGACCTTATAAGTTACCTTCAGAACTGGAGAGTAGATCTGATCCACAGGGATACGACCAATCTCCTTCTGACCAACATACATCGTTGCTGGAACGTAGCCACGGCCACGCTCGACCACGAGCTCAATATCCAGACGACCCTGAGCATTCAGGGTAGCGATGTGAAGATCCGGATTGTGAATTTCCACACCAGCTGGAAGCTGGATATCGCCTGCAGTGACCTCACCCTCGCCGTCCTTGCGGAGATACATGACCACAGGCTCATCAATATCGGAGGACAGAACAATGCCCTTGATATTGAGGATGATGTCGGAAACATCTTCCTTCACCCCTGGGATGGTGGTGAACTCATGAAGAACACCATCAATCTTTACGCTGGTAACAGCGGCACCCGGGATGGAGGAAAGAAGGGTGCGACGAAGCGAGTTGCCGAGGGTATAACCGAAACCTGGCTCGAGTGGTTCAATGGTGAACCGGGAACGGGCCTGGTCGATTACCTCTTCAGTCAACTTAGGACGCTGAGAAATGAGCATGTTGTAAAACTCCTTGAATGACGACCGCTATATGACGCCTGTAGGGCAAGAAACTTGGAATAACTGCAAGTATTACTTCGAGTAGAACTCGACGATGAGCTGCTCCTGGAGTGGAACGTCAATCTGAGCGCGCTCTGGCAGCTGGTGCACAAGAATACGCAGGGAAGACGGAACAACCTGGAGCCAAGCTGGGACGACAGCGTCGACGAGGTTCTCCTGAGCCTCTTCGAACCATGCCATCTTCTGGGACTTTGGACGAACATCGATGATGTCGTAGCGGGAAACCTGGAAGGAAGGAACATTAACCTTCTTGCCATTCACGGTGAAGTGACCGTGGGAAACCAGCTGACGAGCCTGACGACGGGTACGTGCAAGACCTGCACGGAACACGACGTTGTCGAGACGACCCTCAAGCAGGATGACCAAGTTCTCACCGGTCTTACCTGGGCGACGGTTTGCCTCAGCATAGTAGCGACGGAACTGCTTCTCCATTACGCCGTAGGTGAAGCGAGCCTTCTGCTTCTCCTGCAGCTGAATGAGGTATTCAGATTCCTTGATGCGAGCGCGACCTGCCTGTCCTGGTGGGTACGGACGACGCTCAAATGCCATATCTCCACCAACGAGATCTACGCGGAGACGGCGGGACTTACGGGTTGCAGGACCGGTATAACGTGCCATTTACTAGTAACCTTTCCTTTCCCTACTAGACGCGGCGACGCTTCGGCGGACGGCAGCCATTATGAGGCTGTGGAGTCACGTCGGAGATCGAGTTAACCTCGAGGCCGGCGGCCTGGAGGGAACGGATAGCAGTTTCACGGCCCGAACCTGGGCCCTTAACGAAAACATCTACCTTCTTCATGCCGTGCTCCATAGCCTTGCGAGCAGCATTTTCAGCAGCAAGCTGAGCGGCGAATGGAGTGGACTTACGGGAACCCTTGAAGCCAACATGGCCGGAGGATGCCCAAGCAATAACAGCACCGTTCAGGTCAGTGATAGACACGATGGTGTTGTTGAAGGTGGACTTAATGTGAGCTGCACCGTGTGCAACATTCTTCTTTACAGCGCGACGGCCGGTACGGCGGGCGCCAGAGCGTGCTTTAGGAGGCATTTATTTACTTCTTCTTTCCGGCGATAGTCTTCTTAGGACCCTTACGCGTACGAGCGTTGGTCTTGGTACGCTGACCACGAACAGGAAGGCCACGACGGTGGCGCAGACCCTGGTAGCAGCCGATTTCGATCTTGCGGCGGATATCAGCCTGAACCTGACGGCGAAGGTCACCCTCCACCTTCCAGGTAGCTTCAATCACGTCACGCAGAGCGGAGACCTGATCGTCAGTGAGGTTATCAGTGCGAAGATCTGGGGAGATACCAGTCTTCTCCAAAAGCTCCTTGGCACGGGCTGGGCCGATGCCGTAGATATAAGTGAGTGCGACCTCCATGCGCTTATTGCGAGGAAGGTCCACACCAGCTAGACGTGCCATGTGGCAAGTACCTTTCCGGTTGTTACAGTGGTTTTCTCCACACTCGTCCCCACCACCTGCGCTTTACCCGGTCGGAGCCGGATGATGGGCAAGCTTAGTGGGGCTTTAGCCACTGCAGCCAAAGGAATGTAGCGGGCCTCAGCCCGCCTGGAGTGTGGAGGCGAATGTCTTATTTATAACGGTAAACGATACGACCGCGGTTTAGGTCATATGGGCTCAGCTCAACAACCACACGGTCCTCAGGAAGAATCCTGATGTAGTGCTGGCGCATCTTACCACTAATGGTGGCAAGAACCTTGTGGCCATTATCAAGCTCGACGCGGAACATTGCATTTGGCAAAGGCTCGACTACGCGACCTTCAACCTCAATGGCACTTTCCTTAGCCATATCCTCCACTTTTCCGGTAGTTTCAACTACCTGTCGGTGTAACACTTACTTGTTATAGGGGTCGATGACACGCCGATGGCGCGCATCAAATTACGAGCTTACACCATTAGTGCTGGAATACCAAATCAATATATATTCTGACCGGCGATTAGTAGATGAAGACCTGATCGCCAACATTCAAATAGTCAAAGAATGCGATGGAGTCATTGTGCTCCAAGTGGATGCAGCCGGCCGACATAACATTGACGGAACCGGAGTGGAAGGCCATGCCGGTATTGGTGAAATAGACGGAATTTGGCATTGGGGCCATATTGAATTCGTAGCTGACCTCGTCCTTTACCTTGCGCAGGACCTTAAGGTCGCCGCGGGTGGTTTCCTGGCCTGGCTTGCCGGAGCTAATGGCCACTGGGCCGTAGCTGGCCACGCCGTCGACCTGCAACCAGGCGCGATTGCCGTCAATATCCACACAGGCCTTGGCGGTGATTGGGCATGGGCCATAGTCCACACCGCTAGCTACTCGACGCGCCTGAATATCAGCCAATCGGTCAGCCTCAGCCTTTTCGGCGGCGAGTCGTTCTGCCTCTGCACGGGCTGCTGCTTCGGCGGCCTGGCGGGCGGCCTCAATTTCGGCTTCCTTCTGGGCAATGACACCAGGGGCGATGGCGTTAACGACTGTATCAGTAACTCCGCGTGCAAGATCCCGCACAGGCGCAGGGGAATTCTGCGTAGCGGTGTAGACGTCGACACGCGCATTCCACGCGAGATCAGCAACGGGGGCTGCCTGGGCCTGGTGGCTGCCGGTGCCGGCGACCAAAGTGACAGTGGCCAGGGCACTTGCAGAAAGAACCTTGAAAGAGCGCATACTACTCCACATCAATCATGTTTTAAAAAAAGAAATAAAAAAAGAACACCGCACATTATACGCCTGCGGTGTTCAAAATTTGTGAAATTTTAGTAGATGTAGACTCGGTCGCCCACATTCAGGTGGTTGAAGAAGGTTGGGGCGGCCTCGGCATCCAGGTGGATGCAGCCGTGGCTCAGAACCTCAACGCTGCCCTGGTGGAAGGCCATGCCATTGGCGGTGAAGTAGACGGAATATGGCATTGGGGCCATATTATAAATGTAGCTCACTTCATTCTTGACCTTGCGCAACACTGGAAGGTCGCCGGTGGCGGTGTTATAGCCTGGGGCGCCGTGGCTGATCTTGGTTGGGCCATAGATCTTCACGCCATCCTGCTGGAGCCATGCGCGATTATTTTTCAAATCCACACAAGCCTTGGCGGTCTTTGGGCATGGGCCATAGTCGAAGTTGCGCTCTGCTTCCAAGCGGGCTTCCTCGGCAATGCGCTCGGCCTCAAGGCGCTGGCGCTCTGCTTCCTGCTCGGCGGCAATGCGTGCTGCTTCTTCAGCGGCGATGCGTGCCTCTTCTTCTTTTTCAAAAATGACGCCTGGGGCCACAAAGTTCACAATATTATCTGTGGTGCCACGGGCAAAGTCACGAACAGGGATTGGGGAGTTTTCGGTTGCAGCATAGACCTGTTGGCGAGTATTCCATGCATCGGTGCGAATATCAGCCTGGGCATCATGGGGTGCCTGTGCCATCAGACCTGCACCTAGGGCGACTGCGGCGAATACTTTAATGAGACGCAATTGTCCTCCATTATTTGAAATAAACACAATTGCGCCTCAGTATACAGTAATTTCGATACTTAAAGCCAGCTGATTTTTAGAATTAGCTGCGCGGGGTCAAAATTCGTGGCCCACCTGCGGTTGCTGCCACGGTGTGCTCCCAGTGGGCGGCCCAGGAACCATCAATGGTGACGACTGTCCAATCATCCTCCAGAACAGCATTATCCACTGTACCCAGGGTCAGCATTGGTTCAATGGCAAGCACGGAGCCTTCCTGCAGAATCGGGCCGCGACCCGGGCGACCTTCATTGGCAAGGTATGGATCCATGTGCATTTCGCGGCCAATGCCGTGGCCACCATAGCCATCAACAATGAAAAGCTCCACGCCAAACTTCTGCTCTGCCTTGCGGGTTGCAACCTCAAGCGCATGAGACACATCGGTGAGGTGGTTGCCTGGAACCATGGCTTTCATGCCTTCCATCAAAACCCACTCGGTTGCCCTATTGAGCTTATCGACGTCCTCCGCAAGCTCACCAATTCCAAAACTCCAGGCGGAGTCGCCCACCCAGCCATCCAGGGTGGCACCGCAGTCAATGCTGAGCAGGTCGCCTTCTTCAAGGACGACTTCGGCGGAAGGAATGCCGTGAACAATCACATCATTATTTGATGCGCAGATGGATCCTGGGAAGCCACCGTAGCCCTTGAAGGTTGGGATGGCGCCGGCCTCACGGATGGTGGTTTCTGCAATTTCATCCAATTCCAGGGTGGATACGCCTGGCTTGGCGGCTGCGCGCACATTCTGCAATGCCTGGCCTACAATGCGGCCGGCGGCCTCCATGGCATCCAGTTCGCCTGGGGTCTTGGCTGGGATGGTCTTGGTCTTTTTACGAAAACCCATTATTTCAAAAATCCTCTATAGCGAAAGAAAAAGGGCCCGAAGGCCCTTCATCTGAATTATTTACTTGCCGAGTGCTGCCAGGGTGCGCTCGTTGATTTCATCAACGGTGCCCTCTGCCTCAATGGTGATGAGCTCATCGCCATAGTGGTCAATCAGCGGTGCGGTCTCGGTGCGGTACACCTGCAGGCGGGTGCGGATAGTGTCCTCATTATCATCGGCGCGGCCGCGGGCGAGCATGCGCTCCACGACTACATCCTCAGAAACGGAGTAGTTAACTACTGCGTCGAGCTTCTGGCCCTTGTCTGCAAGCATCTTTTCAAGAATTTCGGCCTGCTCCACGGTGCGTGGGAAGCCGTCGAGAAGGAAGCCATCAGCAGCGTCATCCTGGGAAAGACGGTCTGCAACCATGCGAGCGGTGACGTCGGTAGGCACAAGCTTACCGGCATCAATATAGCTCTTTGCCTCTACACCAAGTGGGGTTTCCTGGCCAATATTGGCGCGGAAGAGATCACCGGTGGAGATATGTGGAATGCCGAGCTTCTCGGAGAGAATGAGGGCCTGGGTGCCCTTGCCGGCACCAGGAGGGCCAAGGAGTACTAGTCTCATTTGAGGAATCCTTCGTAGTTACTCTGGAGTACCTGGGACTCAATCTGCTTCACGGTGGTCAGGGCCACGGAAACAAGAATGAGGATAGCGGTACCACCGAATGGGGTTTGGCTAGAAGATGCGCCACCAACACCAAGATCCATCATGATATTTGGCAGGATGGCAATCAAAGCGAGGTAGAGGGAACCAACGAACAGCAGACGGTTCATAACAAAACCGAGGTACTGTGCAGTTGGGCGACCTGGACGGATGCCAGGGATGAAGCCACCATAACGCTTCATATTATCTGCCTGCTCTACTGGATCGTACTGAACCGATACGTAGAAGTAGGAGAAAGCAATAATCAGAACAAAGTACAGAATAATGTACTGGTAGCTAGCTGGGGACTGCAGGTACTGAATCACATTACGCTGCCACCAGGTGTCACCACTTGGGTTGACCTGGCCGGAGAGAATAATCTGGGTGATCAGAACTGGCACATAGATCAGCGAGGACGCGAAGATAACTGGGATAACACCAGCCTGGTTGACCTTCAGTGGCAGGTAGGTGGAGGTACCACCATACTGACGGCGACCAACCATACGCTTTGCGTACTGAACTGGAATACGACGCTGGCCCTGCTCGATAAAGATCACACCCACAACCAGGATGAAGACCGCCACCAAGACGCAAGCGAAAACAACACCGCCGGACTCGGACAGGATGGCTGCACCCTGTGCTGGCATACGGGTCGCAATACCTGCGAAGATGAGCAGGGACATGCCGTTACCAATACCGCGCTCAGTGATGAGCTCGCCCAGCCACATAACCAGAACGGCACCGGAGGTCATAACAACAACCAGGATAACCAGGTCGAAGATATTGGTATCAGGAAGAAGAACCTGAACACCAGAACCAAGCAGCTGCTCACGGTCTGCAAGAGCAACAATACCGGCGCTCTGGAGAAGAGCAAGGGCCACGGTCAGATAACGCGTATACTGCATCATCTTGGACTGGCCGGACTGGCCTTCCTTCTTCAGTTCCTCGAAGTGTGGAATAACCACGGTGAGGAGCTGAATAATAATGGAGGCCGTAATATACGGCATAATGCCGATAGCAAAAATGGAGAGCTGAAGCAGCGCACCACCAGAGAACAGGTTAATGAGCGAGTAGACGCTCGACTGATCCTGGGTGAGCTCCTTGAGCTGACCTGAGATGGACTTATAGTCGACACCTGGGGAAGGGATCTGGGTGCCGATGCGGTAAAGAATGATCATTGCCAAAGTGAACAAGATCTTCTTTCGCAGATCGGCGTCCTTAAAGACCGCTACGAGACGGGACACATATCCTCCTGTTAGCCTAGCGGCGACACTTCCGCCGGCAGCGCTAGGACAATCTACGAATGAAAAGATAACAGACTATTCTACTCTACCAGCATTTAAAAATTTTCTCGCGTTAGATTCATATTTTTGTAATCTTACTCTCAGTATAAGAAGGCGCGACCCGGAGGTCGCGCCCGTTTAATGCCCGCTAGATACACATTTAATTACTGTGCATTCTGCATTGTTCGCCCTTAGCGTTCACCCTTATTACCGGGTGTACAGCTTCAGGTTGTCAATGCTTGCGCTGCCTTCATAGTAATTAAGGTGCGGAATACCCACAATGAAATTATCTGGGTATGCGGAGCCTGCTGGCCACATTTCTTCACTGAAGCTGCCATAAGGACCACTGAATTCGAGGGTCTGGTTGAATCGACCATCATATTCATCGGCAGTCTGGTTATAGTGCCAGATTGCACGGCCATCATCACTGATGAATGGGCGCTCATAGCGGTAGGTCTGCTGACCCACATATTTGAAATTACCCGTCAGCTCAGTGACATAGGAGTCCTTGGTGCGCTCAATAGCAAAGGTGTACTTCTCCCCTGGCATGAGCTCTGGCTGAACTTCAACAGCACTCACAATGGTCTGGCCCTCAACATCGCCAACGAAGGTGCCACATGGGGTTGGCATCACAAACTGGTTATAGGCGAAGGATGGGTCGCGGAAGCTGGTGCCATCAAAGTAGATGTGGTTGACACCATTGCCGGTGCCCTCGGTGTACTCGAAGAGCTCACCGGTCTCTGGATTACAATTCTTGTAATTCTTAGCCCAGGATGCATCCACCGAGTAGGAATCCATACCCACCTTGCGGTGCTTGTGGATAAAGATATTATTGTGTGGCGCTGGACGCTCATAGTCCATGATGCTCAGGAAGTAGTAGCCATTTTCCTTGGTAACATCACCCCATGGGCTTGCGCAAGGATCCACCTCGGCAGCACCTTCCTGGGTGTAGTCGCCCTTACGGACCCAAGGGAAATTGGTCTTGCACTCGCCTGGGGCGTAGCCATTGTACTTGCCCTCATACTCCCAGGAGCCATCGCGCTTGCCACCAAAGTCAAGGGCAGTCAGTTCAACCTCAACACGGTATTCACTTGGCAGTGCCTCTGCCGCAGTAATAACCAGGCCGGTATTCCATGCTGGAACATTAATGACACCTTGACCATTGGCAATATCAAGGCTTGGTACGGAGTCTGGCTTTCCATCGCCATCCAGGTCCTGGGCTGCAAGCTCGAGGCGCAGCCAGTCCTTATCGCCGAAGGTCACGCTCTTGCGCAGAACATTGGCCTTAGCCAGTGCACGGTAGAAGGCCTCGCCACCCAGGTTTTCAAAATAGCGGCCATCATCATCAAAGTCATCGACATGATATGGGCTATCATCACCGTGGGTATCAACGGTCCATTCCACAGAGTCAAGATTCAGTGCCTTATCAAAGGACTCAGAGTGGGCCAGCTTCCAGGATGAATCGGAACTTGCAGTGGAGCTTTCCGCGCTGGTAACACTCGAGAAACTAGTGGCATCGGAAGAGCTGGTGCTGCTTTCGCTACTGCAGGCAGCCAGGCCACCAAAGATCAGACCGCATGCTGCAAGAATGGCAGCCTGACCATAAAATTTCTTAGCTCGCATGATTTTCCTCCTAGTACATATAGAAGATTCGGTCGGAATTCTTTGCCATATGGTGCGCATTCCACTCGGCACCACCATCAAGGTTGGCGGCGAGGAAGACTGGTGCTTCCTGGCCATTCTCAATGAGCTTCTCAATAATGGCAGCGGAGAGGCTGTGGAGAATGGCGGTGGAGGTCACGCCCGAGGCTGGGGTGAACTTCTGTGGAACACCTTCAAGGATGAGTACTGCGTCACCTGCATCGACCTTATTGTCGAGCAGAATGTCCGCATGGTCCTTGAGCTTGGTGCCATCTGGTACACGGGAGGTCACCGCATCGGTGTACTTGTGGGAGGTAAGTCCAATAACAAATACGCCATTGGCGCGGGCCTCGCGGGCCAGCTCTACTGGCACTGCATTACGACCGGACACAGAAACACAGATGAGGACATCGCCCTCACGCAGTGGGCTGTTATCAAATAGGACCTTGCCGTAGCCTGGCATCTGCTCCATCTGGGAGCCCAAGGTGGTTGGGCGAGTGGTGAGAGCTTCAATACCTGGACCGTAGAGTGGGTTGATGAGCATCAAGCCACCGGCACGGTAGACAATATCCTGTACTGGGAGGCTGGAGTGGCTTGCACCGAAAGCAAAGATTCGGCCACCCTCAGCTACACGCTTTGCTACTTCTGCTGCAGCTGCTTCAATCTGAGGGGTTTCCTCTTTTTTAATTTTTTCAAGCAGCGCAATGACAGAATCGTAGTAATTTTCCAAAAGCTGAGACATGTTTCTCCTCAAAAAATTGAAAATGACAGGTTGTGTCAATGGGGAGTAATGCTCTGGACTCCCCGGGGGAATGTTTCGCGCCCATTCGTTGAGCATTGCGCGGTGGGGTTAGACTAGGCCACCCCGAAAAGTGCACCTATGTAGTGAATGATGATGCCTGGGATAATCAGGTCAGGAACCGTGAAGCCGAGGGTTTCAGCACCAAGTTCTGCCAGGTCACCGAATACATTGAACTCGTAGGCGAAGCTGATGAGAATCCAGCCGAGGAAGCCCCAGAGGAAACCACCAATCCATGCGGCCACGCGGCCACCGGTGGAGTTAGCAAAGATAGCTGCGGTACCGGAGGCGAAGAAGGCAACAATCATGGATGGGATTGGTACTGGCCAGCCGAGGGCCACGCAGATTGCCATACCAGCGATCTGACCAATCAGACCGGAGATGAGACCGACGAGCAGTGCGTTGGGAGCAAATGCGAAGAGCACTGGGGCGTCGAGGGCAGGGATGGCATTTGGAATGATCTTGCGGGAGATACCTTCGAAGGCAGGAACAATCTCACCGATGAGCATACGAACACCGTAGAGCAGGATGAGCATACCGGCGGTGAACTGCAGGGCCATCACAAGAGCGAAGACAATCCAGTTCTGACCATCAGCAATCTCAGACTCGAAGGTGCCAACGCCGCCACGCAGAACAGCTGCGATAGCCGCAAAGTAGGACACCAGGAGCATAACTACGGTGGTGGAAACTGCCACGTCACGGAAGAAGGAGAGGGACTTAGGCAGGTTCATGGTCTCAGTGGACTTCTCCTTATTACCAATGACCATACCGATATAACCGGCAAGGACGTTGAGGAGAGTCTGACCATGGGCGAAGCCGACTTCGTTATTACCGGTAATACGGCGTACGAATGGCTGGGCCAGTGCTGGTGCGACGGTGTAGTACACGCCGACGAGCAGGGAGGACAGAATCACGGTCACTACAGCATTGAAGCCGAACTGGTACACGAGAATGGTGAAGCCACCAGCGTGAACCCAGATCATGTGGCCGGTCAGGTAGACGTAGCGCAAGGAGGTAACACGTGCCAAGAAGAGGTGGAACATGTAACCAAAAAGCATGGTCAAACCAATTTGGGAGCCGAGTGCTGCAATAGGACCCGTCTGAACTGCGGAAACAACAGCCTCATCGAAGGTCACGAAGGTTGTGACATTACCCGATGGGAAGGCCATTTCGAACATGGACTGCATTGGCGCCAGGCCGTTGACCAGGACACCAGAACCACCTGCAATGATGAGCAGGGCAAGTGCAGTCTTAATAGTGCCTGTTACGGTATCTGCTGCACTCTTCTTCTGCGCAACCAGACCGAGGAAGGCAATGAAACCGACAATAAGTGCAGGGATCTGCACTACCTGGACGACAAAGTCAAGGAAGCCGTTCATGTTAGTCTCCTTTTATTTTTGGCTTTGCCTGGATAAGGCGGGTTAATTAGTTGCTATTTTTGAGCTCTTCTACTGCTGCGAGAACCTTGGTGCGAACTTCTTCCTTATCCACCAGGTTGTCAATCAGTACGACCTTAGCCTTGGTGCCTTCGACACTTGAGCCCATACCGGTGGTGGTAACCACAATGTCAGATGGTTGGGACTTAAACGAGCCGAGATCCACGGCCTGTACCTGAGCTTCTACGCCAACTTCAGAAAGCATGTTGCGTACCTGGCCGGCGAGCATCATGGAGGTGCCGAGGCCCATGCCGCAAACTGTCGCGATATTCAACATTTTTAAACTCCTTTGTGTGAGAAGTGGGATTTGCTCACCCTAGTCGGTGAACACTTTCATTAAGTCTTCGTCGGAGGTTGCCTGTCGGGCGCGCTCCAAAAGTTCTGTATTTCCGAGCACCTTGGCTAGCTCGACTACGCGAGTCATGTGCTCCTTGTTCTCCCCTGCTGCGAAAGAAATCAAGATATCTACTGGATCATTAGCAGGGCTGCCAAACTCTACTGGTTCCGAAAGGGTTACGACCACCGCACCACCTCGGTTTACACCGCTCGTAGTCTTGGCGTGGGGCATGGCAACATGCGGGGTAAGCACCATGTATGGACCATAATCTTCCACACCGGCGATCATCGCCTCGGTGTACTCATTCGTGGCAATACCTTCCGCCTCATACAACTTGCCAACTAGACGGATTGCGTCTCGCCAGTCTGAAGCGCTTTGTTTTGCGGCTACCACATCGGGAATAAATGCCACCATAACCTCCTCTCTTGCATCATCAGGTTCTGAAGCAGGATTACTCCATCGCTTTTAACATTAACTGTCAAGTCCAGTCATTACAACCCTTGTCACGCACTTACAATCAGTTTCCCTCATTAACAATGCGCTGCGATTGTAGAATCGTACGGCACTTGAGCTGCAAAAATAAACAAACTCATTGACCTGCAATAGCTATCGTGAGCATTGAAAATTGTTACGTAAATCACACCGAGTATACCCCCGGTTTTTACCCCCTCACAATCTTCCACTGGACAGATCTACCAATCATGTGTAATCATAGAACTATCAGTTTCAATCAATCAAGAAAGGAAGATCATGAGTATTCCTGGAACCTTCATGGAAGAAGAACTCTACAGCCAGCCTGAAATGTGGGCGCGCGTCCTCGATCTTGATACCAGCGTTCTACCTAAGGATGGGGACAAAGTCGTCGTCATTGGCTGCGGTACCAGCTGGTTTATGGCTGAAGCCTATGCCAAATTGCGTGAGGGCCTGGGCAAGGGCGTCACCGATGCCTTCACCGCCACCGAGGTCAGCACCGCCCGCGACTATGACGCCGCCATTGTCATTACGCGCTCCGGCACCACATCTGAAATCATCGACTATTTGCGCCGTGTTGGTGATTCCATCCCTACCATCGCCTTGCTTGGCGACGTCAACACCCCAGTGGCCGAACTGGCCGGGCATGTTGTCAACCTATCTTTCGCCGATGAAAAGTCGGTGGTCCAAACCCGTTTTGCTACCACTGCCCTGACTTTCCTTCGTTCCTCTTTGGTTGGCCGTGAGGTCATTGAAAAGTCCATTGAGGATGCAAAGAAGGTGCTTGCCACTACGCCAGCTGATGAATTGGTCAATGCTGAGCAGTATTCCTTCCTTGGTACGGGCTGGATTATTGGCCTTGCTACTGAGGCAGCCTTGAAGATGCGTGAATCTTGCCAGGCCTGGACAGAGTCCTATAACTCCATGGAGTATCGCCACGGCCCTATCGCCATTGCTGCCCCAGGCCGTGTGACCTGGCAGTTGGGCGATTCCCCTGAGGGTCTTCCAGCCCAGGTTGATGCAACCGGCGCCCTCTATGTGGATGAGGATCTGGATCCTATGGCAGCTTTGGTCAAGGTGCACCAGGTAGCTTTGCTCACCTCCCGTGCCCGCGGCCTTGATGCAGATAATCCACGTAACCTGACCCGTTCTGTGATTTTGGACCAGTAGTATGAGCAAGAAACAGCCGGCGCTTATTACCCTGACGGGTAACCCAGCCTTGGACATCACCATTTCTGTCGATGAGGTTCAGCCCCACCATACTCATCGGCTCAGTGGTGCTGCACGCAAGCTGGGAGGCAAGGGTATCAATGTGTCCACCGTGGCTGCCGAGCAGGGCTATGAGACTGTGATTCTTGGCCCACTCTCAGAGCCGGACTATATTGACTGCCTTCGCCGCGATATTCTCCCTACCAATGTCAATGGCAAAATCACCTTGGCTTTCAGCGATACCCATACCCCGCTGAGGTCTACTTTCGCCATTCACACACGCAAGGATAATAACACTAGTATTTTCAATGAGGCTGGTGAGGCCCACGATCCTGAGGTTTATGACAGTATTCTTGAGCGCCTGCGCAAAGCCCTCAAGGATCATCCACGTTCTGTGGTGACTGTCTCTGGTAGTTTCGCGCCACAGTGCCCGGAGGATTTTCTGGGCAAGGTGGTTGAGCTAACCCATGACCTTGGTGGGCGCATCATTGTTGATACTGCTGGCGAGCCTTTGCGCCGTGCTTGTGCTCTGCAGGTGGATGTGGTGAAGCCCAATATTGATGAGCTTGCTGAAACCACCGGCACTGCTGATATTTCACAGGGCGCCCATGCCTTGATGAATTTGGGTGCGAAGACTGTTGTTGTCTCTGCCGGCCCTGATGGTCTCTACTACTTTGGCCCGGATGGTGCCTGCCATGCCAAACTTCCCCGCCAGCTTGATGGCAACCCCACAGGTGCGGGTGATGCTGCGGTTTCGGCTTTGGGCACCGCAATGATTGATTCCCTGAGTTTCGAAGAGACCCTTGTTCGTGCTGTTGCCTGGTCGGCGGCGGCCGTGCTGATGCCTCTTGCGGGCAATATCAGTCCTGAGTGGCACAACCTTGCCACCGAAGTTATTGTTCAATCCCTCTAAAACCAAAGTTTTCAAAGGAGATAGACCCCATGCCAAAAGTAGGAACTTTCGACCTTGTCCGTGAGGCTTCATTCCAGCACGTCGGTATTGGTGCATTTAATGTAATTCACCTTGAGACCGCAGAGGCGCTTATCGACGGCGCCGAGCAGGCCAAGCTCCCCATGATTTTGCAGCTGAGCCATAACTGCATCCGCTTCCACAATGACCAGTTGGCCCCCATCGGTAAGGCTCTTATTGAGTTGGCCGAAAGGTCCACTGTCCCTATTGCGGTGCACTTGGACCACTGCGAGTCCGTGATTTTGGCCAAGCAGGCCATCGACCTTGGCTTTGACTCGGTCATGTATGATGGCTCTACCTTGGACTTTGAGGAGAATGTGCTTGCCACCCGCGCCGTGGTGGACTATGCCCACCGTACCGGTGTGAGTGTGGAAGCCGAGTTGGGTGAGATTGGTGGCAAGGGTGCCCACTGCCCTGGTGTCAAGACCGACCCGGAGGAAGCAAAGCTCTTTGTTTCAAATACCGGTGTTGATGGTCTGGCTGTTGCTGTTGGCAATGAGCATGCCATGCAGGAGCGCACTGCCAAGTTGGATTTGGAATTGATCTCCCGACTCAAGGCTTCCGCAGGTGTGCCGCTGATTCTTCACGGCTCCTCTGGTGTGCCCGATGAGGAAATTCAGCGTGGTATTGCTGCGGGTATGACCAAGATCAATGTGTCCACCCACTTTAATGGTTACTTCACACGTGCACTGCGCGAATATTTTGATGCCAACCCATCAGTCATCGATTCCCGCAAGTATATGTCGTATGCGCGCAAGGCGGTGGCTGCTGAGGCGAAGCGTCTTTTGGAAGTCTTCCGTAATCCACTACCTGCTAGTGACTAGGCTTTGGCCAATTAACCTGGTCTTTTATGGCATAGTCCAATGCGGTAAATAGGCAGACAGAGTGGTAGGGTACTAAATGTCTAATTATTTGAGGAAAGAAGAGTCCCGCAGCCCAATGTTAAAAGCCGAACGTCTTGACCGTACGCTCAAACTACTTGAGAAGAACCGAGTCATCACTGTTGATGAGTTGGTTGATACGCTCAATATTTCTGAGGCAACCGCACGCCGCGATCTTGAGCTTCTTGCTAAGAAGAAGCTCTTGATCCGTACGCGTGGTGGCGCTATTTCCATTGATTCGAATAACGCCTTGACTGCCAAAATCACCTCCAGTGTTGCCGATACCAATGTGGAGGCAAAGAAGCATATTGGCAATCATGCCTTGCAGTTTGTACGTCCCGGCTGCACCATCGGACTGACCGGCGGCTCCACTATTCGCCTTTTCGCTGAGCAGCTCGCCGACTGGGCTGATGAACAGTTGGGCAGTGACACCATTCTGACGGCTGTCACTAACTCTATTGAGACTGCTTCGCGCCTTGCCAGGAGCACCCGCATTAAGGTACTTCTGACCGGTGGTGAGCTCAATGGTCGTTCCTTTGAACTAACCGGGCCTTTCGCTAGCCATGTGCTCAATCAGCTTGCCTTGGACCTGTCCTTTATTGGCGTCAATGGTATTGACACCAATGGTCCTGGCACCACCGATGAATACGAGGCCATTGTGAATCGCCTCATGGTGGAGCGCTCCCTCACGTCCTATATTCTTGCGGACCACACCAAGTTTGGTAAGCGCTCGTTCTCCGTGCTGCGTACCACCGGCAAGTCCCCGCATATCATCACGGACAGCCCTGTGGAGGCCAGCCTGGCCCAGGCCCTCCAAACCATGGACTATGAGATTCTCCAAGCCGCTGAAGTAGCCTACGAGTAATCTTCACCAGTCCACCACTGCCCCACCCCTGTGCTTCGGCACAGGGGTTTTTCCATGCCCACCGAATTTCACATCCGAATCCGAACATAAAAAATACCCCCTGTCCCGAAGGACAAGGGGCACAGCTGAGGTTATTAAGCCTCGGTTACGGAACCGCCAGCAGCCTCAATCTTCGCCTTAGCGGAAGAAGAGAACTTGGTAGCAGTTACGTTGAGCTTCTTGGCGATTTCGCCATCGCCCAGAACCTTAACTGGCTGGTTCTTGCGAACCAGGCCCTTGGCTACCATATCGGCAACGGTGACGTCACCCTCGAAGTGCTCGGCAAGATCGCTGACATTGACAACCTGGTAGGTGATCTTTGCAGGGTTCTTGAAGCCCTTCAACTTAGGAAGACGCATGTGAAGTGGCATCTGGCCACCCTCGAATGCAGCAGATACCTGCTTGCGGGCCTTGGTACCCTTGGTACCGCGACCAGCGGTCTTACCCTTGGAGCCTTCACCGCGGCCTACGCGGGTCTTGGCCTTATTTGCGCCGGGTGCGGGACGCAAATCGTGAAGTTTGATTGGTTCACTCATGTTTACTCCCGACCTATACTTCCTCAACAACGACCATGTGGCGCACCACGTTGATCATGCCACGCACCTCAGGGGTGTCTGGACGCTCAACAGTGTGGCGGATACGCTTCAGGCCGAGGCTGCGGAGGGAATCCTTCTGATTCTGCTTAGCACCAACGGTGCCCTTAACCTGTGTAATCTTCAGGGACATGGCTTAAGCCTCCTGACTTGCGCGAGCGCGCAGGATACGGGCTGGAGCGACCTCTTCAAGGGTCTTGCCACGACGGGCAGCAACCTCTTCAGGGCGAGCCAGCTGCTTGAGGCCATCCACAGTAGCGTGGACAACGTTAATAGCATTGTCGGAGCCGAGGGACTTGCAGAGAATGTCCTGCACGCCTGCGCACTCCAGAACCGGACGGGCAGCACCACCGGCGATAACACCGGTACCAGCAGCAGCTGGGCGCATCATAACAACGCCAGCGGCAGCCTCACCCTGAACTGGGTGGGTGATGGTACCTGCAACCATTGGAACGCGGAAGAAGTTCTTGCGAGCCTCTTCAGCACCCTTCTGGATAGCAGCTGGAACTTCCTTGGCCTTACCATAGCCAACGCCGACGAGACCCTTACCGTCACCAACGATGACGAGAGCGGTGAAGCTAAAGCGACGACCACCCTTAACCACCTTGGAAACACGGTTAATGGTCACAACGCGCTCAATGTACTGGGAGCGCTCGTCCTGCTGAGAATTACGACGGTCATCGCGGCGGCCGCGACGCTCGTTGCGGTTTTCGTTATTGTCGGCACGCTGGCCGTCGCGTCGTTCACGTCCTGGCATTACGCGATCCTTCCGTAGTTATTAATTGCTGAGATGGCCATTAGAACTCCAAACCACCTTCACGTGCACCGTCGGCCAGCGCAGCAACGCGGCCGTGATACTTGTAGCCTGCACGGTCGAAGACAACAGTCTTGATGCCGGCAGCAGCGGCGCGCTCAGCGATGAGCTGGCCGACCTTGGCTGCACGAGCCTTCTTGTCGCCTTCAACAGACTTGATAGCGGCTTCCATGGTGGAAGCGGATACCAAGGTGTGGCCCTTGAGGTCGTCGATAACCTGAGCATGCATATGGCGGGAGGTACGGTGCACTACGAGACGTGGGGTCTCTGCGGTACCACGCATAAACTTGCGGATGCGGTTGTGTCGACGAGCACGTGCGATACGACGGCGGGTGGAGATATCCTTGCCGATTGGGAGACGCTTGTTTGTATTGCTCATTACTTACCCGTCTTTCCGACCTTGCGGCGAATCTGCTCACCCTCGTAGCGGATGCCCTTACCCTTATAAGGATCATCCTTACGCAAACGACGGATGATAGCTGCGATCTGGCCGACCTTTTGCTTATCAATACCAGAGATGGAGAACTTGGTGGTGCCATCAACAGCAAAGGTGACGCCCTCTGGGGCCTCAATCAGAACTGGGTGGCTGTAACCAAGGGCGAACTCAAGGTCCTTGCCCTTAGCCTGAACACGGTAACCAACACCGAAGATTTCCATCTTGATGGTGTAGCCCTCGGTAACACCGACGACCATGTTGTTGATCAGGGAGCGGGAGAGACCGTGGAGTGCACGGTTCTTGCGCTGATCGTCTGGACGAGTAACAGCAATCTCGTTGTTCTCGTAGTTAATAGCAATAGGAGCTGGAACATCAACGTTCAGGGAACCCTTAGGACCCTTAACAGCAACGTTCTGACCAGTGATGGTCACCTCTACGCCGTTAGGAACAACGACTGGGTGCTTACCAATACGCGACATGTCAATCCTCCCTTACCAGACGTAGGCGAGGACTTCCCCACCTACACCCTTGTTAGCTGCCTGACGGTCGGTAAGAAGGCCCTGAGAGGTGGAGATGATAGCAACACCGAGGCCACCGAGTACCTGAGGCAGGTTGGTGGACTTGGTGTACACACGCAGACCAGGCTTGGAAACGCGACGTACACCAGAGATGGAACGCTGACGGTTTGCACCGTACTTGAGCTGAATGGTGAGGGTCTTGCCTACCTTGGCATCCTCAACCTTGTAGTCAGCAATATAACCCTCGGTCTTCAAGATTTCAGCAATATTTGCCTTCAGCTTGGAGGAGGGCATGGATACGGAATCGTGGTGCGCATTATTAGCGTTGCGCACGCGCGACAGCATATCCGCAATTGGATCTGTCATGGTCATAAGAAAAGACCTGATACCTTTCTCGTTGCGGTTCCGACTCACCCTACGTTATCGCCATACAGCCACTAGCGCCGGCGCGACTCAATAGCCGTGCAGCTCGCTGCCGATTGTTTGACGGACGTGTTAGGCAAGGGGCCTACAACAAATCTCGATACTTACAGACTTCGTGGACACAAAGCCGAACTATTACTTTAGTACACTTTCTCGGCTTTTACAAACTGAGGACGTGGACATTACCTGCATCATCAAGCTGGTAGCGTGCCGCAAAAGCCGCCGCTAGATTCAGTCGCTCCCAGGAAGCCTTGCCGGCTACATCCAAAGGCATGCCGGATGGGGTGGCAGTCTGCTCCAAAATCTGGCGCCTCTGCTCCCAATTGAGCTCTGGGAATTTATTAACCAGCAGGTCAGGTGCCTGTTGTGGCACAATCATTGCTTCGCTTGTCGACGCAATAGCCTCAAAGCCATAACTCATGCGTTCCGTATACTCCCCCACCGGATTGGTGGAATACGGGGCATTGACCCCTTGGGGATTAAGGCTATGGCGCCAAGCCAATTCGGCACGAATCTCCTCGGCGGCAGCGGTCACGGCCGCACGCATCTTTGGATCATTCCACCTATCGGCAGCAGCTGCGGTACCCGTCATGCGGCCACCCATAATATCGAGCGGGTAGTGCACGCCCAAAACCATGCGGTTATATCCGGATTCGGAACCACGGGCCAAAAGCTGCTCGGAATACTCCGGCAGGGCTGCGGCCAGAAGGGTGGTCACCCAGGTTGCCTGGTTGGTGTGTCCGGAAGGGAAGGACTTACTGGATAGATAAATCTCTTCCCCGGGAACCTCATAGCGCTTAATGCGCTCCGGTGCGGAGACAAATGGGCGTGAGTTTTTATAAATTGCCTTTTCCACAAAGGTGGAGGAGGCGATACCACCGGCACGGGCAAACCAGCCACCATTAAAAAGCATGCTGGTTTTTGGCAGGCGGTGTTCCGCCAGGGCGGTCTTGAGATATTCTGCGTTCTCGGTACCGAAGGCGTCGATAATCGCAGTAAATACACCGTCCTGGTCGGCGAGGGCGTCGGACTGTGCCCTGGCGATAGTTTCAGGACTGGCATTATTATTAATGTCCACTACCTGGTCCAGGTTGGACACCATGACAGCTTGGTTGGTCTTCAGGTTTTTGAAATCTGAAATCACATCCAGATAGACGCCCCAGGGATGGGAGCTCAAATCTGAAATATAGCCAACATAATCACCCAGGCCAAAGCGCACAGGAATCGGCGCACCTTCGTGCAGAACCGGCTCCTCTTGACCCGGGGCCACAGCAGGAATAGTGGGCAGCTCACCGGCCGAAGCCACCATTGGTGACTGGGCCGTGGAGGCGCATACTACTCCCGCTGCAAGCACCGCTGCCAGCGGTTTTTTAATCGCCAATCTGGTCACGTCCTCGCATAACAATCAGCGGATCTGGCTCGCCAACAAGTTCATGATCCTTACCCGTGTACTCAAACTTGGAGAGGATATACTTCATGGCATTGAGGCGGGCGCGCTTCTTATCATTGGAGCGAATGGTGATCCATGGGGACTCATCCGTATCGGTATAGCGGAACTGCTCTTCCTTGGCGCGGGTGTAATCATCCCAGCGATCCAAGGACGCCAGGTCCATTGGGGAGAGCTTCCACTGACGCACAGGATCCACCTGACGGATAGCAAAGCGGGTGCGCTGCTCCTTCTGGCTCACGGAGAACCAGAACTTGGTCAGCGAAATACCGGAACCCATAATCATATTTTCGAGCATTGGTACCTCACGCAGGAATTCTGCGTGCTGGGATTCAGTACAGAAGCCCATGACGCGCTCCACACCGGAGCGGTTGTACCAGGAGCGGTCGAAGAAGACAATCTCACCGGCGGCTGGGAAGTGCTCAATATAGCGCTGGAAATACCAGGAGGTGGACTCACGTGGGGATGGCTTTTCCAAAGCCACGGTGCGCGCACCACGAGGATTCAAGTGCTCATTGAAGCGCTTAATGGTGCCACCCTTACCGGCTGCGTCACGGCCCTCAAAGAGGATAATGTGGCGCTGACCAGTATCCTTGGTCCAGTTCTGCCACTTCAGGAGCTCAATCTGCAACAGGCGCTTGGTGTGGTCATATTCATGACGGCTCATGCGCTCTGAGTATGGGTAATTCTCGCGCCAGGTTTCTACTGGCTGGCCTGATGGGGTGATGAGGACTGGATCATCCTCGTCGGTGTCATCGACGATATAGCCCTCAGTTGCTGCCAGATCTACTACTGGCAGATCATTGTCCGAACTTCTCTTCATGCTTATATTCTAGCTAACAATTGCTCCATTAATTGCAGACACGCAAAAAACCCCGCTCCACCAGGTGGAACGGGGTTGCAAAAAACGGGTTAAGATTACTTAACACCCTGAAGGATGTCAGCAAGACCGTCGAAGATGGCGTAGAGCGCATAAGCAGCGTTCTTGAAGGTGCCGAAGTTGAAGTTCAGGCCGGCAATCTTGTAGCCAGAATTAGCAACAGAGAAGCTTGCGAGGGACTCGAGTGCCTTGTATACACTTTCCATTATGTTTTCTCCTTAAAAAAAATTTCTACAGCGGAATTCTGACTAGCTGTCCAGCTGAGCCAGGCCAGCAGCACCGAGGGCAGCATTGCTCTTAGAACCGAAGAGAGCTGCGAAGGTGTTCAGAACTACAGGGACGTACTTGATCAGCGCGTGCACGCCGCTGAAGAAAGCGGAGACGTCGCCAAGCTGGGTCTTGAGCAGAGAGATATCCATTAGAAAAACTCCTTAATGGGTTTAGCCACCCGCAGGTGGTCTGTTTTCCAGTTGCTGAATGCCCTGAGGCATATCGGATTCCAATTTAGGACAGCCCTAATTTTTTTTCAAACGCCCCCAAGCCCGCGTTCCCCCTACATTTGACAAACTACCAATCCGTAGCCTGTCGACGAACCAAATAATAGGCAAAATCCAATAATCATTTAAAAACACATAGCCACAAACATTAAGGAAAGCTGGCAAATGTCAGGAATTTGCTTGATAACTAGGAATAATCGCTGCTGAGGTTAATTAATTAGATGAACTACTTGCAGTTTGCATACCCCCACTCACAGCAAGTAATGCAAACTTAGTATAAGTACTTTTCTGTGTTGCATAAAATTAGCATAGCGCATAAAAAATAGCTACGGTAGAGGGAGAAGAACTACCGTAGCTATCGTGTGTGCATCATCCTGATTGACCGGGTATGAGCCGGTCTACTTCACGCCCTTGAGGATATCCGCAAGAGCACCGAAGATCTTGCCCAGTGCATGAATGGTTGGGCCAAGCTGACCAAAGTTCCAGTTCAATGGGCCGAGAGTATAGCCGCTCTTTGCGTCGGAGAAAGAAGCGAGGCTCTCTAGTGCCTTGTATACAGAATTCATAATCGTACTCCTTGCTTATGCGGCCTATACGCCGTACTTGCCATTACTCAAAATCAGGACCAGGCCTCGTAGCAATGTCGGCACATGAACAATCAGGCCGTGCACGCCAGAGAAAAAGGCTGAAAGGTCACCCAATTGGGTCTTGACCAGGGAGATATCCATGGTTGACTCCTTACTACCCGACAGGCGGGATTATGACTACAAATGAATCGAATGGAACTCTGCAACCGTAGGTCGCAGCGTCTGGAAGTAGAGAATAATGGATCTGCAACGGTTTTACAAACTGCATAAAAACGAATCGGCTATAAAAACCGATCTGAGTAGTATAAAAACGCAGGTATTTCCCGCTTTTAACTCTGCATAAAATTTTTTCGCCCGCTCTGCAGCGTCCAGCTTTTTACCCCCAAACGGGGGTAATTCAGTCAATGCACAGTCTGCACGGGTTTTCGCAAAAATAAATCGCCACAGCAGTATACAAAAGCCCCAAAAAAGTGATTCTAATCACGTAGTTAATCTGCGTACATGATACATTTCTACTACGCTAAAGGCGTGTTGACTCATAAAAAAGACCCTGCTCGTGGCGGAACCACGAACAGGGCTGGGCGTCGAATATGAACTTTAGCCGGCTGCAAAGGACAGCAGGTACTTAGCGCCACTCATGAGGTAGTAGAGCGGGGTAACGAGGCCGGAGAGGTCACTCAGGGTCACATTAAAAACAGAGGAGTTAGAACTCCACTCGGCAACATTGTTGAGGAAATTAATAATGGTGGTCATCTGTAGGGCCTTTCAGTTAGCTGGAGTAGGAAACATCCTTGGAGAGGATATTTGCCACGGCAGACAGGGCCTTAGGCAGATAGGTGGTGATCAAGCTCGCACCATAGAGCAAGTTATAGGCATTAGTAAGCTGGGTCTGAATCGCGCTCAGGTCCATGTGTGTCCTTTCGGTAATCTTCGTTCTGACATAAGCCAATGTACTGACCGAACCAGCAGAGCAAAACTCTTAAAAACCCCTGGTAAACATGGATTTTTCGCCATTTTTCCAGCCGCCTTTCACATTTCACATCTGCGGTATGTGAAAAGTCCCTGCTCCCCCGCCCCCAAAGTGAAAATTCCCTGGTTTTCCCACCATGCGGAATCCTCCCAAGTTCCCGGGAGTCCTGCGGAAACAGCCCCAAACCCCCGGCAATCTTTTATCTCCTACCCCACGCCAAACCGCCCCAAGACCAACTCAGCCACGAAAAAAGGGTGCTGCCCGAAGGCAACACCCAGATTTTTTAAAAAACCCGAAGTTTTTAGAAACCGCCCATTGCAGATGGGTCCGGCATCTCAGGGGTACCAGCTGGAGCTGGCTTATCAGCCACAACAGCCTCGGTGGTGAGGAACAGAGCCGCAATGGAGGCAGCGTTCTGCAGAGCAGAGCGGGTCACCTTCACTGGGTCATTAATACCCTCAGCCATGAGGTCAACATACTCGCCGGTAGCAGCGTTCAGGCCGTGGCCGGTCTCAAGACCAGCAACCTTATCGGCAACAACGCCTGGCTCCAGGCCAGCATTGTGGGCAATCTGCTTGAGTGGTGCAGACAGTGCCTCGCGGACAATCTTGACACCGGTGGCGTCATCGCCACTCAGACCCAAGTCACCCTCGAGGACCTTGGCAGCCTGCAGCAGGGCCACGCCACCGCCAGCAACAATGCCTTCCTCAACAGCAGCCTTCGCATTACGGACAGCGTCCTCAATGCGGTGCTTACGTTCCGTGAGCTCAACCTCGGTAGCAGCGCCAACCTTGATAACAGCAACGCCACCGGCCAGCTTAGCCAGACGCTCCTGAAGCTTCTCACGGTCGTATTCAGAATCGCTGCTCTCAATCTCGGCACGAATCTGCTTTACGCGGCCCTCAATCTGCTCGGAGGAACCTGCACCCTGAACAATGGTGGTGTCATCCTTGGTGACAACAACCTTGCGGGCGCGGCCCAGCAGTGGAATATCAGCAGTCTCCAGGGAGAGGCCAACTTCCTCAGCAATAACCTGGCCACCGGTCAGGATAGCCATGTCCTGCAGCTGTGCCTTGCGGCGCTCACCAAAACCTGGGGCCTTAACAGCCACAGACTTGAAGGTGCCACGGATCTTATTCACAACCAGGGTGGACAGAGCCTCGCCCTCAACATCTTCAGCGATGATGAGCAGTGGCTTGCCGGTCTGCATGACCTTTTCCAGCAATGGGAGCAGATCCTTGATATTTGAAATCTTGGAGGAAACGAAGAGGATATATGGGTCCTCCAAAACAGCTTCCTGGCGCTCAACGTTGGTAGCAAAGTAGCCGGAGATATAGCCCTTATCAAAACGCATACCCTCGGTCACCTCGAGCTCAACACCAAAGGTATTGGACTCTTCAACAGTGATGACACTTTCCTTATTGAGCTTGCCACCGCCAACAGCGTACATGGCCTCAGCAATCTTGGAGCCAATGGCTGGGTCGGCAGCAGAGATACCAGCGGT
This sequence comes from Corynebacterium sp., assembly GCA_030530985.1. GTDB lineage: Bacteria > Actinomycetota > Actinomycetes > Mycobacteriales > Mycobacteriaceae > Corynebacterium. Next base: position 55,140 of record JAUMTX010000001.1, read on the forward strand.
AGCGGCAATCTCATCCTGGGTTTCAATTTCCTTAGCGGAGGCGAGAAGCTCCTCGGTCACCTTGGCAACAGCCTTCTCAATGCCGCGCTTAATACCCATTGGGTTAGAACCAGCAGCAACATTGCGCAGGCCCTCGCGCACCAAAGCCTGGGCCAGAACAGTAGCGGTGGTGGTGCCGTCACCGGCAACATCATCAGTCTTCTTTGCTACTTCCTTGACCAGCTCAGCGCCGATCTTCTCATATGGATCCTCAAGCTCGATCTCACGAGCAATGGAGACACCGTCATTAGTAATAGTTGGGGCACCCCAGCTCTTTTCGAGCACAACATTGCGGCCCTTTGGACCGAGGGTTACCTTGACAGCGTCGGCAAGCTGGTTGAGACCACGCTCAAGACCACGACGTGCTTCCTCATCAAAAGCGATGATTTTAGCCAATTTTTCTCCTAGTGTTATGAATCACTCGAGTACTTCCACCTTGGCGCCCGCGACGGCGAACTGGGAGTGACACCAGTCTCTACCAAGAAGGAACATAACTTTTTAGCACTCACAGCGATAAAGTGCTAATTACTTTTTTACCAATCAAATCCCGGCACTGCAACCGAAAATCGCACTAAACTGTAAGCCATGAGCGAACAGAGCAAAAATCACCCACTTTTCCCGACCTTGGAAGCCCACTTCCACTCCCCTGCCACCCGCGAAGAATTTTTCACAAATCTTTCGGAATTGGTCGCCTTCAACTCCGTACACTCCACCCCTTCGCTTGCCGACGACCTCGATGGCGCCTGCGATTGGACGGCCGCCAAGCTTTCCGAGCTCGGTTTTGATGTAGAAACCCACCGTACCGTGGACCAAAGCCAGGTCATTACCGCCCGCCGCCACTTCTCGGAGAAACTCCCCACCGTTCTCCTCTACGCCCATTATGATGTGGTGCCAGTCAATAATCCAGAAGACTGGCAGTCCGACCCCTTCACCCTCACAGAGCGCAACGGTCGTTGGTATGCCCGCGGTGCTGCTGACTGCAAGGGCAACCTGGCCATGCACCTGGGTGTTTTGGCTGCTTTGGAAAAATTTGAATTTTTTGAAAACCCACGGGCCAATATCACCGTCATTGTTGAAGGCTCCGAGGAAATGGGTGGTGAGGGCCTGCACCACTTCCTGGCCGAAAACCCCGAAATCTTCCGCGCCGACCGCATTATGATTGCCGACTCCGGTAATGCGGCCCTGGGTGTGCCCACCTTGACCACCTCTCTTCGCGGTGGCGCGCAGGTAGTGGTGGGCGTCGATACGCTCAAAACCCCAGTCCACTCCGGCGCGCTCGGCGGCCCAGCCCCCGACGCTGTTACCGCGCTAATCAAGCTGCTCGACACCCTGCACAATGAGCGTGGCGAAACCACCATCGATGGTGTTGCATGTTTCGAAAACTGGGAGGGCCGCGCCTACGACGCCACCCAATTCGCCGCCGACGCTGGTGTTTTGGAAGGCGTATCGCTGCCCGGCAAGCCTGAGGACGTCGCCTCCGCCCTGTGGGCCCGCCCCGCCATTAGCATCACCGGCTTCACCTCCACCCCCGTGGACAAAGCCATCAATGCTGTGCCCGCCACCGCCGCCGCCAATTTGAATTTGCGCGTACCAGCGGGCCTCAGCACCGCGGAAACCGTGGCCGCTTTGGAAACACATTTGAAAAACCACGTGCCATGGAATGCTCGCCTGCGCATTGAAGTTTCAGACGTCAACGAACCATTCGCCGGCGGCATTGACACCCTCATGGCCGACTGCCTGAGTGCTGCCTACGATGGCCAAGCCACCCAGCTCATCGGCTCCGGCGGCTCCATCCCACTGTGCACCGAACTCCAAGAACTCTTCCCGGATGCACAGCTCGCCCTCTACGGTGTCGAAGAACCAACCTGCGCCATCCACTCCGTGGATGAATCCGTGGACCCGGAGGAAATCGCCCGCATCGCCCTGGCCGAGGCCCTCTTCCTCTTCTCCATCTAAGCCTTCGCGATATTTCAAAAACCCCAGTCCAGAATTTTCTGAACTGGGGTTTTTGCGTTGGGGTTTGCTTGTGCCTGCCTAGGCGCCGAAGTTCACGACACCCTGCGGCTGCAGCTGCTGCCAATCAAAACGGCCCAGGTGGCCAAAGTGCTCACCATGCTCCGGTGGTTCCGGCAGGCCCTCCACCTTAATCAGGCCCTCATTATAGGCCCAGGTGAGGCCACCAGCAGCACCGGCCAGCAGGAGCAGCCACCACCACCAACCGCAGGAGGAGCCGGAGCTCAAGCTGGAGCCGGAACTCAAACTCGAACCGCAGACTCGCGATGGTGCCGGGGGGCTGCCCGGATTCTCATCGGCAGCTTCCTCAATAACCACAGTCGAAATTTCAGAAGCATAGGTGCCTGCGGTCGGCGCCGAGCGAAGCTCATAGCGGCCAGGACCCAAGGCACTCAACGCTGCCCGACCGGTGACGGTGATCCACTCGGTGCTGCCCTCCGGGCGGTACTGGTAGCTCACCGAATCATCCAAGGCCGAAATATCACTGCCCACCGCAGCCGGGCGGCTTGGCAAAGTCACCGTCTCCCACACGGAGGCGCCAATTCCGCCCGCACCCACGCGGCGAATCTCAATGGTGTCACCCGGCTGGGCTGGTGCACCTGTTTCAGTTCGGATTTCAAATCCTGGCTGGGCTGTGATTTCCTCATCACCAAAATTAATGGTGATGCCTTCGCTTTGCTCTGGGGCGGCAAAGTTCGTACTAAACACGCCCGCTGCCCATTCGGAGGCGAAGCTTTCGGTGGTCGCAGCCAAGCGGATTTCGAAACTGTAGCTTGTGCCCGCCTCGAGGCCGCTGAAGGTTGCGTCCTGCTGGATGGCGCCACTGTCCATGCGGAACTGGTTGCCGCCGCTGAGCGTAATGGCGGTGTCGCTGCTTTCCTTCACGCTGAGTACTGGGGCTGCTGGGCGCGATGGCACGGTGAACTCGGTCCATTCGCTAGCACCGTTAATTCCCTCAGCTTTGCGACGAACCTTGCGCACACTGCCCGGAATCTCGCCACTGAGATCCTGAATTTCAAATCCTGGCTTAGCGGTGATGGTCTCATTGAGGTAGTCAATGGTGTAGCCCTCACCGGCTGCTGGCTTTTCGAAATTCGTCGCAACGCTCGTTGGTGCCGACCACTCGGAGGCAAAGGTAGTGTCAGTGGCAGCAGTGCGGCCACGAACAGGGTAGGTTGTGCCCGGCTCCAGGTTTTCAAAAACCCCGTTGTCAGAATTTTCCTCACCGAGCTGATATTCCTCATTGCCTTCCACCGTGATGGTGGTAGTCGTCCTCGCCTTCACCTTTGGTGCGGCCGGGGCGGCTGGGCGCTGCGGCATCACATTGTCGGTCGGCGCACTATGTGGAATATCCTCCGTGCCTTCCTTGATGACTTGGATTGTTGCACCTGGCAGGCCACCGTCCGGCACAATGACCCTGTAGCCTGGCAACGGCGTCACAGTCTCATTGACATAGTCAATGGTGTAGCCCTCGCCTGGCTTCGGTGCTGCCTGCGCGGTGAAGAGCTCGGCCTTTGGCGACCACTCGGAGGCAAAGCTCGTCGTGGTTGCCGGGGTGCGGGTTTGGTAGCTGTGGGCGGTTGCCGCAGCAAGACCACTGAAGGTATCGCTGGTCTGGGCCTCACCCTCATCCATGCGGTACTCCCCTGCACCATTAAGGCGCATGGTGCTTTCGCTCACCGCTGCCGCAGTTGGGGCGGCCGGGGTTGCTGGGCGGCTGTCCAGAGTATTCTCGGTCCAGGTACTTTCACCAATATCGCCCTTGGCAAGGCGCTTAACCTTGATGCTTGCTCCTGGCACCACGCTTGGGGAGGACTCAAGCTCATAACCAGGCTCGGCGGTCACCTTCTCATTGATGTAGTCCACGGTGTAGCCTTCGCCGACCGCTGGGGCAGCATAGTTGGTGAAGAGCTTGGTCTCCTCCGACCAGTCGGAAGCAAATTCCAAATCCGTTGCTGCCACACGGGTACGAATACCGTACTCGGTTTCAGCAGCCAGATTTTCAAACTTGCCATTGTCCTGGGTGGTTTCACCATTATCAATAGTGAACTCACCAGAACCCTTGACCTCCAGGCTGCTTGCCGACGAAGCTTCCTTAGTCGGTGCATCCGGGGTTTCCGGACGAGCCTTCATCTGAATTTCAAAATACTCAGAAGCCGGACGAGCACCCTGCGCCTTATGGCGAATCTTGCGATTCACACCAGGAACAACAGACTCACCCTCATTTTCCAATTCATATTCAGAATTCAGAGTGATGGTCTCGGCACGATAGTTAATCTCGTAACCCTCGTCCACAACCGGGGTCGCGAACTGCGAACCAATAGTGGCGTATGGCGACCACAGAGACTTGAAGGACGTATCCTTCACCGCAGCCACACGAGTCCGAGCCTGATATTCAGTACCAGCAGCCAGGTTTTCAAAACGCGAACTCTGCTGCACATCACCATTATCGAGCTGGAACTCACTCGAACCACTCACAGTAACCGAATCAGTCGTAGCAGACTGCTGAACCGGCGCCGCTGGTGTCTCCGGACGAGCAATCACATCATTGCTGGTCTCAGCACTAGCAGGAATCTCACCAGAAGCCTTCTTAAACACCTTGAAAGAAGTACCTGGAATATCCTCAGCTACACTAACCAACTCATAACCATCATCAGCAGTAATGCTCTCATTGATGTAATCAATAGTGAAACCTTCACCGACTTCTGGGGCCTTGAAGGCAGTGTAGAACTGAGTCACCTCAGACCAGAGGGAAGCAAAGTCCGTCGTGGTCGCAGCAATACGAGTATCCACAGAGTACTGCGTGGCAGGGCTCAGATCCGAACGCTGCGCATCAGTAGTCACACCATCCAAGCGCAACTCATCAGAACCAGCAAACTTCGCAGACACATCCGTGACATCAGAAATCACCGGCTTAGCAGGAGTCTCAGGACGCTCCTTGATGGTGAAACTAGTCCACGCACTTTCAGGGATTGCGCCTTCTGCCTTATGGCGAACACGTCGAGTCGTGCCCGGCAAATCACCGGAAGCATCCTCAATCTCATAGTGTTCAAGGGCGCTGAGTTCCTCAGCAATGTAGTCAATGGTGTAGCCCACACCATCCTCTGGCGTGGCGAAGTTCGTATAGAGCTTCGTCTCATCAGACCACAAGGACGCAAATTCAGAATCCGTTGCTGCCACGCGGGTACGAATACCGTACTCGGTTTCAGCAGCCAGATTTTCAAACTTGCCACTGGTCTGGGCAGTTGCACCATTATCAATAGTGAACTCACCAGAGCCACTGACCTCCAAGGAGCCTGCAGTAGAAGCAACCTTGGTCGGCGCATCCGGGGTTTCCGGACGATTCTTCATCTGAATTTCAAAATACTCAGAAGCCGGACGAGCACCCTGCGCCTTATGGCGAATCTTGCGATTCACGCCAGGGACAACAGCCTCTGCTGGATCCTCAAGCTCATAGTCGGAATCCACGGCAATGGTCTCGGCACGATAGTTAATCTCGTAACCCTCGTCTACAACCGGGGTAGCAAACTGCGAACCAATAGTGGCGTATGGCGACCAATCAGAACGGAAACTCTCACCCGCAATAGCAGCCACGCGAGTACGCGCCTGATACTCAGTACCAGCAGCCAGGTTTTCAAAACGAGAACTCTGCTGCACAGCACCATTATCGAGCTGGAACTCAGTCGAACCACTCACAGTCACCGAATCAGTCGTAGCAGACTGCTGAACCGGAGCCGCTGGTGCCTCCGGACGAGCAATCACATCATTACTGGTCTCAGCACTAGCAGGAATCTCACCAGAAGCCTTCTTGTATAAACGGAAGGACGTACCCGGAATATCCGAGGCTACACCAACCAACTCATAGCCCGCATCAGCAGTAATGCTCTCATTGATGTAATCAATGGTGAAACCCTCACCGACCTCAGGGGTCTTATAGGAGGTGTAGAACTTCGCATCGGCAGACCACAAGGAGGCAAACTCATCAGCAGTTGCCTCCAGACGAGTCGACATCACATAGGCGGTCTCAGGGGACAGCCCGGAAAGCACATCACCCGGCTGGGAGGCGTACTCCTCAGTAGAATCCGCCTTCTTGAAACGCAGCGTATCCGACTTAGTTACCTTCATCGAATTCTGCGAAACCTCAAGGCGCGTTGGCACATCAGGAGTCTCAGGGCGCTGCTTCACAGTGAACTCATGCTCAAGACTCTCCGGGATATCGCCATCCGCGTCATGCTTGACCCTGCGGGTCGAACCAGGAAGGTCGCCGGTGACAGAGTCAAGGGAATAACCATCATCAGCCGTGATGGTCTCAGCACCATAATTAATGGTGTAGCCCTCTTCACCAACTGGGGTGGCAAAACGGGTATAGAACTTCGCATCAGCAGACCACAGGGACGCAAACTCAGTATCCGTCGCATCCTTACGAGTAGCAATAGTGTACTGAGTTGCAGGCTTCAAACCACTAATAGTGGCCTCAGTCTGCTCACCATTCTTAGCATCACCAGAAACACGAATCCTGTCAGACATAGTCACAGTCATCGAATCCTGGAACACTGTGGTACGCGTAGGCGCCGCAGGAGTATCCGGACGGTTCTTCACCTGAATTGTAAAATACGCAGAAGCCGGACGAGCACCCTCAGCCCTATGGCGAATCTTACGCTTCGAACCAGGCTCCACAGCCTCGGTTGGATCCTCAAGCTCGTAGTCCGTCAGTGCAGTGATGGTCTCAGCACGATAGTCGATCGTGTAACCCTCACCAGCCACAGGGGTCTTGAACTGGGTACCAATAGTGGCGTAGTCCGACCACTCAGAGCGGAAACGGCGCTCTCGCTGTGATGCAGGCACACGGGTACGTACCTGGTACTCAGTACCAGGATCAAGGCCCGCAAAAATCGCTTGGTTCCGTATCGCTGTCTCGTTCTGGAACTGGTACTCGCCAGCGCCAGCGACTCGTATCATGTTCGTCGTAGCGAGCGTCTGTGTTGGTTTCGCAGGTGTTGCCGGACGAGCAGGCGCAGTATTAGTGGTCATAGCACTGGCGGGAATATCACCAGAGGCCTTCCTGAACACCTTGAAAGTGGAGCCAGGAATAGAGCTGGCTACGTCGACAAGCTCATAACCTTGCGCTGGGGTAATGGTCTCTTTTACGTAATCAACCGTGTAGCCCTCACCAAGAGCTGGGGTCTTATAGGCCGTATATTGATACTTCACGCTGGTATACAAGGACGCAAAGTTGTTATCTGTCGCCGGCATTCGGAACCTCAGTTGGTACCGTGTAGCAGGTGACAAACCAGTAATGGTGAGATTTTGGCCGTCGGTAAATTGCAGGCTAGAACCATCAGCATATTGGACTTCCGCCCCTAACTTATCCACACTCACAGCGATAGAGGTGTCAGTGACAGTGCCAATCTGGCCGGTGGGCGCATCTGGTCGTGCAGGGAGGTATTGTGGATTATCCTCCATGACATTAACCCGCAGTAGTCGATCACGAACGTAGCGCATCCGCCCCAACCTGACAGTCAACTCAGCTTTGCTATTGTCCTGACTGTTCGCAGGGATAAAGTTTGACATATTGCTGACTGTAGTCGGCACATCCACATTCGAAACCTGGTCGATTACGTATGCCGTATTAGTACCCGGATACTTCTTCGCCTTGTAGGTTTCATCCTTGTAGTCGATGACCATTGCGTCAAGAAGATTCATTGCAGGCAACTTCTTAGTTGTGACATTTTGAGTCGTGCCTTGAGGCGTTGCGCCCGTATAGCCCCAACTATTGATCGGAGTCACCGTAATTGTGTAATCAAAATACGGTTCCAAATCCTCAATGGTCACAGAGGTATCGGTGACAACTTGGTCATAAACAACGTCGCCTGCAGCGATGCTCGCATCATTCGGACCATCAGTGAGCTTCTGGCCTGCATACCGCGCAGTGAGAACAACACGATAGCCCGAGGCATTCTTCGAGGTATCCCACTTTGCGGTGAGGCTGGTATCCGCAGGTGTCACATTGAGGCCAGCGAGATTCTCAGCAGTAGCCTGCTCGGCAATCTTGGCAATAGTGGCCTGCGAATTGACCAGGCCATCGCCGAAGACATTTTCATCCGCAAGACCCTGCGCGGTATATGGGTTTTCAACCGGGTTGGTCGCCCTTGCTACATCTTTCACATCTTGAATGAGCGTGTCGACGGGAATCCCCGGAGCAATACTTCGCGACTGAGCAACAACTGCCGCAGAGGCTGGCGCAGCCGCAGAGGTACCGCAGAAATAGTACTTGCCGTCATTGGTCTTAGTACCAAAGAAGGAGGTCTCCACGCAGGTTGGTGCAGCAATCTTTGGCCCCTGAACCCACTGAGCATTAATCAACGGATCCGGATTCTCGTAGTCGGTTGTGCGAGTGGTTTGCTGCACGCGCAGATAGCCCTCACCTACCGAACTAAAGTCAGCAAGAGTATATTTGCCCTCCTTCTTATGCTTATCCACAATCGGCACAGAAGGATCAATGACGCCGGCGGTGCTCAAGCTCAGTGGGTTGAGCTCATGACCACGCACAGTTTCACCAATACGAATATCGGGGTCATAGCTCACATTGAACTGGCGGCTATGAATCGGAGCAGAACCAAAGAAGCTGACTTCCACCGGCGGATTCACATTACCGGCACGGCCCTTTGTTTTTCGCAGCAGCACAATTTTATATACCGGGTAATCGAAATTAATACCGGCCGAAGCATTGGTGTAGCCGCCGCGAACTCTGACATTACCGGTGGCATGATTTTGGAAATATTTGCCGGTGATATTATCTTCCGAACCCAAATAGGTGTAGGTATATCCAGGGGTAACATTGCCAATGAGAGCATTGTTGGAATCATAGACACGCAGCTCATAATCATTATTTGCCAAATAGGAGCTTTCGCCGATCCAATAGCCAAAACGCACATCGCGGGTCTTGTTGGTATATTTGTTGCCGTTAACGGAGACATCGCCATTGAAGGTCAATTCATCCCACGCCTGTGTGCCCTCAGGGTTAAAATTCAAACAATCCGCACCATTGGGTGCATTAACCCACGACGGGCACGTGGCACTACGGAAACTGGTGGAACGCCAGGAGGAAATCAGGTTTCCTTGAGCGTCCTGTTTTGTGTCATTACCTGCCGCGGAGGTATAGACCACGCCACGCTCACGGATGGTAGCGATTGCTTCGTCGATAAGGTTGAGTTGGAAGGGAGACTCCACGCTCTGCGAAATATCATCGGTAATGACAGTGGCGCCATTTTCCTGAAGTTTCAAAATATTATCCGCATAGGCAAGATTTGAACCACCTGAGGTGGAGAAAAGTAGCTTTGCCTTAGGCGCAATACCATGCACAATTTGGGCCATGGCACGGCCTTCATCACTACTCCAGCTCGGATCACCCTCATTGATAATGGAAATCTCTTGGGTGAAACCACAGGGGTTTGCCGCACCCGGCAGCCACCCCTTGGCAATATCATCATCCATGCCACCCTTGAGATTGAAGGAATCTGAAATAATACCAATGGTTTGGCCCTCACCCCATGCCCCATGCACGTCACGGGCATCACCTGCACCAACCATGGTGCTGGCCTTGGTCTTTTGGGCAGCACAGACATTTTGCTCGGTACTACGCCCCGTATAATCCGGGAATGGATTTGGGTCAATTTCACGCTCAACCGGGGGACGCTTGGTAATAGTGGCTGTTCGCTCAATATCTGTAATGCCAGGAATCATGGCCAGACGCCCACGGTCCTTGGACTTAAGTGTGATGTCCGCCGCGTGCAATTCTCGGGATTCAAAATCCACTGTGGCAAAACGAGAAATGCTGGCAATGACTTTATCGCGATGATTTGGCTCATAGCGTAGCGTCAGTTGCTCCACATCGCTTGCCGACGCCTCCACCAGCAGCGCATTATTCTGGGCATGGCTTGGCGGTGCCTGCAGTACACCACCAACCAAGGCAACTGCGCTAATAACTGCAATTACTGGCTTAAGCAGCTTTTTCATAGCAGCCTCACCTTTCGGAATTCGAAAAATGGTTTATCAACCTAATTTTATCGAATATTCCGAATATCTCCTAATGTATTTTAAGGAGCAATTTAGGTTACTGCCAGGTTTTCTTTACTACGTCGACAAGCGATTCACCACTGGCCAGCGCCTTGCGCATTCGCGTGGCCGGATTTCCCTTTTTAATAATCTCAAAGATTCCGCGCAATTCTGAAAGGCAGCCGAATTCTTCCGCAATCGGGGTGAGTTTCTCCACCCAATCAGCCAAATCCTCGGTCACCAATTTCTCATCGGTATCGCGGCTGGTAATCACAATGGCGTCCAAACCGTAGCGGGCGGCGCGCCACTTATTTTCACGCACATGCCAATCCTGCAGGGATGGCAGCGCCTCAATACCCTGCTCGTCAATGAGACGGTCATAGTAGATATACAGGCAGTGAATGAGCGCAACCACACTGGCCAGCTCGGCCGGGTCAGCCACCGAATCCGCAATTCGAATTTCAATAGTGCCCCACTTGGAGGCCGGACGAATATCAAAATGCATGGCACCAGTATGGTTAATCACGCCGGAATGCATCTGGTCATCCACATAGGAGGAATACTCCTCCCAAGAATGAAACTGTGGAGGAATACCGGCAGTTGGAAGCTGCTGGTAGAGCATGGTGCGGTGGGAAACATAGCCGGTATCCACACCCTGCCAGTAGGGGCTGGAGGCACTGAGCGCCAAAATATGTGGCAGCTGCATGAGCATGGCATTAATCAGTGGCCACACGCGATCCTCATGGCGGCAACCAATGTGAACATGCACACCCCAAATGAGCATGTGGCGGCCCCAAAACTGGGTGCGCTCAATGATTTCCTCATAAATATATTTTTCGGTGAGCACCTGCTGGTCCCACTGGGCAAAAGGATGGCAACCAGCGGCCCATAGCCCCAGCGGAAAACCAGTCAATTCGGATGCGCTTTTCGACGCCTCCGTCAACGTGCTCTTTGCCTTTTCCAAAAATCCTGACACTTCAGATGCGGATTCAAAAATGGGGCTGACAACCTCGACCGTATTGGCCAGGAACTCGCGCTCCACATGCAAATCCGGGTCGATCTTATGGGCGGCCTCAATCAAAGGGCCTGCCATGGGAACCAAATCTCCTGTGCGGGCATCAATAATGCCCACTTCCCACTCAACACCCAAGGTTGGTTTTTCAGAACGAGCAAAAGGCTGCACGCCAGTCGAATCACTCATGAATTTTTTGAAATTTTCTAGCGGTCAAGATCCGCAGTCGTAATAACAGTTACCCCGTTGACATTGACACCCTCAGGAATCACCTGGGCTGGAATATTCAACACCTGGGCGATACGCTCAGCCTCAGCCTGGGCTGCCGCATCCCCTGCAGGATAGAGCACTACAGAATTTGGAAAATTGCTTTCGGCATAGTTGCCCACATAGCCCAAGGTGAAGCCAGCGCCACGCACCTGGTCGCCCACCCTATTGGCAAGGCCAGAGACCATGGAGTTATTCAAAACATTAACCGGCTGTGGGCCGGCCGCGGCAGCGGTGCTCTCCCCCGCACCTTCCGCAGGGGCCTCGGATTCAGCACTGTCCGCGGCAGCTGCGGTGCTGCCGGTTGCTGCGGTCGAAGCCGAAGCCGAGGACGTCGCCACAGTAGTGGTCGAGGAGTTCTGTGCGCTGGTGGAATCATCGCCACCACCACGAATAACACTCACGGCCACCCAAAAACCGAGAGCAACGGCAACGGCGATAAGAATCATAGCTACGCCGCGTAGAGGAATCTGCTGGTTGTTATTCACGCACACTACTTTACCCTACAAACCCAGCTAGTGGGCACGCCTGGCCGCGCTGCGTTCACGCTCCCGGCGTTCACGTTGTCGCCTAAGGCGGGAAATTAAAAGGGGAAATTCTGCATTGGCAGCGGGGTCGTCGATAAGCGAATTGAGACGCTGGTAGTAGCGGATTGGTTTGATTTTCAAAATTCGGAAAATCTCCTCCTCGCGGGCACCAATGCTACGCGGGGAGGTATTGCGCAGGCCCGCAGCAAATTCCAAAATCGCGCGGTCAACATCGCTCAGCTTATCCGACATGGGTACTATATTACTCATGAGCATCCGACCTATTGTCATTTACGGTGACCCAGTACTGCATAACCCCACCCAGATTGTTGACCTTGCGGAGCCCGGCCTGGCCGAGCTAATCGAGGACATGTTTATTACCATGGATGCGGCCCACGGTGTGGGTTTGGCGGCCAACCAAATCGGTGTTAACAAGCGCATTTTCGTCTACGACTGCCCGGATGAGGAACTCGGCGACAACCGTCGCGGCTATATTATCAACCCTGTTTTGGAAACCTCCGAAATTCCAGAAACCGTGCCGGCCGATGACGGCAGCAATGACGAAGGCTGCCTCTCTGTGCCGGGCGAATTCTTCCCCACCGGCCGCGCCGACTGGGCCAAAGTAACCGGTGTCGACCTCGAGGGCAACCCTGTCGAAATTGAAGGCCGTGGTTTCTTTGCCCGCTGCCTGCAGCACGAAACCGGCCACCTGGATGGCTTCCTGTACACGGATGTGCTGGTGGGCCGATGGAAGCGTGCCGCCAAGAAGGCCATTAAGGCCAATGGTTGGACCGAGGCGGGCCTGCGCTGGATGCCAGGCGAGGACGAAGACCCCTTCGGCCACGACTCCTAAACAATTTTCCGAATCACTTTCCGAATGAATTTTTCACACACGGAGGCGGCGCGCATCCGGGCGATTGAAACAGCCTATGCCAAAGCCTTTCCTGGCTTGGACCATAGTTGGGCGGGCGGCTGGTTGCTGCGCGCCGGCGATGGTATTACCGAGCGTTCGAATTCCGCGGCCCCTTTGGAGCCCGCCGCCTGGGAGGAACCCCTCCCCCTTGCCCAAATCCTGGCTTTTTATGGGCACCATAATTTGCCCCCGCGTATTTTGGTCCCCGATTATTTGGGAAAAAATTCGAAATTTGCGGCGGGCCGGTGGGTGGCCGGTCCCGAAATTTTAAATTTGTGGCGGCCTTTGGCGGGTTTTGTGGCTCCTGCCGCTGGCGAATATTTTTGTCGTTTCAGTGCGCAGCCGGATGCGCAGTGGCTGTCCATGTACCATTTTCGCGGGGAGCCGCTGCCGGCCGCTGCCCTGAATTTGCTGCGCCAAAGTATTGATGGCCAGATGGTTTTTGCTAGTCTCTGCACCCCGGAGGGCCGCACTGTGGCCATTACGCGCGGCACCTTGACCGCCGACCACGAGGGCGAATTGTGGTTGGGCTACTCGGCCGTGGAGGTCGACCCAGCTTTCCGACGCCGTGGTCTTGGTACCCTGCTCGGCTCCCACGTCCTTGCCTGGGGTGCCACCCATGGGGCCACCCGCGCCTACCTGCAGGTGCTGGCCGCCAATGAGGCCGGTTTGGCCCTGTATTCCAAATTGGATTTCGAAAAGTCCCACGGGCACCGCTACCTCCAGCTGGAGCAGTAATCTCACTCTTGTAATTATCGAATCATGGCCTGCGCCTGTGGATAACTTCCTCTATCCACAGATGTGGGCCACATTTCATGTGGGGTCATTTTTCCTCTGTCAGAATGTATCCAAAGAATCAGACTTTGGATATATGACCAGGAAGGACGGTATAAATGACCTCCACTACCATTGACCCCACTGACCTTTCGTGGGCCCAGAATTTGAGCGATGCCCAACTGGCAGCGCTGAGCCACCGTTTGGAATATGAGCGTGCGGAGCGCGTGCATCAACAGTATGGCCGCACCGAGCAGAAGAAGCGGGTGCGCGCTGTTGCCCAGGAGCAAAACCTCCACACCCATGAGGCCCGCAATATGTGCTACGCGGGGCGGGCGCTGAACTTCCCTATCCTTGGGGAGCTTCTCAAATCTTTGGATATTAGCCTTTTGGCCATCGCCCATATTGTCAATACTCTGCGCACCCTGTGTGGGGAGTGGGATCGCCCAGGCCCCACCGAGGTTTTGGACTGCCAGTTGGCCTTCGGCCTCGAGGTTTTGCAGAAAACAAATCCGAAATCCTCCGGGTCTGCAGTCAACCTGGTGCGCATCGCGGTGCGCGACCACAATATAGTGTGGAATGCGGCGGTGGAGGCTGAGGCCCGCGCCGAATATGAGGCGCAGCGCGCACAGCTCATGGAAAATAATCCGGAGGCCTTTGACCCGGCCAACCTGCCCACCCCGGATCTGCCGGAGAAAGCGGCAAACACCATGTACAGCGATGGTGAGAATCTTCTGCTTACCGACGGCGCCATCCCCGAGCCCCAACAATTGGCCAATGACCGCAATGTGCGCATTAAGTTCAAGCGCAAGGGCCGCAATAATAATGTCATTGTGCTCACCGGTGTGAGCGATATTGACGCCCACATTATTCAAAATAATGTGATTGGTCAGCTCAAGCACGTCCCGGCCGAGGAGCGCTCCCCTATTGCCGCCGAGCACATGGGCCAGGCCGCCGCCCGCGTCTACCGAGGCATGGTTGGCAATTCCGGCATTAATCTCAATGTGTCGGTCAATATGGATGTTTTGGAAAAGCATCCTGAATTTGGTGTGTTTACCAGCGAGCGCTTCTTTACGCTGCCTGAAATCTTTGAGGCCTACCAGTGCTACCACGGCAAGGAAGCCCTTTTGGTTCATGATGAGCAAGGTAATACGGTGGGCTACACCACCGGCCGTTTGGCCAATGCGACACTTCGCGGCATGCTCCAAGTCGAGCAGGTCTGTTGCGCCTTCCCGGACTGCTATGCCATGGGCTACCTGCATGTTCACCATGAGAAGGAGTACCGTGAGGTCAAGGAAACCGCCAAGCCAAACCTGGTGCTGGTCTGCCCTCGCCACCACATGATGATTACCCCACATCCAAAAAATTTCCACCTCCACCGGGATTTGGGAACCTCGGTGTGGTGGAATCCTGAGACCGGTCGGCCTCGTGTGGGTGTTTTCGCCGCCCCTCATTCAATGGTCATGCAGGCCATGGGCAAGCAGCATGGCCTTGATCCGCTCATCCCACAGCAGTGGGTGCAGCTCAAGGCCATCCTTATCCGTGAAACCTATCGACGCATCAATGGAGCACGATGATCTTACTCTTCGCTGTCCTCAGCGTCCTCACTCTTGCCTGCGGACTGCTGCTCTGGCTTAACCATTGGGAAAAGCACAGTTTCTCGAATACCCAGGCCTGTCAAGGCCATAAGCAGACGGTCAATACCCATGCCGCAACCAGCGGTTGGTGGCATGCCCTGCTCCATGGCGGTGAGGAAGTCCTCATCCAAAACCATGGCCTCATCGTCACCGCCAGCAGCCAGGCGCGCCTGATCCTCAAAACGCTCACGCTGGATAACTGGGTCTACCAATTCCGAATAGCCGGTGGCTAGCTCAAAGCCACGAACATACAAATCCCACTTTTCGGTCACACCTGGCTTGGTGCGGTGCTGGCGGGTCAGTGGGCTAGTTTCCACTGGGAAGTCGCGCACGAAGATTGGGCCTTCAAGCTGATCCTCGCAGAGCAGCTCCCAGATTTCTTCTACAAGCTTGCCATGGCCCCAACCGGTCTTGACCTCAAGACCAATGACTTTGGCAATTGCCTTGAGCTCATCGACGGTCGAGTCAATGGTCACCTCAGGCTGGCCTGGGAACTTACGTGCCAGGGCCTCATTGAGGGATGGGTACATTTCGATGGTCTTCCATTCGCCACCGAAGTCGTATGTGGTGCCGTCGACAAGCTCGACCTGCAGGGAACCGAAAACCTCTTGGGCCACGTACTGAATGAGGTTCTTGATGGTTGCGGCACCATCATCGTAGGTGCCCCATGCCTGGTAGGTTTCCAACATGGCGAACTCTGGGGAGTGGGAAGAATCCACGCCCTCATTACGGAAGTTGCGGTTGACCTCGAAGACGCGCTCAATGCCGCCAACCACGCAGCGTTTCAAATACAGCTCCGGGGCGATACGCAGATAAAGGTCAATATCGAGCGCATTGGAATGGGTGATAAATGGGCGGGCAGCCGCACCACCGTGCAGGGTCTGGAGCATTGGGGTTTCAACCTCCAAAAAGCCCTGGGATTCCAAATAATTACGCAGGGCGCGCATAACCTTAATGCGGGTGAGCGCATTCTCGCGAGCCTGCGGGCGCATAATCAGGTCGGTGTAGCGGTGGCGGATACGGCTGTCCTCGCTCATGTCCTTGTGGGCCACAGGAAGTGGGCGCAGGGACTTGGAGACCATCTGCCACGACTGGGCCATGATGGAGAGCTCGCCGCGCTTGGAGGCAATGACACGGCCGCGAACAGAGACGAAATCGCCCAAGTCCACGTCCTGCTTCCACGCTGCCAGGCGCTCCTCGCCCACCTCGGCCAAAGATAGCATGGCCTGAAGCTGGGTGCCGGTGCCCTCCTGCAGGGTGGCAAAGCACAGCTTGCCGGTATTACGAACAAAGATGACACGGCCGGCAACGGCTACTTCATCCTGGGTTTCTTCTCCAGCTTCGAGAGTGCCATCATACTTTTCGCGAATCTCGGTAATGGAGTGGGTTCGGTCGACGACAACAGGATATGGCTCGGTGCCCTCCTGTAGCAGGCGCTCACGCTTCTCGCGGCGGATCCTTAATTGCTCTGGAAGTTGTTCGTTACTCACTCCATCTAATCTAGTACATTTTTAGAATAGTTTTCTAAAAATATGGGTGGCGGATTGGAATGGGTGGTTGATTCAGAAATACTTGTTCCAAATTGATAAACTATAGTTAATTGAATTTTCGGAATCCCAAGGAGAAAATTTTCATGATCACAGTTTGCGGCGAAGGCCTCGTTGATCTGATCCCAACCTATTCCAACCCACTGGCCCCATATGAGCCTGCTTTGGGTGGCGGTCCTTATAACGTGGCTTTGGCTGCTTCCCGTTTGGAGGCTGAAGTTTCCTTCGTCTCCCGCCTGTCCACCGATGCTTTTGGCCAGGCCATGGTCGACCAGCTTCGCTCCGAAGGTGTGGATACCCGCTTTGTGCAGCGTGGCCCTGAACCAACCACCCTGGCTGTGACCAGCATTGGTCCGGATGGTTCCGCCGCCTATAACTTCTACATGGATGGCACCGCCGACCGTTTTGTTAATCCTGCCGAATTTGGTGACCAGATTGGTGGCGATATTGCCTACTTTGGTACCTGTTCTTTGGCTTTGGAGCCCGGCGCGTCCGCCTATGCTGAGTTGCTGCACCAGCTTTCTGCCCGTGGCACTCTGATTGCTTTGGATCCGAATATTCGCCCATTTTATGAAACCTCCAAGCACCGTGCTTTTATTAAGGGCTTGTTGGATGAGGTGACTTTGCTCAAGCTGTCCCAGGAGGAGTTTGAATTCTTGGGTGGTGCCCGTGCCCCAATTACGGTGATTACCCGTGGCTCCCAGGGTCTGATGTTGCTCAAGGGCAATACTCAGATTGATGTGCCTTCGGTGAAGGTGGATGTGGTGGATACCATTGGTGCTGGTGATACCATTATGGCTTCCCTGTTGGCGGAGATTTCTCGCCGTGCCCGTATGAAGGGCATGACTGCTGAGCAGTGTGCGCAGATTCTGAATAAGGATGAGTGGGAGCAGATTTTGAAATTTGCTGCCACCGCTGCGGCCATTACTGTGTCCCGTCGTGGCGCACAGACCCCTAGCCGCTTTGAAGTGACTGCTTTCGGCCAGAACTAACAGCGGCCAGAACTAGCCGCGACTAACCGAGCGTTGGTTCTTTGAGTTTTTCTTGGAGGATCTCGACCGTCCTTTTAAAGGCGGCGAGGTCCTCTTTTGATAGGCTGTCGAAGCTATCGCGTAGATAGTCGGCGGCCGCCATGCGTTCGGATTTCAAATATGCGCTGCCCTCGTCCGTAATGTAGACACGTGTATTGCGGCGGTCACGGTCGGTGCGCTGTTTATTCACATAGCCGCGGCCTTCCAATTTGACCAGGTGCTTGCTGGCCGCCGGCTTGGATACACCGAAAAGCTCAGCAAAGTGCGAAATGGTGATGCCTGGGTTGCTTTCCAAAAGGTTGAGGGCATCCAAATCTGCTGCACTCTCCCCAGGCAGGGCTTCACGGGTGAGGCGGCGAAGGACACGGGCAGAGGCGATTACCAGCTCGGCATAGACGTTTGAATCCACAATATGTAATTATAGTATTCATGAGTCAATCCACAATAGAATCTCCGCAAAAGCTTCGTGTCGGCTCCTGGAATATTAATTCCATCCGTGCCCGCCACGACCGTGTCACCAATGCTATTTTGAATCATGATTTGGATGTTTTGGCACTCCAGGAGATTAAGGCCAAGCCGGAGCAGGTCCCGGATTTTCCTGAATTGCGGGAGGCCGGCTACGAGTGGCACTATGTGGGATATAACCAGTGGAATGGTGTGGCACTCTTTTCCCGTGTGGGTTTGGATAATATTCGAGAAAGTTTTCCAAATCAGCCGGGTTTTGCAAAAGATGCGGAGGCTCCTCAGCCGGTGGAGGCCCGCGCCTTGGGCGCAACCTGTGGTGGTGTGGATATGTGGAGTGTCTATGTGCCTAATGGCCGCGCCCTGACTGACCGCCACTACACCTATAAGTTGGAGTGGTTGGATAAGCTCCATGACTATGTGGCGGCAACGGAGGGCCCCATGATTATTATGGGTGACTACAATGTTGCCCCGCGCGAGCAGGATGTGTGGGAGACCTATGCGGGCGAAACACATATTAGTGCCCCTGAGCGTGCTGCTTTCCACAAGCTTCTCGACGCCGGCCTGACCGACGCCGCTGCCCCCTTCTACGATGGCTACACTTATTGGGATTATATGGCCGCCCGTTTCCGCCGCGACCACGGTATGCGCATTGACTTCCAACTAACCCGGGAGCTCACCGCAACCAATGCTTTTATTGACCGTGAGGAGCGCGCCACCAAGGGCACCTCAGATCATGCACTACTAGTTGTGGAGTACGAGTGCTAAATCTTCCCTTTCACCTGGAAGGCTGGCAGACCTTCGGTTTGATTTTGGAATACACCATTAAGGTGGTGGCGGTGGGCGTGGTGCCTTCCAATAGGAAGCCCAGTTCGGCCTCCGCATGGTTGATGGCCATCCTGTTTATCCCTGTTGTGGGTTGGCCTGCCTATTTCCTGATGAGTGGTACGTATATTAGTCGGCGTCGCCACCGGATTCAGAGGGATGTCAATGAGCGAATTTCAAATGTGAATGCGGATTTGCCGGACTATCCGGAGGACGCCCAGGTGGGCGATGAGTTGGCCTCCATTATTAAACTCAACCGCAAACTGACCGGCACCCCTGCCACCTGGTCGGCGGTGCGCGGAGTCTATGCGGATTATGATGCGACTATTGCCCGCATGGCTGAGGTTATTGATGAGGCCGAAGAATTTGTCCACATTGAAATCTATATTGTGGCCTGGGACGACACTACTGATGTGTTCTTTCAAGCCTGTAAGCGGGCGGTGGAGCGTGGGGTGCGTGTGCGCCTGCTCTTTGACCATGTGGGTAGTTGGAAATATCCGGGCTACCGCACCTTGGGTCGCCGTTTGACCGCCATTGGTGTGGATTGGCATGTGATGCTTCCCCTGCAGCCGTGGAAGCTGCGTTTCCGCCGCCCGGATTTGAGAAATCACCGCAAACTGCTGGTGGTGGATAATCGGGTGGGCTTTATGGGCTCCCAAAATATGATTGATTCATCCTACTTGGTGGGCGCCAATAAGCGTTTGGGCCGCCACTGGGTGGATGTAATGATTGAATTCGAAGGCCCCATGGTGGACTCTTTGGAGAGGGTCTTTGCCGCAGATTGGTTGATGGAAACCAACCAGCGTTTGGTGCAGGAGACTGGGAATAGGGCGTCGGCAAGCGATGGGAATGTGGTGCAGTTGGTGCCTTCCGGCCCTGGCTATAATACGGAGCCGAATCGCCGCATGTTTACATCCTTGGTGCACCACGCCAAGGAGCATTTGATTGTGTGTAGCCCCTATTTTATTCCGGACGAGACGCTTTTCGACGCCATCACCTCGGCCTGCTACCGTGGTGTACGTGTGGATTTGCTGGTCAGTGAACAATCCGACCAGTTTTTGGTGGGCCATGCGCAGTCCTCCTACTACAGCCAGCTTATTGAGGCCGGTGTGACTATCCACATGTATCCGGCACCCTATATTCTGCATTCGAAATTTGTGGTGACGGACCCGCATTTGGAAGAACCTATTGCGGCGGTGGGATCCTCGAATTTGGATATGCGCAGTTTTGGATTAAATTATGAAATTTCGGTGCTGGCGGCCCACGGGGATTTGCCGGGGCACCTAGCAAAACTTGGCCAGGAATACATGGATAAATCCACGATCCTGACCAAGGAAGTATGGGAGCGCCGCTCCTGGGCGCGCCGCTATATTGATAATGTGTGCAGGCTTACTTCTGCCCTGCAGTAGTGGCAGTAGCGGCACCGGCCTTGCCGGCCTGGGTGACCACAAAGACGGCCAGCAGGGAGCAAATGGCGATGCACACACCAGAAGCAACAGTTGGGTTGCCACCGATGGATACCAGTGGGGACATGAGGCCACCGAAGATGGCCTGAAGGAAGCCCATCACAGCGGAACCGGCGCCGGCGAAACGGCCGGCAGCTTCCTGGCCGAGTGCGGTGGCATTGCCCAAAACAAAACCAACACTGGAAACAGCCAAGAACAGCAGTGGGCAAACAACCCAAATATTAAGGGCAATGAAGCCGGCTACCAGCACGGCCACACCCAAAACGGTCATGGCGATGAGGGCCGCGCGAAGAATGACGTGGGCGTCGAAAGACTTCAAAAGACGATTTGAAATCATAACACCAGCAACCATGCCCAAAGCATTAATGGCAAAGAGGATGGAATACACAATGGTTGGGCGGCCCAACTGCTCCTGAATAATAAATGGGGAGGCAGAGATGTAGGCGAAGAGGGAGGCGAAACCAAAACCGAAAGCCAGTGCGTAGCCGCGGAATTCAGCCTGGCCGAGCAGCTGGATGAAAACACGGATCTGGGGGCCGAGGGCGCCGTCGGTACGCTCCTCAACAGGGCGGGATTCCTTCACGCCGAAGGAAATAAACAGCTGAAGGGCTGCAATACCAGCCAAAACGAAGAAGATACCGCGCCAGCCGATTGGCTTATCCAAAACACCACCCAAAATTGGGGCGATAACAGGGGCCAAGCCCTGAATCATGGCGAGGATACCGAAAGCCTGGGCGGCCTTCTTGCCGGTGACCAAGTCAGAAACAACAGAACGGGCGAGCACTGCGGAACCGCCGGAGCCGAAGCCCAGGATGGTTCGGGCAATGAGCAGCACACCAATATTTGGTGCGATGGCGCAGAGCACGCTGGCCAGGATGGAGAGAACCGCGGAACCAATGAGCAGGCCGCGGCGACCACGAGAGTCAGAAATTGGGCCGAGCAGCAGCTGGCCCAAACCCATACCCACCATGAATGTGGTCAGGGTGAGCTGCAC
This sequence comes from Corynebacterium sp., assembly GCA_030530985.1. GTDB lineage: Bacteria > Actinomycetota > Actinomycetes > Mycobacteriales > Mycobacteriaceae > Corynebacterium. Next base: position 76,702 of record JAUMTX010000001.1, read on the forward strand.
CATGGCGGAATCCGAATTCAGATCCGCCTGCACCTGTGGGAAGGAAGGCAGATACATGTCGGTGGCGAATGGGGCCAGGGCCGTGAGAATCGCCAAACCGATGAGAAGCCCGCCGGTTAGTTTTTGCTTTTGAGTTGTAGTCTTAACTTGTGAAGTCACTCAGATACCTTCAGTTACCTTTCCGTGAAAAATATGATTTACCTGCGTAAATTAGGGACAAGTATCGACTGTAGCAAAAATAAAAAATTTTCGTAAGTCAAAGGTTTTTCACGGTTGGGGTGCTTTTAGGCATTGTGATTTTCTAAAAATCCACCAATTTCAGAGCTGAGAACGAGACCGGTACCCAGCACGAAAATCGAGGAACCTGCGATTGCGACCGTAGCAGCACTGGAGCCCACAAAACTGAGGATACTTGCGGTGGAAGAACCCGTGGCTGAGGACAGTGCTTGGCCGGCGGTGGTGGCAGCCAAAGTATTATAAATATTCAACCCGGCGGTGGCACTGCGGTATGTAGTCCAGGCTGGCATGATGGTATCCAAAGCCTCCTTGGCCCCGTGAATCAGATCGGTGTCCACCACGGTGAGGACCTGGTAGTCATCGGTGTATTGGATGACCTGCTCGCCGGTGCCGGTAGTGGTGCCCTCCGGGGTGATGGAGGTGAGCTCCAGATTATCCGGGTTTTCGTAGCTCAGTGTGAAGAGCACACGGTAGGTGGAGTTATTTTCTAAAAGCCCGCCTTGGACATAGAGCTTGGTGCTGTACTCCCCTGCCCCGTTCTCATCGGTGGTTACTGTGCCCACATTGGTGAGCACTGCGCCACTGGCATAGTCAATGCTGCCATCCTCGGTGGTGGGGAAAATATTAGCCCTGACCGCATACTCCGCATTTGGAACGAGATTTGAAAAATCGATGGTGTCGATAATGCTGAAGCCTGCGGTGGCCTGGTTGTAGTACACCGTGGTGGATTTGGAAGACTCGGTGTCGGTGGCAGTGTCGGTGTCGGTGGTGGTGGTTTCTGTTGTTGGGACAACGGTGGAAATCACCGGGATAGATGCCGTCTGGGTAATGGTGGTTTCGGTGGGGGTATCGGCAAAAGCCGGAGCCCCGCTAAACAGGAGGGCCCCGGCCACGGCGTCACCCACGATGCGCTTTGCAGAAAACATGGTGGGATTATTCCGAATCAGTATCAGTCTCGTCGGTGTCGGTATCGGTGGAAGTTGGCTCAGAGGTTGCAGTGGAGTCCGTAGTGGACGCGGTAGTGGACTCAGTGCTCTCTGTTGTGCTCTCTGTGGTGGACTCCGAGGTTGTGGTCTCTGTGGTGGTGGTTGTGTAGTCAGAGAGCAAGTCAGCGGCTTGGGTGGCGGTCTTGGACACGGTGCTCTGCAGGGACTTGAGGCTAGAGAGCAAAGACTTCAAGGTGGAGAACAGGCTCTTGCCATCGGAGGCCTGGTTGTAGAGGGCGGTGAGCTGATCCTTGAAGGTTGGGGCCGCTCCCTTCACGGTCTGGCCATCCACACTATTCAGGGCAATCTTCTGGCCATCAACAGTGGCCTCAACATAAACACCATAGGTGCCATTCTCATTAATGGCGTTGGCAGGGACCTTGAGGGAAATATCACCAGAAGCAGTACCGGAGGTATTGGTGGTCAGGGTCTTATTGCCGGTGGCAATGGCCTCCTCGGTGGAATTGTACTTACCATCCACGATAGGAACCAGGTAGGCATTGACAGTAACCTTGGTGGCCGCATCGAAACCGGTGAGCTCCACAGTCTCCTTGATGGTGGTGCCGCTGGTGGCCTGGGAGGAGGTCAGGTTGGAGCCAGTGCTCACAGTACCGACCACAGTGACACCAGCATTGGTGTAGGTGGCAGCGGAGGCCTCATAGGTGGCAGGGGCAGTCAACAGTGCGGTGGTCAGGCCAAGAGCGAGGAGACGCTTCTTCATGGTGGTTGGTCCTTTCGTCTGTGTGTAGAAAACTCCAGATTTGAAATCTGATTCTGAACTTTGTTTTTTCAAGAATGCCAGCACAGAAAAGAAAAGTCCACCACACAGAAAAACGCCCAAAACCAGCGCTGAGCTTGGATTTTAGGGCGTCGAAAAGCAAGGATAAAGGCGACTTTGCCGAAAGTAGTAGGCGATTTTCAGAATACTATTTGGCAACCACAACAAAAAAAAGACGCTACCCCTTGCGGGATAGCGCCTTGAAAAGATTCAAGAAGTAATGAAATTACTTGATGATCTTGGTAACACGACCAGCACCAACGGTACGGGAACCCTCACGGATAGCGAAGCGGAGGCCCTCGTCCATAGCAACTGGCTGAATCAGGGTGACGGACATGTCGACGTTATCGCCAGGCATAACCATCTCGGTGCCCTCAGGGAGCTTAACAACACCGGTCACGTCAGTGGTACGGAAGTAGAACTGTGGACGGTAGTTGTCGAAGAATGGGGTGTGGCGGCCGCCCTCGTCCTTGGACAGAACGTATACGGAGCCCTCGAACTCGGTGTGAGGGGTGTAAGCGCCTGGCTTAGCAACAATCTGGCCACGCTCAACATCTTCACGCTTGATACCACGGAGCAGAAGACCGCAGTTATCGCCAGCCTCGGTGTAATCGAGAAGCTTACGGAACATCTCGATACCGGTAACGGTGGTGGTGGTGCTCTTCTCGCGGATACCGAGGATTTCAACTTCCTCGTTAACGTTGAGGGTACCGCGCTCTACACGACCGGTAACAACGGTGCCACGACCGGTGATGGTGAAGATATCCTCGATAGGCATGAGGAATGGCTTGTCGGTCTCACGAACTGGATCTGGGATGTTGTCATCGCAGGCCTGCATGAGCTCAACGATCTTAGCGGTCCACTCTGGGTCGCCCTCGAGAGCCTTAAGAGCAGAAACGTGAACGATAGGAGCTTCCTCATCGTAATCCTGCTCAGCGAGCATCTCGCGAACTTCCATCTCAACGAGCTCGATCATTTCTTCGTCAACGTCAGGGGAGTCACACTTGTTCAGAGCGACGAGGATGTAAGGAACACCCACCTGGCGAGCGAGAAGAACGTGCTCACGGGTCTGTGGCATTGGGCCGTCAGTTGCGGCAACCACGAGGATAGCGCCGTCCATCTGGGCAGCACCGGTGATCATGTTCTTGATGTAGTCGGCGTGACCTGGAGCGTCCACGTGAGCGTAGTGGCGCTTCTCGGTCTGGTACTCCACGTGGGAGATGTTGATGGTAATACCACGTTCCTTCTCTTCCGGCGCCTTATCGATGGCGTCGAAAGCGAAAGCCTGGTTGAGCTCTGGATACTCGTCAGCAAGTACCTTGGTGATAGCAGCGGTAAGAGTGGTCTTACCGTGGTCAACGTGACCAATGGTACCAATGTTAACGTGCGGCTTGGTACGTTCGAACTTCGCCTTTGCCACTGTATGTCCTCCTGGACTTCATGGTGGCTACGACCTTCGCAGCCACAAATTTGGATAAATCACGGCGGCAACCCTTATTGCCGACGCGAAGCTTGCTTGCCAATTACTAGATTGTAGGGAATAAGAGAGAATTTTTCAAACCCTCTATTCGCCCAGGTGTAACGGCCAATAAAGAACTTTGCTTTTCACAGAACTTTCAAAGTGCTTTATAAGCCGTACACCACTAGTTGTCGTAGATGTCGCGGCATGTGCCTCCCCCATCGGGAGGGAGGCACCAACACCTACCTAAATCTCGGTACTAATTTAGATTAGTTACCGGTACGCTCTGCGATGATATCCTGAGCGACGTTGCTTGGAACCTCAGCATAGGAATCAAAGAGCATGGAGTAGTTCGCACGACCCTGGGTCTTGGAGCGGAGGTCGCCCACATAACCGAACATCTGGGAAAGTGGAACCTTGGCCTTAACCAGCTTGGCACCGGAACGGTCCTCCATGGACTGAACCTGGCCACGGCGGGAGTTAACGTCACCGATAACTTCGCCCATGTACTCCTCAGGGGTGGTGATTTCCACAGCCATCACTGGCTCGAGAAGAACTGGCTTTGCCTTAGCAACGGCTTCCTTGAGAGCCTGGGAACCGGCAATCTTGAAGGCCATTTCGGAGGAGTCAACCTCGTGGTAAGCACCGTCGAGCAGGGTTGCCTGGATGTTCACCAGTGGGAAGCCTGCGAGGTAACCGTACTGCATAGCGTCCTGGATACCAGCGTCAACGGATGGGATGTATTCCTTAGGAACACGACCACCGGTAACAGCGTTGACGAACTTGTAGGTTGCGGACTCGCCCTCTTCCAAGGTCTCAACATCTGGCTCGTATGGCTCGATGGCGATGATGACCTTAGCGAACTGACCGGAACCACCAGTCTGCTTCTTGTGGGTGAATTCGACCTTCTCCACAGCCTTGCGGATGGTCTCACGGTAAGCAACCTGTGGGGCACCTACGTTAGCCTCAACCTTGAACTCGCGACGCATACGGTCAACAAGAACGTCCAAGTGGAGCTCGCCCATACCGCCGATAACGGTCTGACCGGTCTCTTCATCGAGCTTCACGGTGAAGGTTGGGTCCTCTTCCGCGAGCTTCTGAATAGCGATGGAGAGCTTCTCCTGGTCGGACTTGGTCTTAGGCTCAATAGCAACCTCGATAACTGGGTCCGGGAAGGACATGGACTCGAGGATGATCTGCTCGTTGAGGTCACAGAGGGTGTCACCAGTGGTGGTGTCCTTCAGACCGATGAAGGCGTAGATATTGCCTGCCAATGCCTCGTCAACAGGATTCTCCTTGTTGGCGTGCATCTGGAAGAGCTTACCGACGCGCTCCTTCTTACCCTTGGTGGAGTTGGCGACCTGCTGGCCTGGCTCAACGCGACCGGAGTAAACACGAACGAAGGTGAGCTTGCCGTGGAATGGGTGAACAGCAATCTTGAAGGCCAGGGATGCGAATGGTGCATCAACGGATGGCTTACGGGTGAGCTCTACGCTCTCGTCGCCAACCTTGTGGCCGGTAACCTCGCCGATGTCCAGTGGGGTTGGGAGGTAGTCGATAACTGCGTCCAGCAGTGGCTGGATACCCTTGTTACGGTAAGCGGAACCGCAGAATACTGGGTAGATTTCGGAAGCGACGGTCATCTTGCGGATGGCGGTCTTGATTTCCTCGGTGGTGAGCTCTTCGCCACCGAAGTACTTCTCCATGAGAGCCTCGTCGGACTCAGCAACGGTCTCGAGGAGCTTTTCGCGGTACTCAGCAGCCTGGTCAGCCAGGTCAGCTGGGATTTCCTCGATGGTAGGCTCAGCGCCAACCTCGACCTTGCCGCGCCAGGTGATGGCCTTCATGCTGATGAGGTCAACGACGCCGTCGAAGTCATCCTCAGCACCGATTGGGAGCTGCATAACCAATGGCTTTGCACCCAAGCGGTCAACGATGGTGCCAACGGTGAAGAAGAAGTCTGCACCCATCTTGTCCATCTTGTTAACGAAGCAGATACGTGGAACGTCGTACTTAGCAGCCTGACGCCACACCTGCTCGGACTGAGGCTCAACGCCTTCCTTGCCGTCGAAGACAGCTACAGCACCGTCGAGAACACGCAGGGAACGCTCAACCTCAACGGTGAAGTCAACGTGACCTGGGGTATCGATGATGTTGATCTGGTTGCCGTTCCAGAAACAGGTAACAGCAGCGGAGGTAATGGTGATACCGCGTTCCTTCTCCTGCTCCATCCAGTCGGTGGTAGAAGCACCGTCGTGGGTCTCGCCGACCTTACGGTTAATACCGGTGTAGAAGAGGATACGCTCGGTAGCGGTGGTCTTACCAGCATCGATGTGAGCCATGATGCCGATGTTGCGGACCTTATTGAGGTCCTTAAGCACTTCTTGTGCCACGATGATCCCTAACTCTTAGAAGGTTCAAACTTGGAATAAATACTACCAGCGGTAGTGAGCGAAGGCGCGGTTAGCCTCAGCCATCTTGTGAGTATCCTCACGACGCTTCACAGAAGCACCGAGGCCGTTAGCGGCATCCAGGATCTCATTTGCGAGACGCTCGGTCATGGTGTTCTCACGACGCTGGCGGGTGAAGAGAACCAACCAACGGAGAGCGAGGGTGTTTGCACGACCTGGGCGAACCTCAACAGGAACCTGGTAGGTTGCGCCACCAACGCGACGGGAACGAACCTCGAGCTCTGGCTTTACATTGCCAAGAGCCTTTTCCAAGGTCAGAACTGGGTCGGTGCCGGTCTTTTCGCGGCAGATCTCGAGTGCACCGTAGACGATGCGCTCAGCAACACTCTTCTTACCGTCAAGGAGAACCTTGTTAACGAGCTGGGTAACAACCTCGGAGCCGTAAACTGGATCCTTAACTACAGGGCGCTTTGGCGCTGCTCCCTTACGCATTTATTTACTTCTCCTTCTTAGCGCCGTAACGAGAACGGGCCTGCTTGCGGTCCTTAACACCCTGGGTATCGAGGGCGCCACGGATGATCTTGTAGCGAACACCTGGGAGGTCCTTCACACGACCACCACGAACGAGCACCATGGAGTGCTCCTGGAGGTTGTGGCCCTCACCTGGGATATAAGCGGTAACCTCAATGCCGGAGGAAAGGCGCACACGGGCAACCTTACGCATAGCAGAGTTTGGCTTCTTTGGAGCTGCGGTGTAGACACGGGTGCAAACACCACGGCGCTGTGGGGAACCCTTCAGCGCGGCGGTCTTCACCTTAGCAGTCTTATCCTGGCGGCCCTTACGGACCAGCTGCTGAATAGTGGGCATGAACCGTCTTTCTTAAATAGTCGAAGATAGTATGCACATCGCTTTTTAGACGTGCATAACCCAGTCAGCCGCTCTCGCTGGCCTACTGGGCAAAAATCACTACTCCCAAAAGAACTATGGGACTAGAGATTAACTCTACACTGATCTGGGCTTATTCACCAAAGATCCAGCTCACGCGCCCCAAAATTCGCCTCAGGAATGCTACCAAGGTAAGGAACCCCTGTTACCTGTGGAAGGGCCTCAATGGTCTCTTTTTCCACAAAATCTGGCTCGGCACTCACCCTGCCACCAATCAAACCAAGCACCCGCAGCCCACGATGCTGCAATTCACGAACGGTCAATTCGGCGGCATTGAGCGAACCCAAACCAGTACTGGTGACCACTACTACCCCGCCCTGCATGCGCTGCGCCAAGTCGGCCAGCGTCCAGTCATCGGCCAGTCGCACGAGCACACCGCCGGCGCCCTCGACAAGCACATAGTCATAGGACTCTGCTAGTTCCTTAATTTGCTTTTCGACGTCCCCCATCTCTAACTGCGCCATACCAGCCCGGCGTGCTGCAATATTGGGGGCCAGGGGCTCCGGGTAGCGGGTGCACTCGAAAATATCCAAGTCCCCACCGACCAATTCGCGAATGGTGTAGATATCACCTTCACCATCTTTTTCGCCGGTTTGGACTGGCTTAATCATGGCCACCGTGCCGCGCTCACGCAGCTTATCTACTAGGGCCGCACTGGCATAGGTCTTACCAACATCAGTATTGGTACCCGTAATAAAGATAATTTCACCCATGTAATTAGGCTAGCACTCAATCAGTGCAGTCGCCTGCACCAGAGCCCCACAAATCTGGGCAATATTTTCGGCACTGCAAATATATGGGGGCATGGCGTAGATGAGTTTGCCAAAAGGTCGAATCCACACGCCGCGCTTCATGGCCTCACGGGTCACTTTTTTGAAATTCTCTGGGCTTAAGGATTCCTGCAGTTCAATAACACCAATGGCCCCGCGCACACGCACCTCAGCTACCTGTGGAAGATCTGCTGCAGGGGCGAGGCCCTCGCACAATTGGGATTCGATGGTGGCAATGGTCTGGGCCCAGGAGGGGTCGCTGAGAAGCTCCAGGACGGCACCGCTCACGGCCGCTGCCAGTGGATTTCCCATAAAGGTTGGCCCATGCATGAGTGTTCCTACGGCAGTGGCCACTCGTTCGGTTGCGATCGTGGCGGCGAAGGTCATAAACCCGCTGGTCATAGCCTTGCCAAGACACAGAATGTCCGGTTCAAAGCCGACTTCCTTGAAAGCGAAAAGCTCGCCGGTGCGCCACAGACCGGTGGCAATCTCATCATAAATGACCAGAACGCCGTGCTCGTGGGCAAGTTCGGAGAGGGCGCGCACCAATTCGGGCTTGTGCATGCGCATGCCACCGGCCCCCTGGACAATGGGCTCCAGGATGAGGGCGGCGGTGTGCTCCCAGTGGCCCTCCATATCTTTTTTCACCTTATTTATATAGGAATCCACATCATCCTGCGGGGCATCCAAGAAAATCTGCTGGGGCAGATAGTCCTTCCAAATACTGTGCATGCCACCATCCGGGTCGCAGACACTCATCGCACCCAGGGTATCGCCGTGGTAGCCGCCCCGCCAGGTCATGATTTTGGTGCGCTGCGGCTGGCCAAGGCCCATCTGGGCTTGCATGGCCATTTTGAGGGCCACTTCCACTGCCACTGAGCCGGAGTCTGCGAAAAAGACGTGCTCAAAGTGCGGGCCTGTCATGCTCAGAAGTTTTTTGGCTGTGTTTTCTGCCGGGTCGTGGGTGAGCCCACCAAACATAATGTGAGGCATGCGGTCAATCTGCTGCTTGGCTGCTGCGACCACGGCCGGGTGCTTGTGCCCTAGGGCTGCGGCCCACCAGGAGGACATGGCGTCGATAAGCTTAATGCCGCCCTTGAGGGTGACATAGATGCCATCGGTCGACTCCGCCACATATTCGGAAATTGCGGAGGGCACGGTGGCATAGGGGTGCCAGACGGCCACATCGGTGGCGGGGTGCAGGGCGGCCTCGCACTGGTCATCTGTGTAGATGGGCTTCACAGTCATGACCCCAATCCTACATAATGGGGCTATGAGTATTTCAAAAATTCACCGCGACTGGTTGGAAAAAGAACTAGCCGGGGATGCGCGCCACGACTATGTGGAAGGCGTGATGGCGTGGGTGAGCGATAATTTTCCAGATTTGGAATCTGTGGTCAAGTGGAATTCACCCATGTGGACCAAGGACGGCACCTTTATTCTGGGGCTGAGTTATGCCAGCAAGCACATCTCCATTGCCCCGGAGGCCCCAACCATGGAGCACTTCCACGAGCGCCTGGTGGAACTGGGCTATAAACCCACCTCCCAACTTTTTCGAATTCCCATCGGGCAGGAGCCGGATTGGGACTTGCTGCGGGCGATCATTGAGCGCAATATATTTGAAAAATCCGGACATGTGAAATTTTGGCGCTGAGCTAAAGCCACTTCAGGGGCGTAACATGGGTGCATGATTGATTTACACGCACACTTGGTTCCTGAATTCTATGCTGCGGCGCTGCGCGGTATTGGAATGAGCAATCCGGATGGTTCTCCCCTGCCCGCCTGGGATTCAGATACACATTTGAAATCTATGGCCGGGATGGGAATCGACAAAGCCTATCTTTCCTTGTCGAGCCCCGGCATTGCGTTTTTTGAAAATCCTGCCGCCTGGGCCCAGGAGATTAACTCCTATGGGGCCGGGCTGGTCAAGGATAATCCTGAGCACTTTGGTTTCTTTGCTACCCTGCCGCTGCCCGATGTGGATGCGGCGGTTCGGGAAGCCAGCGAGATTTTGAAAAATCCTCATGTGGCGGGCATTGGCTTGCTCACTAACTATAAGGGCCTGTATCTGGGGGATGCGGCCATGGACCCATTATTTGAAATTTTGAATGCGGCGGGGGTCGTGGTCTTTATTCACCCCACCTCCCCTGCCGGCGTGCACCATGTGGACTGTGGGCGGGCAGCACCCTTGGTGGAATATCTCTTTGATACCACGCGCGCTGTTACAAATATGATTTTGAATCATGTCACTCTGCGCTATCCGCATATTAAATGGGTGGTGCCGCATAATGGGGCGCTGCTTCCGGGGGTGGTGGACAGGGTCGCACTTTTTTCAAAAAATATTCTTGGGGATACTGAGCTCGATGTGGTTGAGGCCCTGCAGTCTATGTATTTTGAAATTGGGTCCTCGGCCCCATTCCCACGCACCGCGGACTATATTCAAAATCTGGTTCCGGGCTCACAGTTGGTGGCCGGCACTGATTACCCCTATGCCCCACCGCCAGCTATTGCGGCCAATGCCCAGCGCATCCAGGCCCTGCCGATTGCCGAGCAGCTACAGAAAAACACCCTCACGCTTTTTCAAAAATAATGTGAAATAGTGTGAGGGTGGGTTGGGGGTTTAAAATTTAGCCCGGGTTATTTCTTTCGCTTGGAGAGGTCCTCGGGGAGCACGTGCTCTCCGGCCTTATCCATGGTAAGCGCGAGGGAAGAGATGTAGAGGTCTTCGCCATTATCGCCCTTCTTAGCGGAGAGGACAACATCAGGGCGCTCAACTTCTTCGCCGGTAACACAGCAAGTGTAGGTTTGATCGTCTGGGTTGCCGTTGGCGTCGAAAAGCGGGGATTCGATGCCGTCGAAGTTACGACGACGGTAGTAGCGGCCCTGGGTTGCGATGGCAACAACTGGGGTGACAATAACGGCGATGACGGCGGCGAAGAGGGAGGAGAAGGCCGCCAGGCTCTCACCGAAGACACCGAAGTACATGGCCACGGAAATCACGGCGGAGAGGCCAAGGGAAGTAATGCCCACTGGATTCCAATTGTGAATCATGCCGCGACGGTACTCAGGGTAGATTGGGGAGATTTTCAAAATCCACTTATTGATAGTGATATCAGCAGCAACAGTGAAAATCCAGGCGATAGCAACATTGGAGTAGAAGCCGAGCACCGCATTGAGCATGCTGAACATATTGAATTCCATCAGGGCCAGGGAGATGGCCAGGTTGAGGAAAACAAAGGTGGTGCGGCCAGGATAGGTCTTGAGGGTACGGGTCCAGGCGTTGGTCCAGGCAAGGGAACCACAATAAGCATTGGTCGTATTGATCTTGATCTGGCTCATAACAACCAGAATCACAGCGAGGGTCACAGCCAACCAGCCAGGCATCATAGTGGAGTACATGGCGAAGAACTGGTTCACAGGCTCAGTGGCCTCAGCGGTGGAACCACCCAGGTGGGCCATCACATAGACAGCGAGGAACACGCCGATAATCTGCTTGGTGGCGCCGAAGAAAATCCAGCCCGGACCGGCCATAATAACAGCGGTCCACCAGGCGCGCTTATTCTCCTCGGTGCGAGGTGGCATGAAGCGAATATAGTCAATATTTTCAGCAATCTGGGCAACCAGGGCCAAGCAGACACCAGCGGAAGCCATCATGGCACCGAAGCTAATGGCGCTGCCATTTTCACCCTTGTAATTCAGGAAGTCATTGAAGGACTCTGGGCTCTGCACCAAAACCACAATCAGTGGAAGAACAATGAGCACCAACCACAATGGGTTCGTGGCGGCCTGCATCTTGGCCAAAGCCTTCATGCCATAAATCACCAGCGGGATAATGACCAGGGTGGAGAGCAGGTAGCCCAACCACAGTGGCATTCCAAATCCGAGCTTGAGACCCTGGGCCATAATCGCGCCCTCGGTAGCAAAGAAGATGAAGGTGAAGGAGGCGAAGATGATATTGGTAATCACCGAGCCGTAGTAGCCGAAGCCGGAGCCACGGGTAATCAGGTCCATGTCGAGATTGAAGCGGGCCGAGTAGACGGCCAGTGGGAGGCTCGAGATGAAGATGAGGAAGGCTGCAATGAGGATGCCGCCCACCGCATTGGTGGTGCCGTGGGTGATACCAATGCCGGCGCCGATGGAGAAGTCAGCCAGGTAGGCCATGCCGCCCAGGGCGGAGCCAGCCACTGCTGCTGGGGCCCAGCGTCGGTAGTGACGTGGGGCAAAGCGGAGTGGATAGTCGTCGGTTTGTTTCTGCGGCGTCTGAACTGTTGTAGCCATCGCGCTCACCTCTTTTTCAAAAAATATTTCAAATCCTGGATACCAAATCAAATCTATCGACCAATAGATTAAATATTAATTTAGATAGACCGATAGGTTTTTGGCAAATCGGGGGTGCTGACTCTATGATGGTTTTATGAAACTAACACCGCGCGAACAGGATAAACTACTGCTCTTTCTCGCAGCTCAGGTGGCACAAAGGCGCAAAGACCGCGGCCTGAAATTAAATATTCCGGAAGCTACTGCTTTGATTTCCGACGCGGTGGTTGAAGCCGCCCGTGATGGCCTTAGTGTTGCGGAGGCAATGCAGGTTGGCACCGAGGTTTTGGGACCTGAGGATGTGCTACCCGGTGTGCGTGAGGCGCTCATGCTGATTCAGGTTGAGGCCACCTTCCGTGATGGCACCAAGCTGGTTTCTGTCCATGATGCGATTGGCGGCGTTTAATGGTTGAGGTTCTGGCCTATGGGCCTGGGGCGGCCGACATTAGCGGGTTGTCCCTGCCCTACCCTTTTTTCACATTTAGTTCACTAGGTGAATTAACTGCGCATTGTTCTGAGTCTTCGGCTTCGGAATTTGTGCTTCTGCCCTTCCATACGGGGCGTGATGCGACTTTGGAATCCGACTTGGCCAGGGCTGCTTCGTGGATTTCAAAAACGCGGGCTGTCTATGTTGCTGAGGCAGTGGGCGATGCGACGACCACCCTTGCCGCCCTGCGTGGCCATTTTCGAAATTTGGCGGCTGGGCAAAAAGGCCTGGTTGTGGCCACCGCTGTGGATCCTTTTGCCGATGCGGAACTCTTCCGCCTTGCCCGCTTGGCGTGGGTCAATGGCAATGCCGCTGAGATTGGTGTTGCTTTTGAAGGGGCCTATCCTTCTGTGGCTGAGTGGGAGGCCACTCACGGCCCGGCCTCTATGATTGTGCGCGCTGATTTTTCGGAAACTGCTCCGGGGCAGCTGGCCCTGTGGTCGCCCAGCCAACTGCGCGTGCTTATTGAACGCCGGGTCACTACTGCCCTGCACCGTGGCCGCGACCATGGGGACAATGGCATTGAACGCGCCATAATGCGCGACCACGACCACGGATTCGCCCACTCCCACGGGGAGGACCACAGTCATGAACACGGCCACGGGCACAGTCATCACCATCACCACCACCATCACCACTAGGAGAAGACAATGCAGGCAACTAGCTATATCACTGCCCCAGGCAGCATTATTCTCAACGAGGGTCGCCCACGCACCACGGTGACGGTGGCCAATACAGGAGACCGTGCCATCCAGGTGGGCTCCCACTACCACTTCTTTGAGGCCAACCCGGCACTCGCCTTTGACCGTGAGGCCGCATGGGGCACGCACCTCGATATTGCCTCGGGAACCGCAATCCGCTTTGAGCCGGGTGAGGAAAAGACGGTCACCCTGGTTCCTTTCGGTGGCAACCGCAAGGCCTACGGCTTTTATGGAATCACCGAGGGCGCCCTCGATGACGAGGCCGTCAGGAAGGAGGCCGTCGAGAAGCTCAAGGAATTGAATTTCAAAAACCTGCCGGGCACCGCAACCCCAGGTGGCGAGCCGGCAACACTCACCCGTGAGCACTATGCGTCGCTCTATGGCCCCACGGTGGGCGACCAAGTGCAGCTGGCCGATACAAATTTGAAAATTGAAATCACAGAGGATTTAACCGCCGTGGCCTATGGCGATGAGTCCGTCTATGGCGGCGGCAAGGCCATTCGTGATGGCATGGCGCAGAGCCCGCTGGCCACCCGCGAGGGTGATAAAACCCCGGACACGGTGATTACTGGCGCGCTCATTGTGGATGCGGTGCGCGGAATTATTAAGGCCGATGTGGGCATTCGCGATGGAAAAATTGTGGCCCTGGGCAAGGCAGGCAACCCGGACATGCAGGAAGGCGTGCACCCGGAGCTCATTATTGGCGCGGGCACCGAAATTATTGCCGGTGAGCATCGCATTTTGACCGCCGGTGGTGTGGACACCCACATTCACTATATTTGCCCACAGCAGGCGGTGGAGGGCCTGGCCAATGGTATTACCACCTTCTTTGGTGGCGGCACCGGCCCCGCGGAGGGCACCAAGGGCACAACCTGTACGCCCGGCGCGGCACATATTAATACGATGCTGCTCTCTGCTGAAACCATGCCGGTTAATACTGGCTTCTTGGGCAAGGGTTCGGGTTCCCAGCCGGAGTCTTTGCGCGAGCAGATTCGTGCCGGTGCGGCGGGTCTGAAAATCCATGAGGATTGGGGTGCCACCCCGGCGACCATCCGCAATGCGCTGGATGTCTGCGATGAGTTTGATGTGCAGCTGGCCATTCACACCGATACTTTGAATGAGTCGGGTTTCTTTGAGGACACGGCCGCGGTCATTGGGGATCGCACTATTCATACTTTCCACTCGGAAGGTGCTGGTGG
>JAUMTX010000001.1:91092-131080 GCA_030530985.1 Corynebacterium sp.
GGTGGAGGAGCTGCTGGATATGGTGATGGTCTGCCACCACCTTTCCCACGCTATTCCGGAGGATGTGGCTTTTGCGGATTCCCGTGTGCGCGCGGAGACCATTGCCGCCGAAACGGTGCTGCATGATATGGGTGTTATTTCAATTTTCTCCTCGGATTCGCAGGCCATGGGTCGTGTGGGCGAGTCCTGGGCGCGCGCATTTCAAACAGCGCACCACTGCAAGGCGCATTTGGGCCCGCTGCCTGAGGAAACTGGTAGCAGCGATAATGAGCGTGTGCTGCGCTATGTTGCCAAAATTACTATTAACCCGGCGCTGGCTGCGGGCATTGGTGGCTATCTTGGCACCATTGAGCCCGGTAAGTTCGCGGATCTTGTTCTTTGGCCTATCGACGCCTTCGCTGCCAAGCCGGACGTGGTCCTGCGCCAGGGCGTGATTGCCTACGCACCGATGGGTGATCCGAATGCGTCGCTGCCGACCCCGCAGCCGGTGGTCTATCGCGATATGTTTGGCAATATTGGCAAGGCCCTTCAAAACACCCGCATTACTTTCGTCTCCCAGGCTGCTTTTGATGCTGGCATTGCCGAGCAGCTTGATTCGGTGGTGCTGCCGGTCAAGGATTGCCGTGGCATTGGCAAGAAGGATATGGTTCGCAATAATGCCCTGCCACAGGTGGATGTGGATCCAGAAACCTATGTGGTGAGTGTGGATGGCAGCCCGGTGACTATTCCACCAGCCGAGGAACTGCCGCTGACCCAACTCCACTACCTGTTCTAAACAGTATTTGAAATATGAAACTGGATGCACTGCAGTGGGCCGATACGGCCTTTCCTTCCGGGCGCTATACCTTGAGCAATGGGCTTGAGGGTGTGGCGCAGCACCTTGCCGCCCAGGGTGGTGCGGTGGATGTGCGGGAGTTTCTTCACAGCTCTCTGCACTATAGTTTCACCACCACGGATTTAGCGGCGGTGGCCCTGGCCTGGGAAGCGGCCGATATTTCAAATCTAGATATTTTAAATACTGTTGTGGGTGCCACGCGCACAGTGGAGAGTGTTTTTCGTGCCAGTGTGCGTGTGGGCAAGCAGATGCTCTTTATGGCAGGCCAGTTGGGTATTGAAGTGCAGGCGCCCAAGGACTGCCACCAGGCCGTGGCTGCGGCCCTTATCCACAAGGCCAATGGGCTGAGTCTGGATGAGGCCCTGTCCATTGAGTTCTTTGCCTTTGTTTCTCAAACGGCCTCGGCTGCGGTGCGTTTGGGTTTGGTGGATTTTATTCAGGGCCAAAAGTTGATTAAAGAACTCATGGATGAAGCGCCGGCCTGTATCGGCGCCGCAAAAAATCTGAAACTTGAGGACTTGGGCAGTCAGGTGCCCTTTTTGGAAATTGCGTCGGCACGCCACGAGCATGCGGACGCCCGACTATTTATGAATTAGGAGTTTGAAATGTTGCGAGTTGGTATTGGTGGCCCTGTTGGTTCCGGCAAGACTGCGCTGATTGAGGCCATTGTCCCGGAGCTGATTGCGCGCGGCCGTAAGCCTGCTGTTATTACGAATGATATTTATACCCAGGAGGATGCGCAGCATGTGCGCGAAACCCTGGATGGGGTGCTGCCGGCCAGCCACATTATTGGTGTGGAAACCGGTTCCTGCCCACATACCGCGGTGCGCGATGACCCAACCATGAATTTGATGGCGGCTGCCGAACTGGTCGATATGGATCCCGAAATTGACACCATTCTTTTTGAATCCGGTGGCGATAATCTGACCCTGACCTTTAGCCCGGCCCTGGCTGATTATTTTGTTTTTGTTTTGGACACCGCGGAGGGCCACAAGATGCCAAAGAAGCGTGGCCCCGGCATTACTGACTCGGATTTGTTGGTTATCAATAAGGCCGATATTGCCCAGTATGTGCGTTGCGACCTCGACAAGATGCTTGCCGACGCCATCGACGTGCGCGGTGGTAAGCCGGTCATTGCCACCAATAGCCTTGATGGCCTGGGCATTGCTGAGGTTGTCGATCATATTCTTGGTGGCAAGTAGTGCACGGTGAACTCCGGGTGGAATTTGGGCCTTCGGGCCCTGGCCGCCGATTTCAAAAATCGCCGCTGTCTTTGGGGCGCGGCATTGCCCTGGAGGATGGCTCAACTCTTTATATGAGCCGTGCCATTGGTGCCGGCATTGTGCAGGGCGATTTTTTAGAAACAGAATGTGAAATTCTGCCGGGCGCGAAGGTGGTTCTTGGCACCCAGGCTGCCACCCAGGTGCACCGCATGGATGAGGGTGGCAGCGGTGCTGTGCATTTTTCTGCCCGGGTGCATGCTGGTGCGGTTTTTAGCTATCTGCCCCATGCGACCATTCCTTTTGCGGATTCGGATTTTTCCATGCGCACCGTGGTGGATGTGGCCCCGGGGGCCTTTGCCGCAGTCGGTGAGATTCTTGCCAGTGGCCGCACTGCGCGCGGGGAACACCATGACTATCGCAATTTCAAAAATAATTTGGAATTTCAGGTGGATGGGGTGCCGGTATTTCGGGAAGTCACCACGGGGGCTGGTTTGAGATCCTATTTGGGTACCGGTGAAAAGCCCGTCTATGCGGGGCTTAGTGTGGTCTGTGAGCAGCCCACTGCTACCCTGGCGGCCTGGCGCGAACTGGGATTAGATATTGGCTGTTCCACACGGGGGCCTGTGGTGTGGGCGCGCATGCTGTGCTCCTCTATCCAAGAGGCCGGGGAGCTACAATTGCGGCTCTGGGATGCGGCCCTGCAGGCCAATGAACTAGGTACCGCCCCGAAGCTGCGCCATTTTTAAAATAGCTTTTTAAAAATGTTTAGAGAATAGGCATATTGGAGAAGAGCAGCAGCGACATCATTGGGTAGAGGACTGCTGCACCAAGAACCCACCACCAGATTGGGTTAATGGAGGATTCGGATTCCCCACTGGCTTCTTCAGTATTTGTTGTGGTGGTTGTAGTGGTGGTGGTCTCAGCGGCGATGGCTGGGGTGGCCGGCACAGACAGCAGGGTCGCAACCGGAAGTACCAGGGCGAGTAGATAGCGGCGCATAGAAAACCTCGACTCTAAAAAATTACTCAAAACAAACAATAAGAGTGTATCAATAACAAAATGTCCTGCACCAAATTCGGTACAGGACACGGCAAATTTTGTAGATGTGAGCTCGGACGTCTTAGACAGAGGCGACCTTAAACAGAGGCCACGGTGAAGCGGGCACCCTGGTGCTGTGGGTTTTCCAATTCGTCGATAATGGCAACAGCCAAGTCACCGGTGGTGAGATTATCGCCAACTGGGCTATCGGTACCAAGGGCAATGCTGCCGGTGGCGGCACCTGGGGCGAGTACTGGGCTTGGGCTAACCAGGGTCCAGTTGTCCTTGCCATAGCCACGGTAGGCATCCAAGACCTTACCGAAAGCAATGGCCTCATCCTTGTACTCTGCTGGGAAGGAGTCCATTTCGGAGAGGCGAACACCGTCGACCTCCAAGGAACCTGCGCCACCAACAACAAGAAGGCGACCATTAAAGCCGTGCTCAACCAGGGCCTTATGGGCCTCGGCGGTGGCGTCCAGGTTATTGCGGCCGGCAACAGCAATGACGGTGGCGTCGAAAGCTGGGTTGTCGATGGCCTCGGCAAGCTGCTGGGTATTGGTGATATCTACGGTGAATTCACCACTGCGGCTACCAATGGTAACTTCATGGCCGCGGGACTGTGCTTCTTCAATAACTGGCTGGCCAACAAGGGCAGAGCCGATAACCAAAATCTTCATACTCAGTACAATAAGCACATAACTTTCTTTTGTAAAGTGCCCTGGAACTCACCAAATGGTAAGTGTACAGAATAGAGAAAAACTACAGCCCCAGCCTGTGAGGAAGAACATAGAATGGGGCTTGAATGGTTGTGTGGCGGTTTTACATGGCGGTGCCTTCGCGGCGTGGATCCACACCCACGCGGATGGTGCCATCCTCCTCCATGAGGAAGACTGCCACACCACTAGGAATTGCATGGTATTCCACCTGGTGGCCCATGGCCTCCAACTCGGCCTTGACCTCATCAAACTTGCCGGCCTTCACCAACGGATGGTCGGCACCAATCCACGTAATAGGGGTATTCATGGCACCAAAATTTGGGTAATTAGCGGCCTGTTGGGGATCCATCTGCGCATCAAGCAAGCACAGCAGAGTCTTGACCACAAAGTTAATAATCAGCGCGCCACCAGGGGAACCCACCACAGCGTGGAGGCTACCATCCGGATTGAAAACAAAAGCTGGGGTCATGGAGGAGCGTGGGCGACGACCCGGGGCAGGCTCATTAATGGTGCCGGCCGCCGAGAAATCACGCAGCTGGTTATTAATAAAGAAACCACCCGCCATGGCGAAACTACCAAAAGCGGCCTCCACAGAGGTTGTCACAGCCACAGCATTACCCTGGGCATCAACCACCTGGAAGTGGGAGGTACCATGCTCATCCACAGGACCAGGCGTGGCTTTTTCAAATCCTGGTTGGGCCACACCCATGGCCCGGTCCCCAATGCTAGCGGCACGAGTCTTGGCATAGGCATCATCCCACATCTGTGGGGCGCGCGCACGGGCAGCATCCGAATCATTCAGATAGGCATCACGGTCAGCATAGGCCAGACGGTAGGCCTCAGAAACCTGGTGGATGAGGGTCGCACTTGGTGCCTTGCCCTCAGCAATGGAAGCAATATCCACATCCAGATTCGAAAGAATTTTTAGAATACTAAAAACAGTGGAGGCGCCAGAGGTGGACAGTGGCACGGAGACAATCTCATAGCCACGGTAAGTGGTGGAAATAGGCTCACGCACCTCGGCCTTATAGTTTTTGAAATCCTCCGCCGTCAGATTCGACGGCCCCTGCTGCACGCGGTCGAGCACAGTCTGTGCCAGAGTACCGGTATAGAAGGACTCGGGGCCTTCCTTGGCCAAAATCTCCAAAGACTTGGCATAGTGTGGGTTGCGCATCACCACGCCCGGGCGCACCCCGTTAAAGAGTTCACGACCCATAGGGTCAGCCATAATCTCATTTTCAAAAAACTTGAGGGAATCACCCATGCGCTCACTGACCACAAAACCATGGCGGGCCAAGTGCAGGGCTGGGCGCAGGCACTCCTCCCAGGACAGCTGGCCGGCATCGCGGTGCAACTCCCCCAGGGCGGCAACAGCACCGGGAACACCGGCGGCACGTACCGAATTGCGCAAATCCCCATCGCAATAGTGGGCATCCACATTGGCCGGCGCAGTCTCACGGCCATCAATAGTCTTAATACGGCCATTATGGCGGTAGAGCACATAAGCACCGCCACCCAAGCCCGAGGACTGGGGTTCAGTCAAACCCAGCACTGCCTGAATCGCCACCGCCGCATCGGCAGCATTACCACCGGCTTTCAAAATAGCGTCACCCGCCTCAGTGGCGTAGTGATTGGCGGAGGCCACAGCGTGGTTTTTCAGAATAGTTTCCGACAGTCCCTCACGGTAGCCTGTATAAATCTCGGGCATGGATTCGGCAGTTTTCACAATTACTAAGGATACAAGAAAAGCGCCCCGAAGGGCGCTTTTCAAATAGAGTTTGGTCGAGGGTTAGTCGACTAGCTCATGGAGATATCGTCGAGCGGAACGCTGGCACCGGTGAAGTCCATGCCATAGTCGGAACCGTAGATATCATCGCCGAAGGTAGCAGCAGGATAAACTGCGTTACGGGCGGCGTCGGTAGGCTTGACCTTGATATTGCGGTAACGGGAAATACCGGTACCGGCAGGGATCAGCTTACCAATAATGACATTCTCCTTGAGGCCAATGAGCTTATCGGAGCGCTTGTTGATAGCGGCGTCGGTAAGCACACGGGTGGTCTCCTGGAAGGAGGCAGCGGAGAGCCAGGATTCGGTAGCCAAGGAAGCCTTGGTGATACCCATAATCTCAGAGCGGAGCTCTGCTGGCTGGCCACCAGTCTTGATTGCCTCAGAGTTTGCCATCTTAGCCTCAGAGAGGTCAACCAGAGTACCTGGAAGGAACTCGGTGGAACCGGACTCGATGACGGTACCACGACGAAGCATCTGACGAACAATAATTTCGATGTGCTTATCGTGGATGGCCACACCCTGTGCACGGTACACAGCCTGAACCTCATCAATGAGGTGCTGCTCCACGCCACGGCGACCCAGAACCTCAAGAACATCATGAGGATCCGCAGGGCCGCGCAGGAGGCGGTCACCAACCTCAACATGGTCACCATCGGAGAGCGCACGCTCAATGAAGGCACCTGGGTTGGATGGGATTGGCACCTTGATCATGGCCAGACCCTGACGCTTGGAGAGCTTCTCATACTCTGCGGTTTCCTGACCGTTGTCACCAACAATGGTCAGGGAGTAGAAGTTACCCTCATCCTCAAGGCGGACGGTACCAGCGATGGACGCAATTGGGGCCTTGTTCTTTGGAACACGGGCCTCGAAGAGCTCCTGAACACGTGGCAGACCACCGGTAATGTCACCACCGACACCACCCTGGTGGAAGGTACGCATGGTCAGCTGGGTACCAGGCTCACCAATGGACTGGGCGGCAACAATACCAACAGCCTCACCGATATCAACCTGCTTGCCGGTGGCCATGGACTTGCCATAGCACTTGGCGCAGACACCGGTGGCAGTCTGGCAGGTGAGTACGGAGCGCAGCTTGACCTCAAGCACACCCGCCTCAACCAGCTTATCGACGTCCATCTCAGACAGGTCAGTACCGGCTGGCAGAACCACATTGCCGGCCTCATCAACAGCATCGGCAGCCAGTACTCGACCAAGGGCGCTGGTTTCAACCAGGCTGTGGCGGAATACGGAGCCGTCCTGCTCCTTGACAGCAACAGGAACCTTGATGCCCTGACGGGTCTGGCAGTCCTCTTCGCGGACAATAACATCCTGGGCCACGTCCACCAGACGACGGGTGAGGTAGCCGGAGTCAGCGGTACGAAGAGCGGTATCGGCAAGACCCTTACGGGAACCGTGGGAGTTGTTGAAGTACTCGAGCACGGTAAGACCTTCACGGAAGGAGGTCTTAATTGGGCGGGTAATGTACTCACCCTTGGAGTTCACAACCATGCCCTTCATGCCGGCCAGGGTCCAAATCTGACGCATGTTACCAGCAGCACCAGACTTCACGATCATTGGAATTGGGTTGTCGTCTGGATAAAGATCCTCAACGGCCTGACCCACCTCGTCGGTGGCTGCCTTCCACAGCTCAACGAGACGATCGTAGCGCTCACGCTGGGTGAGAGCACCCTGTACCCAGTACTTGCGCTCAATTTCACGAGCCTCAGCCTCATAGCGGTCAAGGATCTCGTTCTTATTTGGAAGCACGAGCACGTCGCTCATGGTGATGGTCACACCGGAGCGGGTTGCCCAGTAGAAGCCAGCATCCTTCATCTTATCCATGGTCTGAGCCACGGTAATCATTGGGTAGCGGGCAGCAAGATCGTTGATGACGTCGCCAAGCATGATCTTATCGGAGCCGCCGCCCTTACGGAGCATGACGCCTTCCTGGTATGGGTAGTTCCAAGGAAGAAGCTCATTGAACTTCACGCGACCCAAGGTGGTGGAGGCAAGCCAGGTCTGGCCCTGCTGCCAACCCTCTGGGAAGAGTTCAGCCTCTACGTCCTTTGGTGGGCGCAGGTGGCTGATACGCACCTTGATTGGGGCCTGAAGGCCAAGAACACCACGGTCATAGGCCATGATGGCCTCAGCAACAGAGCTATAAACACCCTGGGCTGGGGCATCCTCGGTTGGGGCCACATAGGCACCCTGGCCACCGAACTCCTCTGGCTTCTTCTCAAGAGTGAGGAAGTAGAGGCCGGTAACCATATCCAGACGTGGCATAGCCAATGGCTTACCAGAGGCAGGAGAGAGGATGTTATTGGATGCGAGCATCAGAACACGCGCTTCGGCCTGAGCTTCCGCGCTAAGCGGAAGGTGGACGGCCATCTGGTCACCGTCGAAGTCGGCGTTGAAAGCCTCACAGGCCAGTGGGTGCAGCTGAATAGCCTTACCCTCAACGAGCTTAGGCTCGAAGGCCTGAATACCCAGACGGTGCAGGGTTGGTGCACGGTTGAGCATCACTGGGTGCTGAGCAATGGCTTCTTCCAGAACGTCCCACACCTCAGGGCGCTGACGCTCCACCATGCGCTTAGCGCTCTTGATGTTCTGTGCGTACTCGTGCTCCACCAGACGCTTCATCACGAATGGCTTGAAGAGTTCCAGAGCCATGAGCTTTGGAAGACCGCACTCGTGGAGGCGCAGCTGTGGACCAACAATAATTACGGAACGACCGGAGTAGTCCACACGCTTACCCAGAAGGTTCTGACGGAAGCGGCCAGCCTTACCCTTGAGCAGGTCAGACAGGGACTTGAGTGGACGGTTACCAGGACCGGTCACTGGGCGACCGCGACGACCATTATCGAAGAGGGCGTCAACGGACTCCTGAAGCATACGCTTCTCGTTATTAACAATGATCTCAGGGGCGCCGAGGTCAATCATGCGCTTGAGACGGTTATTACGGTTAATAACGCGACGGTACAGGTCATTGAGGTCGGAGGTGGCGAAACGGCCACCGTCGAGCTGAACCATTGGGCGAAGCTCTGGTGGGATAACTGGGATGCAGTCCAGAACCATGCCGGCAGGATCATTGCCGGAACGCTGGAAGGCAGCAACCACCTTGAGGCGCTTCAATGCACGCATCTTCTTCTGGCCCTTGCCAGTATTGATGATTTCGCGCAGCTCCTCAGCCTCGGCGTCCAGGTCGAAGTTACGGATCAGGGTCTGGATGGCTTCTGCACCCATGCCGCCCTTGAAGTAATCCTCGTAGCGGTCAACCAGCTCAGAGTAGATGGACTCGTCAACAATCAT
Source organism: Corynebacterium sp. (assembly GCA_030530985.1). Lineage (GTDB taxonomy): Bacteria > Actinomycetota > Actinomycetes > Mycobacteriales > Mycobacteriaceae > Corynebacterium. The sequence goes on from JAUMTX010000001.1 coordinate 99,999, forward strand.
CTGCTTTGGTGCAAGCTTGACGAAAGTATTCCAAATCTCCTCAAGGCGGGCGATTTCGCGCTCGCCAGCCTCGCGCAGGGACTGCATTTCCTTATCGGCAGCATTCTGCACCTTGCGGCGAGCATCTGCCTTGGCGCCCTTGGCTTCGAGCTCAGCCAGGTCCTCTTCGAGCTTCTTGGCACGATCAGCAATTTCCTGCTGATAGTCAACCTCGACCTCGCGCTTCTCCAGGGCCATCTCAGCCTCAAGGGTGGAGAGATCCTGGTGGCGAGCCTCATCATCAACAGCGGTGATGATATTGGCTGCGAAGTAGATAATGCGCTCCAAATCCTTTGGAGCCAGGTCGAGCAGGTAGCCCAGACGGGAAGGAACACCCTTGAAGTACCAAATGTGGGTCACAGGAGCAGCAAGCTCAATATGGCCCATGCGCTCACGGCGCACCTTGGACTTGGTTACCTCAACGCCGCAGCGTTCACAAATAATGCCCTTATAGCGGACACGCTTGTACTTACCGCAGGCGCACTCCCAGTCGCGGGTTGGGCCGAAGATGCGCTCACAGAAGAGGCCGTCCTTCTCCGGCTTGAGGGTACGGTAGTTGATGGTCTCAGGCTTCTTCACCTCGCCCTTGGACCAACGACGAATGTCGTCGGCAGTAGCAAGGCCGATGCGGAGCTCATCAAAGAAGTTGACGTCTAGCACGTAAACTCCCTTTCAGTCGAATTGAATATGTACGTTTTTGGTCTTTAGAGGGAAACGGGATTAGCCCGCATCCGCATCGGAACGCTCATCATGGGACAGGTTAATGCCCAAGGATGGGGAATCGAAGTCATCATCATCGGTGGTGCCCAGTTCCATTGGGGTGCCGTCCGCGGCAAGAACCTCAACGTTCAAGCACAGGGACTGAAGCTCCTTCAACAGAACCTTGAAGGACTCAGGAATACCTGGGTCTGGGATATTTTCACCCTTAACAATGGCCTCATAGACCTTCACACGACCAACAACGTCATCGGACTTGATGGTCAAGAGCTCCTGGAGGGTATATGCAGCACCATAGGCCTGCATTGCCCACACTTCCATTTCACCGAAGCGCTGGCCACCGAACTGGGCCTTACCACCGAGTGGCTGCTGGGTAATCATGGAGTATGGACCGGTGGAACGAGCGTGAATCTTCTCGTCAACCAGGTGGTGGAGCTTCAGAATGTACATGTAGCCCACGGAAACTGGGTATGGGAATGGTTCGCCAGAGCGGCCGTCGATAAGCACAGACTTACCGTCGCCATCGACCATAACCTCACCATCACGGTTTGGCTTGGAGGAAGAGAGCAGACCAGCGAGCTCACCATTGGAAGCACCGTCGAATACTGGGGTGGCAGTCAAGGTGCCTGGCTCAACATCATAGAGATCCTCAGGGAGCATCTTCATGAGATCAGCCATCTCAGGGTCGGTGGTGTCAATCTTCCAACCGGCGGAAGCCAACCAACCAAGGTGAACTTCCAGAACCTGACCAATATTCATACGACGAGGCACACCGTGGGTGTTCAGAATAACGTCCACTGGGGTACCGTCAGGCATGAATGGCATATCTTCCTGTGGAAGAATCTTACCAACAACACCCTTGTTACCGTGGCGACCAGCGAGCTTATCGCCGTCCTGAATCTTACGCTTCTGGGCGACATAGACGCGGATCATTTCATTCACGCCTGGGGCGAGATCATCATCATCTTCACGGGAGAAGCGACGAACATTGATGACCTTACCGGTCTCACCGTGAGGAACCTTCATAGAGGTATCACGAACCTCGCGGGCCTTCTCGCCGAAGATGGCGCGAAGCAGACGCTCTTCTGGGGTCAGCTCAGTCTCGCCCTTAGGGGTGACCTTACCAACCAGGATGTCGCCATCGCGAACATCGGCACCGATGCGGACAATACCGCGCTCGTCCAGATCCTTGAGTACATCTTCACCAACATTTGGAATCTCACGGGTGATTTCCTCGGCACCAAGCTTGGTGTCGCGGGCATCAATCTCGTGCTCCTCAATGTGGATGGAGGTCAGGATATCCTCTTCAACCAGGCGCTGGTTGAGGATAATAGCGTCCTCATAGTTGTGGCCTTCCCATGGCATGAAGGCGACGAGCAGGTTACGGCCCAAAGCCATTTCACCCTGATCGGTACCTGGACCATCGGCAATAACCTGGCCGGCCTCAACACGCTGACCCAAGTCAACCAGTGGCTTCTGGTTATAGCAGGTGCCCTGGTTGGTGCGCTCGAACTTGCGCAGGGTGTAGGTTTCGCGGGTGCCATCATCAGCCATAATGGTGATGAAGTCAGCGGAAACATTCTCCACTACACCGCTCTTCTTGGTGATAATGAGGTCACCAGCATCATAGGCGGCGCGCAGCTCCATACCGGTACCCACCAGTGGGGCCTCGGAGCGAACCAGTGGCACAGCCTGACGCTGCATGTTCGCACCCATGAGGGCACGGTTAGCATCATCGTGCTCAAGGAATGGAATCATGGCGGTAGCCACAGAAACCATCTGGCGTGGGGAGACATCCATGTAGTCAATCTCAGTGCGGTCCACAACCTCGATATTGCCGCCCTTCATACGGACAACAACAGTCTCATCGGTAATGGTGCCATCGGCATCGTGAGGAGTATTAGCCTGTGCAACCACGTAGCGGTCTTCCTCATCAGCGGTGAGGTAGACGACTTCGTCGGTAAGCTTACCGTTCTCAACCTTGCGGTATGGGGTTTCGATGAAACCAAATGGATTCACACGAGCATAGGAAGACAGAGAACCGATCAGACCAATGTTTGGACCTTCCGGGGTCTCAATAGGGCACATACGGCCATAGTGAGATGGGTGAACGTCGCGGACCTCAATGCCGGCGCGCTCACGGGAGAGACCGCCAGGACCCAGAGCGGACAGACGACGCTTGTGGGTCAGACCGGAGAGCGAGTTATTCTGGTCCATGAACTGGGACAGCTGGGAGGTACCAAAGAACTCGCGGATAGCGGCAGAAACAGGGCGCACGTTAATCAGGGAGGTAGGAGTAATGGACTCCGCATCCTGGGTGGTCATGCGCTCACGAACAACGCGCTCCATGCGGGACAGACCCACACGAACCTGGTTCTGGATGAGCTCGCCTACGGTACGCAGACGGCGGTTACCAAAGTGGTCAATATCATCAGTCTCAACTGGAATCTCAACACCGGTTGGGGAAACCATGGTGGTTTCACCAGCGTGGAGGCGTACGAGATACTCAATGGAGGTTGCGATATCCTCTTCGGTCAGGGTCATGACGCCATCGTGGTCGCCACCCAAACCGAGCTTGCGGTTGACCTTATAGCGACCCACGCGGGCAAGATCGTAGCGCTTTGCGCGGAAGAAGCTATTGTCCAGCAGGGACTGGGCCAGGTCACGGGTTGGCTGCTCACCTGGGCGCTGCTTGCGATAAATCTCGAGCAGAGCTTCATCGGTGTTATTCACACCGTCATTTTCCAAGGTGGACATCATGATTTCGGAGAAACCGAAGCGCTCACGGATCTGCTCCGTGGTCCAACCCAGGGCCTTGAGCAGTACGGTCACTGGCTGGCGGCGCTTACGGTCAATGCGGACACCCACGGTGTCTCGCTTATCGACGTCAAATTCCAACCACGCACCACGGGAAGGGATAACCTTCACGGAGTGCAGTGGACGCTCGGTGGACTTATCAATAGTCTGATCGAAGTACACACCGGGGGAACGAACGAGCTGGGAAACAACGACACGCTCGGTGCCGTTGACAATGAAGGTGCCCTTTTCGGTCATCATTGGGAAATCGCCAATGAAGACAGTCTGAGACTTAATCTCCTGGGTTTCATTGTTGATGAACTCTGCGGTCACATAGAGTGGCGCGGAGTAGTTAATATCCTTGTCCTTGCACTCATCAATGCTGTGCTTGACATCTTCGAAGCGTGGCTCCGAGAGAGACAGCGACATATTGCCCGAGTAGTCCTGAATTGGCGAGAGTTCCTCGAGGATGTCTTCAAGACCACTGGTGATACGAGCACCAGGCGCGTCAGCCTGTGCACGCTCACGCCAATCAGGCGCACCAATGAGCCATGCGAAAGAATCGAGCTGCAAGTCGAGCAGACCTGGAACCTCAATAGGCTCCGAGATCTTAGCGAAAGACTTACGCTCGGGAGCGTTGGGGATTACGACCCCCTGTTTGTCGGCCTTAGTTGGGCGGGAGACTGCCAAGATGCGTCCTTCCAGCACCTCGCGCGGCGGCAACCCCGCTATATTGGTTGCCTATCCGCTGTATGATCATAAACGGAACAGCGACGAATACCCCCTTGGCGCCCAATCGCTGGTATGATGAACTCGACACCAGCGTAGAAGTTGCCAAAAAGAGAATTCAGTGCAACCTACAAGACTACACTATTTGCCAACTGGTTTCAACTTGTGTACCCTATTTTCTTTCTATTATGTTTGAGCGAATTCTGAAAAAAGCCGCCGCAGCCACAATTGTCGCTCTAGCGAGCGCCAATGGAGCAACAATCGCTGTTGCGGATGAGCCGGCACCGAAGCCATTTACCCTGCAGGTGGATGAGTTTTTGGTGGTGAATTCTAAGCTCACCTTGATGACCTTTGATGAGCAGGCGGCCATTGCGGCCAAGGCCAGCCCCGAGGTTATTGCGGCTGGTCGTGATTTCAATGCGCGTGAGGCCCTTGAGGAGCAGTCCAACTCCCCTGTTGGTTTGCCGCTTTATGGTCGTTGGTGTGGCCCTGGTTATAGTGGGCCGGGGGCGCCGATTGATGCCATTGATGAGGCCTGCATGCGCCATGACCTGTGCTATAACCACATGGGCTATTTTGATCCTTTGTGTGACCAGATTTTGGTGGACCGTGTGGGCCTGATTCAGACGGATAATCCCCGACAGCAAAATGCGATTCGGACTATCCGTTTCCTATTCAGCCAGGTTTTCCGCTAGTTTTTCTTTAAAAGAGCTTGTCGACGCACCCACGTAACTGCGCGGCGAGCTCTTCTTTATTGGTATAGGCAGTATTTGAAATACTGATGGGTTGCTGCCACTGGCCCTGCACATAGTTGATGGTGGCCTCCAGAGGGGCCAGGAAATGTGGGGCGTCCGAAAGATCGCCGCCACTGGTGGTCAATATTTGAAATATTTTGCCGCGCAGATGCCAGCCGCCCTCATAGGCCCAACCGGGGGTGAGGACAGAATCAATCCACTGCTTCATGAGGGCAGGGCCCGCATACCAGTAGGTGGGGAATTGGAGAATAATGCGGTCGGCCTGGTCCAAGAGGGACTGTTCGAGGGGGACGTCGATACGCAAATCAGGATAGAGTGCGTACATATTGCGCACTTCCACCCCACGTGTGGCCATCTCCTCGGCGAGAATACGGTTCGCGGTGGAGCTGTCCAGGTGGGGGTGGAAGAGCAAAACCAGGGTGCGCATACTAATTAAGATGCACCCAATTCGAAGAACCCACAGCGGAGCTCAGGCCCGAGGAGCCCTTGGAAAGCAGGCGCAGCAGCTGATTTTCGGCGCTTGGGGGTGCAGTGTACACCAGGCTAGTATCCGAATACTGGATGGAAGAGCCCAGCTCAGAAAGGCAGCTATTAATGGCGCCCAGCTGCTGGTTTACATAGACATCCCAGTACTTTTGCACGGCGCTGAGCATCGCCTGGTCCACTGAGCGCAGCACGCGGGTCTGCTGCTCACCAGGATTCTGAATCAGTGCCTTGCCACTATCAGTGAGCGACAGCTCAGCCACGCCGAGGGCAATATAATTGGCCCAATTCTGGTAGCGGTACTGCTCATAGCCTGTCAGCGTTTGGTCGGCCTTGGCAAAATACTTGAGTGGGGAACCCAGGTTTTCCAACTGGTCCTGGGTGAGTTTTTCAGAAAATTCGACGCTGCTGATAAAGGCGGTGGGGTCGAAGGCCTCGGCGCTGACCAAGTCCTTATCCTCAAAGCGCTTGGTTTCCAACAGGTAGGGGCGCACGCGCTCCGCATAGTCCTTTTTCAAAAATGAAATGAGTTCGGCGCGGGCGGTGGCCACGGTGGCCTTATCCTCCGCACTGAGCATCATGGTGCAGGTATTATCTGTCTTCTGGGCGGTGGCCGCCTGGGCTGGCAGCGCGCTCATTGTGCACAGGCCCGCCATGGTGAGGCTCAATACAATCTTCATCGATTTCATGTTTTTAGAATACTCCTAGAGGGAAGAGAGCGGTAGTTCACCGCTATCCTCTGTATCCCCATAGGAATTGCTAAAACTCAGGCTCACTGGCTGGGCGCCGGTGGGAACCTCGAAAATAAAGCAGGTTTCAATGGATGCTCCTGGGGCCAGGAAATGCCCGGCCTCGCGGGACACATAATTTTCAAATTCCTCATAGGGGGCGTAGGTATTGCCATCCTCCGTGTGGAGGATGGTGGCAATGCCATTTGGAATCCATGCGCGCTCGGAATTATTGGTGATGCGCACATTGACCTCGACAAAGCTCTGGCCGGCTGGGGCCTGGGCCTCGGTCACATGCACCCCTGGGGATAGTTCGGTATCCACCGGCACCAGATTCTGGCGGGTGGTGAAGGACTCCACTACCAGGCCGGTGCCCTGGGACTGGGCGGCACTACTAGCACTCACAGCACTTTCGGCATTGTTGTTCTCGGAACTGCAGGCCCACAGGGCCCCGGAGGACAGTGCGAGGACAAGACCGGCCACAAGGAAAGCAGAGTTATTACGCATAGGGCAGATTATACTTGCTCAGAGCATTGGCGGCAGCAGCGGGTTAATGAGATCACTGAGTGCCTTGCCAAGCAAACCAATGACGCCCAAGAGAATTGCGGAGACCAGAAGCACCATGAGGTTCTCAGTTTTTGAACTTCCGCTAGAGCCGCGGGCCGTGTCATCCTCCTCCCTGGAATAATCCCCCAGGGGCAGACTATAGGCCAGGACTTCGCTGGTGGGGCTGCCATCCTTATCCACCATGCGAATCCACACCGGCTGCCCTTGAAGGCCATCGATACTATCCCCGCTGGCCAATTTTTTTAAATAATCGGCATCCAGGGCCACCTCATAGCCATAGTTCACAGTAATAATGCGCTCACGGATACGGAAGGCCTTGGCCGGGTTGGGTTCAAAACCCAGGCCGGTGTTAAAACTCAGCGTGGTGGCGGCACTTTCATTGCCAATGGCGCTGCCCGCCAGCACCCGCACCGTATAAGTTTGCAGTGGCTCCAAGTCGCGCAGCACCCCACTGCTGCCGGTGAATTCCTGGGTGCGGCCATCCTCACCCACAAATTCCACCCTGTGGTAACTGGCCACGGGATCAAAATTCCAATTCAGGGTCACCGTGGTGTGATCCACCGTGGCGGTGACCTTCGGGGCGGCAGGGGTGGCCACATCACTAGCAATGGCACCAAGCAGGGCCGGGGCAGTCATAAAATTCGCGGTGCTGGGCACAGCCAAAGCAGTACCCACACTGCGCGAATAATTCACAAAAGTATCATTGCTCAGGCGGGTGGCCTTTTGCCGGCCCAGGGCCGCAATGGCCGCCATGGATGGGGCCGCGGCCGAAGTCCCATAGAAAGGATTAAAGGAATCCATGCCGGTGGTGATTCCATCAATACCGTAGACATCCGGGCCATAGTGGGTGGCCGGATTGTAATAGTACTGTTGGCCGGCACTAGTGTCGTAGAGGTTGATTGTGGAACGGTAGTAGCGTCGGAAAGCTAGGGATGAAAAGGAGGCGGGGATAATCTCCTTAAAGTACTGGTTGCGATGGATGGCGCCCACCTGCACCACATTGCCGCTCGTGCCCTGGCCGCGCGCGCTATAGCCCAACCAACTGGTCTGATTATCGGCCACCAGGTCGATGGATTTAATCGACATATAGGACTGCATGCTAAAAAGCAGGTGGAAAGGTGGGGTATCGGTTCCGCTCACACGCACAAAAACCGCATCCAAATGGTAGGTATCCCCCGCCGTCGCGCCATTAATATTGGTATACCCAAGGCGGCTGCCACCAAGATTCTGGTCATGCACCTCGGACACAAAATTATGATTGGTGTGATCATAGTAGCGCAGCTCAAAACGGTCATTTTCATGGCCGGGACGATTCGCCGTTTCAAATCGGCTGTAATACATATCCGCATCCCGATCATGCTCTTGCATTTTCATCACCATTGTGGCATAGGGGAAGGTGCCGCTGGTGGTGGAAAACTGGTGGCAGTCCTTGGCCCCCTTCACCCAGGAAGGACACGGCCCCGGAATATAACTAGCCGCATCAAAACCATTAACAGGGGTGGCCGCCATATATTCGGCGGCGGTGGTGGGCTGCTTATAGTCCGCAAACTGGTTATTATTACCCGCCGATGTAAAACCCATCACCCCGTGGTCCTTGGCATAGGAATAAGCAAAGTCCACATAGCCTTGCTGGAATTGGGGGCTATAAAAAATGCCAATATCGTCGACAATAATATCGGCCCCTTGGCGCACCAAGGCAATAATGGAATTAGCCAAGGAGAGCTCCGAACTCCCGGAGGCTGCGAAATACAGGGTGGCGTCCGGGGCAATGGCGTGCACAAAATGCGCCATGGCGCGGCCCTCATCACTGCCGGTGGTGGCGGGGATGACTTCCACGACCTCGGCTTCTTTGCCGCAGGGATTCCACCGCCCCGGCAAATAGCCTGCCGCCTGGTCATTGATGACTGCTTGGTTGCCCTTGGCGCTAAAACTATCTGAAATAATGCCGACTGTGACATCTTTGCCTGTCATACCGAATCGGCTCCACGCCTCGGTGTATTTCAGGGGCGACTGCGGGTCGGTATTGGGATTGCAATATTCTGTGCTGTTGGCCCGGGTTTGTGCCGCCCTGTCCACTGTGGGCGGCGCGCTGGGCAGGGCCTCATCGAAAATAAAACTGCTCGCCGTTTTTTCTACACTCTCAACGGCCTTTTCTGCATCCTGCTTATCGACGCTCACCGTCACGGCATTAAACAGCGGATCAGTATTGCTCACCTGGCCAATTTCTTCTAGGCTGCCAATCACCGCGGCGCGCTGCTCCGGGGCGAAAGCAACCGTGGCGCTGACTGTATCGCCCGCCGTGGAAGATTCGGTATTCAGGCTGCGGGCATAGGCTTTGGCTTCAGCGAATTTTTCCGAATTCTGCTCGGCCGCGGTGGCGGTTATGGGTGTAGCGGTAATGGGCATGCCAAGAATCACGACCAGCACCATGAGCAGGATGCGTGCATGGTGGCCGGGGGCTCTGTGCTGGGCTCGTTGTGGGTTCACGAGCACCCTCCTTCCGGGATTCACTGCTTTCTCTTAGCATACCCAGGATCCCAACATTGCTTGAACCACAAAATATAAATGCGCCCTGCACCGTTTCCCAGTGCAGGGCGCCACCCTATTGTTCCCACTCTACTTGAAAGGAGTGAAGGCCGAAGCCTCTTCTCAACTATAGAGTCTCCCCTATGAATTTTCAAAAAATTACTTATCAGACTTTCGGCCGATCATCATGCCGCCCAAGAAGACTGCCACCAGCAGGCTCATGAGCCCCATGCCGGCCAAAAGCCCATTCCAAAAACTTGGTCCCGCCACAGATGTCGCAGCCGGATCAGCCGTTTTTGAAATATTCTCCGCGCCACTCGAAGTCGCGCCCGCCGCATTCGCTGTTGTCTGTGGCGCCGAAGTTTCAAATACCCTATTCCCCGATGCCGCCGGAGCCGCTGCTACCCTGCTGCCACTAGCAAAACCTGCCGGCGCTGCCACTCGGGCAACCGGGGAAGGAGCCGGAGTAGGAGAATTCAGCTCCGCTGCCGCAGCAACCGGCATTTGAAATTCGGACTGTGGCTCCGATTGCGATTCGGTCCGGGCACCAGTTTCGGATTTGCTCGCAGCTGGTGTTGTCGTGCTCTGGGAATTTTTGAAATTCGCAATTCCAATGGCAGCGCCCGCCGCGAGCACGGCACCGGCAATACCCATATTGGCTGAAGGACCATCCTCGGTGACCTTGGACCCAGGCTCCGCCGCTACCGGTGCAGGGTTATTTGAAACTTGTGGTTTCGGTGCTGCCTTAGGGGCTGCGGATGGCGCCCTGGCAGGGGCTGCGGGCGGAGCCGTCCGAGAGACCGTTGGGGTTTCGGATTTGTCTGGATCGGTATTTGAAATTTCTTCAGCAGCGCCGCTAGCTGGGATGGAGACTTCAAGGACCATGGGGTCCTGGTGCTCGGTGCCCTCGGTGTCGGTCCAGGTATAGGCGAAGTGAAGAACATAGTCCCCTGGCTTATCGAAGACAAAGTTCACATGCTCATGCACCCCAGGGGTGATACGAATATTTTTTGAAAAATCATCACTATCCAAGATGATGGACTGACCGCTAAGGGTGGAGCGGCTGGCATAGAGGCGCGCACCGGCAGGGCCCACCATGGACTCCAAGCTCAGATCAGCCCACTGCTTATCGAGATGAACTTTTTCAAAATCCGCATATTGGGTGCTAAAGCCCAGCCATGGCAATTCCGGATCCTGGGTTTGTGGCAGCACATAAACCAGGTCCTGCCCATCGGCTTCCTCGGCAACAGCCGGGTTGACCAGCAAAGTCAGATTTTTCGAATTTACCCACCGTGGCTGTGCCGGATTGGAGGTGTCGTGGAAAGCGGACTCGCCAGGGAGGAAAGCCATATCCACATGGCCGCGACGAACAGTCACCGAAGTTTTTTCAAAAACTGGCTCCGGCTCAGTTGCCTTGGATGGAGACGCGCTTGGGCTTGGACTTGGGCTCGGCGTTGCAGAAGTAGAAGTTTCAGTTTGCTCTGGTTCTGGTTGCTCTGTTACTGGTTCCTCAGTTTCAGTTTCCTCTACTACTGGTGGGAGGAAGGGGTGATAGTGAGGGTCCTGGCCGTGGAGGGTGGGCAGGCCTGGGCAAGAGAGTGTGGTTTCAGGCAGTGGGTCCAGGCCGGCATTGGCGCGCCACTTATTAATAGCAGCATTGCCAACAAGGAAGTAGGCGCCAAGAAAGGTATAGTCGCCCGAATCATTATCAATACCCAGGGTGCCATTTTCACGGTAAATGCCTGGGTGGGAGAACATGTAGGTCAGGTTGGTGGGGACCGCGTGGGTGAGGCGGACTTCGCGAGACTCCGGCATGCGGATAGTGCGAAGCGGCATAAAGGAGTCCTCAGTATTTTGAACACCAAGGGCGCTGACAAAACCGGCGGGACCATTAATGGAACTATCCACAAGCAGGTGGTCGTCGAAACCAGAATTTGTGAAGACCACACTGCCCGGCGCGGTGCGCCACATCACCTCAGAGCCACTGGCCTTGGCAAAAGTACCCAAGAAAGGATCCTCGGGATCCACACAGACCGCGTCCGAATCAGGGATGGCAAGAACAGGGCTATCCGGATCATAGGTAATGTCCAGGCCATAGTCGGAGGTGGTGATGCTGCCGGTGAAGTGGGTGGAGAGGGGCTCGTTGGAGATGCGTCGGAAAGCACGATCGAAGGCCGAATCGGTCAAGAGACTATGGGCCGTGGTGGCAGGGGCCGGCGGGGTGTATGGGGTGGCCTGGGTGGGGGCCGAGTCATCGCCCACATACCAAGTTTGGGTAATAATAGGGGTGGATTCGGTGGTGCCATCCAGGTGCAGAAGGTGGGCGCGCCACCCAAGGTTATAGAAGCCCGGCTGGGTGAAAGTCCAGTTCATGTGGGCGTGGCCACCAATTGGCAAGGTGGTGCGGTGAATGTCCTTGGAGGAAATGAAACGGTGGGCGCGACCCCAGCCATTGACATAGTTGAAAATCTCCATGTCACCAGGACCATCATAGGTGGCAAGTTCCAAGGTCACCGCGCGCACAGCATCGGTGCCGGCGGCTGCTTGGGGTGCAAGGGTCTCATGCTCCGGGTCGAAGGCACCCATGCCCGCCCAAATGGGGCGCCAAGTAAAACCATAATTATCAAAAGGTGCATGCCACAGCACAGTGCCCGGCGCGCCAAGGAAGTTGAGGGCCGGATCATCCGGCACCACCATGCGGGACACATCCTGGCCATTATAGGTATCGGGGGCCACGCGCATACATACCTGGTTGGCATCATAAATGGTGTGGTCACCAATGGTCTTAATGGTCAGATCCCCATTATCGCGGGTCACATAAACAGCATCCACATGCATGCGCTGCAGGAGGGTGCGGCCATCGCAGGGATTGGTGCTATCCGCATAGCTTGGTGGCTGGGGCACAGTGGTGAACACCAGGGCCGCCACCATGACCGCTGCACTAGCCCCTGCAGAAATTTTTGAAAAAATTGGGAGGCGGGTGCACATGGCCACAAGGAAAAGCACAGTAACTGCAATGACAATGGAGGCGCCGACAGGGACGTTCACAGCCCAGGCAATGTAGACGCCAATCAAACTGGAAACCGCACCAATCGCGGCAGAAAAAATCATCATGGGAAGCATCCTGTTTGTGAGCAGCCGCGCGGTGGCGGCGGGGGTAATGAGAAGCGCAATGACAAGAATATTGCCGACCGTACGCACCGCGGTCACAATGGTCAGGGCCACAGTCACATAGAGAATAATGTCGACAATAAGGGTGGGGATTCCGGCGGCGCGGGCCGATTCGCGGTCAATGCCAACAGCAACCAAAGGGCGGTGGAAAATATTTAAAATACCGAGCGCCACTATGGTCATGGCGGCAGTCACCCACAAATCTGTGGTGCTCACACCGGTAATCGAACCCGAAAGGAAAGAACTCAAGCTGCCCGCATAGCCTTGGGCCCGGCTAAGAACCACCAGGCCAATGGCAAAAGCAAAAGCGAAGAAAATACCAATGGTGGAGTCCTCCGGCAGGTGGCGCTTGGCGGCAAAGAGGGCAATAATCACCGCAATGGTGACACCGCCCAGAATGCCGCCCAGCATCAGCGAACCGCCTAAAACAAAGGCGATGGCAAGGCCGGGGAAGACCGCGTGGGCAATGGCATCACCAATAAAGGCCATGCCGCGCAGCACCACATGGACGCCCACCACGCCACAAAGCACACTGGAGAGCATGGCCACCAGCAGGGCGCGGGCAAGGAAAGCCAACTGCGGGTTGGATAGGTCCGCAATGAAGTCGAGGGGGCTAAGCATCGGTCACCGCCTTGGCAATGTCATTGTCATTTTTCAAATTGTGGATTGTTTTTATGTAATTTGAAATCAGCACCGAATCCGCTTCGAGACCAAAGGCCGCAACCCAAGGGTCGGGCTCGGCAAAATCGGTGGCCGGGCCGTGGCGCACCACCCCGCCGCGCAGCAGCGTAATGGAATCGGCCCGCATGAGGGCGCCGGGAATATCGTGGGTGGACATGAGGATGGTGCGGCCGCGCCGGGCCTCGGCGGCAAAAACCCCGTCGAGGAAATCGGCGGTGGGCATATCTACCCCGGTGTAGGGTTCATCCAGCAGCAAGAGTGGCGGGTCCAAAACTAGGGCTTTGGCCACCAGCACCCTTTGGCGCTGCCCGCCGGATAGTTGGCCAACGGGGCGATGGGCGTACTCACTCATTCGCACCCGGACCAGGGCTTGCTCCACCAGATTTTTGTAATTCTTCGGTTTTCTTGAAAACAGGGATTTTTGAAATCCGGTGTGGATGAATTCGGTGACCGTAATTGGGTAGTCCCAGCGCACATCATGCTTTTGTGGGACATAGCCGCAGTCGGGGGCATGGATGGCACCCTTATAGGGAATCAACCCCACAATGGCGCGCATGAGTGTGGTTTTACCAGCACCATTAGGACCGAGCAGGGCATGCACCCCCGGCTCATAGGCCAGATTCACATTTTTTAGAATTTCTCGCCCACTAAGGCTCACGTGTAGGTGCTCGATGTTCATTTACGGCGCCTTCCCACGGCAATGCCCAGCAGCGCAACAATCACGACAACAAGAATGCCAATGCCCACTGGCAGCATCCAGCCGCTGCCACTTTCAGTAGTGGAGTCGGATTCCACCCTAAAGCGCAGGGTGCCTTCCTTGTTGATACTCTGCCCATCATGGGTGGTGGCGCTCAGGCGAAGGTGAACGGCATAGTCACCCGGCTTGGTGAATACCCAATTGGCATGGGTATGTGTGCCCGCATCCACCCACAGGGGCTGGGTGTCCTGGCGGCTGCTCATCAGCACCTCGGGCTGGCCAAAACCACTATTAACAAAAAGCGTAAAATCCCCCGGGCCTTCAAAGCCCGCATATTCTAAAAAGATGCCGCGGTCAATGACCTGCTCCAAGCCGGGGTATTGGGTATTCCACCCCAACCAAGGAATGCCGGCCTCCTGCACCTGGGGGATCACCCAGGCCGTATCAGAACCAATAAAGGAATAGTCCGCCGGCACCTCCTGCTTGGCCTTATCATCCAAGACAAAGAGCAGCTGCCCCGCCGGCTTCCAGGATTCAGAATCCAAAACCTCTAATTCCAAATCCAGATTCGGCCCCAAATCCACGTGGCCCTGGCGCACCTCAACAGCGGCCGAAGCCTCGGACTCGGCAACAGCCACCGCCGGAGAAACAGCAAGGCTCAGCACCGCCACCAAAGCAGCAGCCAAAATTTGAAATTTACTTTGATTTTTAGTCTTCATGATTTTCCTTCACTGTGTTTTTAACGGAGTTTTTAACTGTTCCCGGCGCCAAGGCAATTCCCAATGGCCGCCGCATTGGCGCGCAGCAGGGCGGGTAGCCCCGGGGTGGGGGCGAAAGTATCGCCGTAGATGGTGCAGGTGGCAAGACCAAGGTTGGCCGCCACGGTTTCAATATCTTTAGTGGCACTGGTGCGGGTGGGTTCAAGAAAGACTGCGGGAATGTGCAGATTCTGAAGGGAGCGCTGGAAAGCGAGTAGCTGCGCGGGGCTTGGTTCCACCCCGGCGCTGGGGCTAATGAAACCCGCAATGTCCAATCCAAAAGCGTGGGCAAAATAGGAGTAAGCATCATGGGTGGTGGCCAGGTAGCGCTGCCCTTCGGGGACCGTCGCCACGGCCGCCCGCACCTCATCCGCCGCAGCAGCCAATTCAGAACGGTAGGTCTGCGCATTGGCACGCAGGGCACCGGCGAACTGTGGGTAGGTGCGGGTGAGAGTGCGTTCCACCATATCCACCATGGCCAGGGCATTGGCCGGGTCCAACCACACATGGGGGTCCATTTCCCCATGGATGTGTTTGCCCACCACAGCCTGCTGCAGGAGATACACTGGCTCCCCGGCGCGGCCCAGGAATCGGTAGGCCGGGTCGGCGGGTACTTCGGTGAGGGCCAATGGTGGCACACTCATCACAGTGCCAAGGTCATAGACATGATTGTGGCCTTCAGGGCCGTCGCCACGAATTTCCA
Organism: Corynebacterium sp.; assembly: GCA_030530985.1. Classification (GTDB taxonomy): domain Bacteria; phylum Actinomycetota; class Actinomycetes; order Mycobacteriales; family Mycobacteriaceae; genus Corynebacterium. The sequence goes on from JAUMTX010000001.1 coordinate 115,349, forward strand.
CATTTTTGGAATCCACATTGATGGTCAAGTCCTGGTGCCCGGCGCCAAGGTCCGCCGGCTGCCCCACACGAAAATGCACAGTGCCCGTGGCAATGGGTTCCCGCACTTCCCCGGTGTCATAGTCCACCAGGTCCGCAACCAGACTCAGCGCATAATCCCCCGGGGCGCTAAAGGCCCAACTCACATGGGTGTGCGCATTGGCTGGCAGCAGGGCCTCCGCCTTGGTGCCCACAGCAAGAATTTCCTGGGGTTGCCCAAAAGTACCAATAATAAAAGCATGGGCAGTACCAGGCCCTTGGGCATCCACCATGCGCAGCCGCACCTGGGTGGCATTATCCACCGGGGAGTCCTGGGCAATGACCCGCAGCCCTAACCAAATGGTGTCCTGCCCACGGTTTTCCACCACCGGCAGCTGATAACCCTCATTTCCTTGGGTGCCAAGCTGTTCGGCCAAGGCCACGACCTGGGTGCCGGGGCTGCGGTGGTTGTCAATCGCGCGGTTGATCGACTGATCTTCCAACAGCAGCCCGTTTTCAAAAATCACTTGGGCATTGGCAATATCCCGAATGCTTGCCAAAGTCGGCTCATAGCTATGCGTATCCGCATTGGGTGGAATCAGGGTACGCACCGGCACTAGCCCACCGGCCACCCCGTCCACTATATCGGCAATAATCGGGGTGGTTGCCACAATCAAAGGCTCGGTTGGCCGCGCACTACTGCCCCGCAGCAAGAATCCCGCGGTGGCCGCCATCACCACAAGCATCGGCACCAGGCACAGCACCGCCACCCGGGTTGATAGGCCACCACTATCCACGGTGACCCCAGCGCCACAGCACCGTGCCCAAAACCAGCCAGCTCAGACCAAAGAAGGCCAGGAAAGGCGCCAGCGGCCAGGAACCCGTATCGGGCAGCGCCGCAGTTTTTGAAATACTAGTTGGCTTCGCCGCCTCGCTTGTTGACGCCCCCGTCGTACTCTCCCCTACCCGCGTAGCAATCTGGGTAGCGACCTGGGTTCCTGTTTCAGTCCCTGTGCTAGCAGAGCTTCCGGAGCTACTCGATCCACCGGATAGTGGGGCCACTGCCGGCTGCGGGTTGGACTGAATCGCAGCAGGGGCGGCCGTGCCTCGTTCAGCACTAGCGGCGGCAGCGTCGCCGCTACCAACCTGCCAGGTATAGGTCTTCGTCGCAGAATAAATCGGGCTACCAGCCTGGGTGGCCTGACCATAGACATCCATGGTGTAGGTGCCCGGCTGGCTAAAAATCCAATAGGCATGGGTATGGGCCGGCTCCGCCTGATGAATATAGGTATTAGTCGCCAACTCATAGGTCGGCTCATTGGTATCCAGCGTATAGAGCAGCGGCTGCACACGGGAAGCCAAACCCGTGGTGGTCAAAAGGTAGACCGCGCCGGGCCCGGAGACTTTATTGAAAATAATATTGGAGGCGCCCAGACCGGAGGCCGCAAGTGCGGTGGTGTCCCAGCCCGGCCATAGCAGGTTGGGGTCCTGGGTTAGTGGGAGCACATAGCCGGAACTAATGCCCAGTTCGGCCGGGATGTCGGTGGAGTAGGCGGCATCCTTGACCCGCAGGAGAACATCGGATGGTTCGTGTTCGGTGTGCAGTCCTGCCGTGTCCTCGTGAAGGCTGAGGCTCAGTGCGGAGCCCTCGTATTCAAGGTTGAAGACATCCACATGGCCGCTGTCCAAGGTGAGGGCTGATGCGGTTGGGCTGGCCAGTAGCATAATCGCAGCGGCCAGTGGCAAGGCTTTTTTCATGACTCCTCCGTAAATGAGAATTATTTTCAACAACACTATTGAAAATTATTATCACTTATTCCGTGCCTTTACACAAATGGCGAGCACAGCTGCCTTTATGCTTAAATTTATGCATGTCTATTCACCCCCTTCATGATGAGTGGCTCCTCGAGCATTTCGACGGCCCAACAGACCCCCGCTATGACTTTTCCGTGGACCTTCTGTCCTGGATTTGCGATAATTTTCCCCAGCTTGAGTGTGTCATTAAGTGGAACCAGCCCATGTTCCTTGATGAGGGCCACTTCATCCTCGGCTTCAATATCGCCGCCAAGCATGTTTCCCTTGCCCCTGAGGGTCAGATGATTGAGCGCTACCACGACCGCCTGGTTGCTGCGGGCTACAACCCTGGTAAGAAGTTCATGCGCATTCCGCTTACTAAGGAACCTGACTGGGACCTTATCCACGAAATCATTGAAACCAATATTCGCGAAAAGGCTGGTAAGGACAGTTTTTGGCGTTAGCATAAAAACTTGCTAACATTTGGCTTAGGTTAACCTACATTTACCTTTGGTTTTTCCCTGAGTCGGCAGAAAGCAAGGATTTTATGTCTGTTTATACAAAGATTGGCGCCGTGGGTAGTGCATGTGCACTAGCTGCGGGCGTCCTCGCCACCCCTGGTATCTCCCCCGCCGCTTTTGCGGATTCTTCCACCATTACCAATGCGGCCTTTACCTGGGGTTTGAATGCTAATACCTCGGCTGGCGCCCCACCGGCCGGCGGTTCCCGCTATTTCTCTGCGGGCATGCCACCGGCTAATACCAAGCCTGCTGAATACTACAAAGCCACCGATGGCAATGTCTCCATCTTCCAGTACTATGCGGATGGCACCACTGTCACCCCAACCTATGAGACCCGCGCGGATTATGTAAAGAAGACTAATCCTCTGGGTCGTGGCTCCCAGTTCTTCACCTTCAGCAATGGCGCCGGCACCCTCAATGCTGATGGCTCTGCCGATATTTCCTGGACTGGTACTGTGGTCGTCCACGAATATGGTGGCCTGGTTCCTTATTGGATCAGCAACCCACGCCTCCATGTCAATGCGGATAAGAGCGCTACCCTCACTGCGGATTTGGGCGGCTACTCCTCCTCCATGGATAACCCTTATGAGAAGTCCCTCCTGCCGGATTACCCTAACCAGGTCATTGCCAATTTTGAGAATGTGACGCTAAGCGCCGGCACTCAGAAGACCAGCATTACCCCACTGTGGGATCATGTTGAGGCCCCTATTAAGGCCGGTGAGCGCGAGCAGGATAAGAGCGCTACCGACTGGGGTTCCTGGCCTTCGGATTTTGTGGCCTTCCATAATCAGACCAATCTCTCCTCCTACTTCTACTCCTCCGCCGCCAATGACGCTTCCGCCAAGCGCCCCATGGCCCTGAGCCTCGCCTACACCACCGAGGCCGGCTCGACAGTAGAGGCCACCCCGGTCACCAAGGACGAGACCCAGCCAGAGACCAAGGAAGAGACTGAGACCAAGACTGAAACAAAGTCTGAATCTCAAACTCCGGTGGATTCCACCCCTGCTGCCAGCGAGAGTTTCATCGCCAAGATTTTCACATTCATTTTTGGAATTCCGGTGGCACTCTTCAAGGCCATTGGTGGGGTTTTCGGCTCGAGCTAAACTCGTGTCGATATTTTAAAAAAGTGTGGCCGACTCGCACAGTCCCATCACCCAGCGAAGCCAGCTGATGACTGTGCGGGCGCGCCGCTCCAAGGTAGCCTCCGACTGCACATTATAAATCCCCACGCCCGAAAGAATCTGGGCGCCGTGGCGTGCAGTCGGGGGACTAATCATCTGCATATAAATTTCAAAAATTTTCCTAAAAGGCTCGTGCCTAAACATGCAGCGCACCAGGCTCAGCTGCCTGGAGACATAGTTCTGCCCCATAATAGAGCGGCCCTGCTCACTTAAAATGAAACCCTCATTGGCATCATAGCGCTCCAAAAGACCCAGGTAGCGCGCCGCATTGGCATAGTAGCCCATTTGGCGGTCGGTGAAACCAAACTCAATGGTCATCTCTTCCCGGGTAAAAGGACGCAGCATCAGCAGTTCACAAAAGTTAATGACCCGTTCAAAGCTATCGGCCTGAGGGAAAGGAATGGCGGGTTCTTCCACAGGGGTGGTATCCCGGAAGACGTCCATAATGGCCTCGAAGGTGATCTGTGTTGGTTCGAGGGAGTAGCGTTGGTGGCGTCGAATAGCAACGGAATTATAGCTTCGAATATCATCGAAATCGTACTCGGTAATATCAAAAATACCGTTGGTGTACACCAAGAAAATGGGGCGCACGCGCTTGGAGCCCATGCGCGAATGAAACAGTCGGGTGGGATAGTACAGCTGCCGGGTAATAAAATCAGCCTCAACGTGCAGTTTTGCTTCAATCAAGGCCAAGGAATTAGCGGATTCATAGCCGCCATCAACCTCAATCTGGGCATTATCCACATGGTGCGTATCCATGCGCTTTGTCGACGTATTATAAATATCAAAGTCGAATTGCCCCGAGCTCATCCGCCCGGAGACTGTGGGCACCACAGCCTCCTCAAGGAAATCCTCCAAAATGCCGGAAACATAGGCCGCATTAATAGCCGCCGCCTCCGAGGTAATCTGGTCGGCACTAATGCTACACAGGTGCACGGGCACAGTCATGCACTGAATATGCCCAGTTGAAGGGGCACATTCCTGGTAGACATTATAGTGTGAAATCACATAGGTGCCCCGGCTCAAAGGCAAAATCCCCAAGCGGTGTTTTTTGAAAATCTCCGGCAGATTATCGGAGCTATCATACTTGGCCATGAGGCGCGGCTCACGATAGGTGCGAATAGTGGTGGCGCTAATAATATAGTGGCCTTGGGTCGCGATCTTTTTCAAAATATCAAAATCGGCGAAAATCTGCTCCCAGGCAATATCATTTTTATTTTTCTGGGTGCGCGGCGCCTTGGCGGGGGCCTGCTGGGCAATATCAAAATCCAAGGCGTCTTGGATTGGGCGCTCATCCATAATTACGCACCACTACTTCATCCACGGCACCACGGCGGGCACCAACCGAGTTCACTGCCCTCCTGGCAGCAATGATCTCCAGATTATAATCCGCGTACAACTCGCGAATAAATGGGGTGGCGGAATTAGAGAGCATGAATTTCACCCCGCGCGCATCCAAAGCATCGCAGGTTTCTTTGAGGCGGCGCTGCTCAGATTTTCCAAATCCATTCTTGGCATAGCCTGTAAAACTAGACGTATCGGAGACAGGGTCATAGGGCGGGTCCAAATAGACAAAGTCCCCGGCCACCGCATCGGCCACCACGCTGGCATAGTCGCGGCTAGTCATGCGCACAGTATTTTGTGAAAAATAGTCGGCCAGGGCGCGCAGCCCTTCCTCGTTGACAATCTTTGGGTTGGTATAGCGACCATAGGGCACATTGAACTGCCCGGCCGCATTGACACGAAAGAGCCCATTGAAGCAGGTTTTATTTAAAAAGATGAGGCGGGCAGCACGGTCCACAGGGGTCAAGGTCTCCCAGAGTTCCTGGTCGCGGTCCCATTCGCGCACCGCGTAGTATTCATCCTCCGTATTTTCAAAAATTTGGAGGCGGGCCACCAGGGCATCCACATCGCTGGCCACCAGGCGGTAGAGCCCAATGAGTTCATCATTGACATCATTAATGACGGCGCGCTCCGGGGCCAGGGCGCAGAGCATTGCCGCCCCACCAATAAAGGGCTCATAGTAGGTGCCGAAGCTTTCGGGTACGCGTGGGAGCAACTCATTAAGCAGCTGGCGCTTGCCGCCGACCCACTTCACAATGGGGCTAATGCTCGTTGCTGTCACGCATCCTCCAATTTCAAAAACTATAGGGTTCAGATTTTACAGCAGGAATGTGACAGGAAAGGCTCAATCGTGGCCGTATGCTACAAAAGTCTTTAGAATGGGTACATGACCGAACAAGAAAAAGTTAGCTCCGTAGCCCCAGCCGCTACTCGCGGCAAGACCATTATTGAAGATATTGTTGTGGCCAAGTTGGCCGGCCTTTCCACCCGTGAGGTCAGCGGTGTTGCCAGTGTTGGCGCCCCTAACCGCATGGTGGATGCCCTGCGCGATACTGTTCAGAGCAGCCCTTCCCTCACCCGTGGCATTAGTGTCTCCGTTTCTGAGGATGAGGCCCAGATTTCCATTGGCATTATTGCCACCTATGGTGTTCGCCTGCAGGAACTCGCCCAGCTCATTCGTGAAAATGTGATTGGTACCGTGGAAAAGATCACCGGTCTTGGTGTCAAGGACGTCACCATCACCATCCACGATATTCAGATTGATACCGACGAGGACTCCTCTGAGGAATCCTAATGACTGAACCCAAAGCAGAGCTCAGCGCCGAACTGTCACCCGAAACTAAGGCTGCTGCCACCCAGGCCCTTGAGGCCACTGATGGTGTTGCGGAGGCGTCGATTAGCCTTGCCCCGCAGGCCGATGGTTCCGTGCTAGTTGAGGCTGCGATTCTTATCGACGCCTCCTGGTCCAACCTCAACCCTGTGACTGAAGCCCCGGAAGACCTCCTTCCGGAATTAGCCGCCGCGCTGCGCTCCACCCTTGGGCAGTTCTATGATTCCCCTGCCGATATCCGCTTCACCGATATTTCAAATTCCCCTTAGTGAACCCCTTAGAGAAATTTTTTAAATAATGAAAGCTTCGAATTACACGCTGGTCGGTGCCCTCTGCGGCCTGATTCTTGCCCTGATTTGGATTCTGGGCGGAATGCTGGGCATCTTTATTGCCCTGATTCTTACCGCCTTGGGCACTGTCATTGGCGCCCATTTTGATGGCAGGATTAATCTTGGCCAGATTCTCAATAATGGCCGTAAGGGCCGTGGCTAATGTCGCTCATTATTGGCGATAAGGTCTATGCCAAGTATGCGGCTGCCGCATGCCTGGCCACTCCTGGTGTGATCCCCAAGGCCATTAATTTTGCCCGCGACTATCCGCATGTCAATGTGGCCCGCAATGCCGAGGATATTTCGGTGGATGCTTTGGTCGCTGTGGCCTGGCCAAGCCCTGTTGCCACTGTGGCACTGACGGCTCGCCTGACTATGGCCCATTGGATTGATGTCATGGTGGGCACGCAGATTGCTGCCGCTTCTGTGACTGTGGATGCTGTGCAGGCCGACCCGGCTGCCACTGTCTACCCCACGGAATATGCTGATCTTTTGGAAATGATCCCGGATCCACCAGCCACCCCTGTGCGCATTATTCCAAATACTGTCCCTATCCCTGTTTCCTGCCCTCAGATTAAGCATGTCCTCCCAAGAGATTTCTAAAAAACCGCGCTTCCTGACCGCCTCCCCGCTGGCCCGCTGGGGCGGCATCCTTGTGGGCATTGTCCTGCTGGCTGTGGCTTTCCTTGCCGCCCATGAGATTTGGGCTTTTGATACCCGCAACCCCAGTGTGCTGTTGGGTGTCAATGATGCGCTTCATGATACCACCCAGCCGGCTGTTCTTATTGCCGCCGCCGCTATTTTCTTGATTCTGGGTTTGTGGTGCCTTTTTGCGGCCCTGCGTCCCCGCCAGCGCACCCACGTGCCCTGGGGTGAGCAGCAGTTGTGGCTGCGCCCAGTGGATATTGCCAATGTGGCCACCAAGGTAGCCAAGACGGTTCCTGGGGTGGGCGAGGTCAAAACAGTGGCAACCCTGCGCAAAATCACCGTCCATGTTGAGCCGCTGCTGCCAGCATCCAGCACCGACAATTCAATCCCGACCCTCGAAAAAGAAGTATTTGAAAAACTTTCCGAGTCTTTCGCCGGCATGGGCCTGACTAAGATTCGTGTTCGTATTGGGAAGGCTGGCGCATGATTAACCGCATCGCACTTATTATTCTGAGCGTCCTGAGCCTGGCCATTGGCACCTTCCTGGTCTTATTGCTCACCGCAGAGATTTCTCTTTCCGAGTTTTCCTGGTGGCCCACCAATAAGGACATTGAAAACTTCGCGTATTCCCCACTGGCCGCCGCCCTTGGTGTGGTCCTGGCCCTGCTGTGCGTGGTGGGTGGCCTGTGGCTCATTATCCGCAACTGCCGCCCGTATCGTGTGGGTGAGGTGGAGGCCATTGTGCCGGCAGCCCTTCAGCCCACTGGTCCTTTTGCGGAGCTTGGCGGCGATATTCATATTAATCTTGGCAATATTGCCAAGGCTGCTGCTGATAATTTCATTTTGGATGGGGTTAGTGGCGCCAAGGTTGCTGTTTCCCAGCGCCCCCATGTTGATGAGGTCCCCACCGCCACCTTTACTATCCAGGCGGAGCCCGGCGCGGATTTGGCGCAGATTCGTAGTATGACTGCCCTCACGGAGGCGCGTCTGCGTGCGGCGGTTGGCGACACACCGCTGCGAATTCTTTTTAAACTCCACTTCTAGTGCTTCTTGGATATATCCTTGAATCATGAGTGTGACGCCAGCCAATCTGGTGACTGAAGATAACTGGGTTGATGAGCTCGATTATGACACGCAGCGCAGTAAGCACCCGCTGCGTGCGAGGCTTCATGATGCCCTGGTCGAGCCACGGCGTCGTGGGCGCGCTTTTGTCCGTTTCCTAGGCACTTCCCCGGGTTTGCTGTGGGTGGTGACCATCTTCCTCATTATTGCCATTGCTGCGGCGGGTATTGCTATGGGGCGTTCCATGGAGCAGCGCCGTGATGGTTTTAGCACTCTGATTAATACCACCGAGCCCATGTCTAATGCGACCCGTAATTTATATACGGCGCTGTCTATGGCGGATACTGCCGCCACCACGAGTTTTATTAGTGATCATGGTAATTCGGCTTTGCTGCGTGATCAGTATCTTGAGGCTTTGGCCAATGCCCATGCGGCGAGTTTGGAAACTGCCTCCACTGTGGGTTCGGATGATCCGGAGGCCGCCCGCCTGCTCATGACTATTGAGCAGAAGCTCAGCACCTATACGGGTTTGATTGAAACGGCCCGCACCAATGAGCGCCTGGGTAATCCTGTGGGCGTGGCCTATTTATCGGAAGCCTCGGGTCTCATGCGCAATGATATTCTTCCTGCGGCAAGTAGCCTCATGGATATTAGTAGTGCCCGTGTGACTGGCCAGCAGACTATCCTTAGTGCCCCACAGTGGTTCCCGCTTTCGGGTTTGGTGGCCGCAGTGGTCTTCCTTGTTTTTGGTCATTTTTGGTTGGCGGCCCGCACCCGACGCCGCATTAATATTGGTCTTTCCTTGGCCATTGTTCTCATGTTTATTGCCTGCGTGGTGGTTGGTGCTTCTAACTGGGCAACCTACCAGGCGGGTATGCGCGGCTACCAGGAGGCCGCGACCCCGCTGAGCCAATACACCCAGGCCCGTATTTCAGCCCAGCGTGCCCGCACCAATGAGACTTTGGAGCTGGTGATGCGCTCCAGCACCCAGCAGAATGCTTTTGATCCTGCCGTCACCGCCATTGAGCGTGCTTTGGCCCAGGAGGCCGACAACCAAGACGAAGTAACCCGCGCCGAGCAGGCTTTGGAGCAGTGGTCCCAGGCCCACCAGCGCATTACGGCCCTATCCACGGAGGGTGACTATAAGCAGGCTTTGGATTTGGTGATTTCCGGCCAGTCGGGTTCCTCCTTTGCCTCTTTGGATAATTATTTGGATTCTTTCATCACGGATTCTCGTAATACGGTCCGCGACTATATTATTGAGGCAGCCGGCGCCACCCGCCAGATGTCCACCTTGGTTATTATCCTCACCGTGCTTTCGGTGATTTGTGTGTGGGCGGGCATGCGCCCCCGTATGTTGGAGTACCGCTAATGCACAAGCCCCGAGTTTCCCAAAACATTTTTGAAATTTTCAAAAGCCCGACCACCAGGGCTTCCCTCGCCGCCCTCACCGCTCTCACCCTAGCAGCCTGTGCCCCAGCCGTTCAGGATGAGGCCAACCCGTGGACGGCCCTGCCCCACGCGGTGATGAATGCTCTTCCCCAGGGCGCTGTTTTGGAGCGCGCCGGCAGTATTGCCCCGGACCCCAACACCACCCAAGCCCTTTTGGGTTCTTTGGCCCCTGGCAGCGGCACCCCGGAGACTCGCGTGCCCGCCATCCTTGCGCGCGGCTATCTGATTGTGGGTATTGCCCAAAGCCAGAACCTTCTGAGTTTTCAAAATTTTTCCACCGGTGAGATGAATGGCTTCGAGGTGGATATTGCCCGCGCCATTGCGGAGGATATTTTTGGTGATTCCACCAAGGTGGATTTCCGTTTCATTGATGCCACTGACCAGATCACTGCTTTGGAGAATGGCTCAGTGGATATTATTCTCAATGCGCTGTCGGTCACCCGTGGCCGCCAGGACCAGCTGTCTTTTTCCACCCCGTATTTCCAGGCCCGCACCCAGCTGCTGACCCTGAATTCTTCCACTATTAATACGGTGGCGGATTTGGATGGCAAGACGGTCTGCGCGGTCTTTGGTTCCACCGGTGTGGAGCGCGCCCGCCAGCAGGCCCCGCATTCGGATATTCTCAAGGTCCGCACCTGGGCGGATTGTCTCATTGCTTTGCAGCAAAACCAGACGGATGCGATTATTTCAGATAATACGATTCTGGCCGGCATGTACAGTCAGGACCCCACCACCCGCATTGTGCCACTGACTTTTTCCACGGAGAATTATGCGGTTGGTATTGCCACCCCCGGCACCCGCCACGATACGGAGGGGCTTATCCGCCAGGTCAATAGCACCATTGAGAAAATCCGCAGCAATGGCCAGTGGATGACCCTGTATAACCGCTGGTTCGCCCAGTATTTGGATGGCACCAGTGGCACTGTCGTCCTTCCCCCAATTAATTACCGCGAGGAGGTCTAATGGATAAGGAACATGAGGAGCTCACCCAGGCTACCCAGGCAACCCCATATATCCCGGATGACCTGGAGGATACCGGCACCGCCGCTGTTCTTTTTGATCCTTTCGCCGATGATGATGAGGATGATGAGATTGCCCTGCCCATGGGGGACTCCACCCTGGCTGGCGGCATGCAGGCTCTCCTCCACGATTTGGGTAAGTTGCGCGATCAGAGCCGTCTTGGTGAGCGCGCCCGCCAGGAGTCGGTGACTATTTTCAAGCAGAATCGTACCGCCGCCCGCCGTGGCCGTGTGACTGCTGATGGCATGGTGGAGCTTCCTTTCGTCCAGTTGGAGGACCCGGAGCATAGTGTGCTCACCGCGGAGCAGATTGCCACCCAAACCAAAGAGAAGAATATTCAGATGCCGCTTCTCAACCCGGGCGATATTGTGGCAAACCAATATGAGATTTCGGGTGTGATTGCCCACGGCGGCATGGGCTGGATTTATCTGGCCAAGGATAATAATGTTTCCGGCCGTTGGGTGATTCTTAAGGGCATGATGGATTTGGAGCAGGAGCATAGCACTTCCATCACCGCAGCCGAGCGCGAGTTCTTGGCGGATATTAACCACCCAAATATTGTGAAGATTTTCAATTTTGTGGATGATCCGCGCGTGGCCGGCGGCTTTATTGTGATGGAGTATATTGGCGGCCCGAATTTGAAAGATCGCCGTCGCCTTCAGCCGGAGGGTGTGTATCCGATTGATATTGCCATCGGCTATATTTTGGAAATTCTTCCCGCCTTGGAGTACATGCATTCCCGTGGTGTGGTCTATAACGACCTGAAGCCGGAAAATATTGTTATTACTGAGGAGCAGGTGAAGCTCATTGACCTGGGCGCGGTCACGAGTATTGGCGCTTTTGGTTTTATTTATGGCACCAAGGGTTTCCAGGCCCCTGAGGTCCCCACGGAGGGCCCTTCGGTCGCTTCCGATATTTATACGGTTGGTCGTACTCTTGCTGCTTTGACTTGTAAGCTTCCCGTGGAGAATGGTGCCTATGTGCAGGGCATTCCTAATCCTACGGAGGAGCCGCTCTTCCGTAATCATTTGGCTTTTTACCGTCTGCTTTTGCGCTGCACCCATGAGGATCCAAAGCAGCGTTTTGAGTCTGTCTATGAGCTCATTACCCAGCTCTATGGTGTGCTGCGTGAGATTTTGGCGGTGCGCGACCAGAAGCAATTCCCGGCCTTGCATTCGCTCTTTTCCCCGCAGCGTCGTACTTTTGGCACTAAGCACCAGGTCTTCCGTACCGATCAAATTATTGATGGCGTGGAGCGCAATGTGCGTATCAATAGTCCCGAGATCGTCTCAGCCCTCCCCGTTCCGCTTATCGACGCCTCCGACCCAGGCGCCACCCTCCTCTCCGGCACTTCCTATGCCGAACCTGGCGAGGCCCTCGAGTCTCTCCGCCAGGCCATGTACTCCGAGGAGAATGCGGATTCGGTGGAGATTCCGCTTGGTATTGTTCGTGCCCTTTTGGATATGGGTCTGATTTCTGAGGCCCGTTCGTGGTTGGATTCCTTGGAGGGCAAGCTTCAATCAGCCTGGCGTTTCCAGTGGTATTCGGGCCTGACCGATCTTCTTTTGGAAAATTATCCTGCCGCGCAGAATCATTTCAATAATGTGCTCACTATTCTTCCTGGTGAGTCTGCCCCAAAGTTTGCTTTGGCGGCTACTGATGAGCTCATACTTCAGCAGCACGGTTTTCAAAATAAGGCTTTGTTGGGTCAGGATATTGCCACCGCCACAGCGACGCTCAATATTGATTTGGAGAAGCTCGACCATAATTCCCTCTACTATATGGACGATACCTGGGGCCATGTGACTAATGATCCTGTGGCTCTTCGCTTCCACTGCATGCGTCTCTATGGGTTGGTCTGGGCCACGAACCCCACCACTGTGTCTAGTGCTTTCGGTCTGGCCCGCCAGCTCATGGCTGAGAATCTCACGGATCTTGCTGTCCAAACTTTGGACCGTGTCCCCCAGGCTTCGCGTTATCAGCGCATGGCTCAGCTCACCACTGTTTTGCAGCTCATTTCTGGTGACCCTGCCCATCTCACGGAGATTAAGATTCGTGATGCCGCCCAGCGTCTTTCGCAGGTGCCCACTTCGGATTCTCGTGTCCTTCAGATCCGTATTGCCATTTTGGGTGCGGCTTTGAAGTGGCTGCGTTCCACCAAGCGTGATAAAGCGGATGCCCCGGGTGATCTGTTCACTTACCCATTTACGGAGCGTGGCCTGCGTCTTGGCCTTGCCGGCCACCTGCGCCGCGCGGCCCGACTCTCACCTTTTGCCCGCCAGCGCTATGTCCTTGTGGATATGGCTAATGCCATCCGTCCTCGTACCTGGTTCTAAAACAGGCTAGAATGATCCCATGAGCAACAAGGACAACAATAACAACAGCAATCACAATAATAATAACTACAACGAGGACCCACCCACCCAGATGTTCCCTACGGGTGGTATCCCTCCCCGCCAGCAGCCACCCCAACAAACCCCACTGCAACAGACTCCACCACAAGAGCCGCAAACTACTGCTTATCCATCCTCGCACCAGCAGCCTTCGGCGCAGTATTATGCCCCGACTGGTGATGAGTATGTAGGTGGTTATGGTAGTGGCAATATGAACCGTAAGCCTGCCGGTCAGATGATTACGGCAGCGCTCTATACGATTATTGTGTTGCTGCTCATTATTATTGTTGTGGGCGGTTCCTACCTACTCTTTAGGTACTTTAATGGCGGGGCTTCTCTTTCCCAGGAGCCTACTGTGGTGACGGTGACTGCTACCCCAACCCAGCAGCCAACCACCCGTGCCACGACAAGCAGTAGCCCAACGAGCGCGACTACTTCAAGCACGACTTCTACTTCTTCCACCACGAGCTCAACTACGAGCTCCACGGCACCTAGTACCGTGTCTGCTCCTTATGGCAATGGTGCCAATGCGGTTCCTGCGCTTACCACCCAGGGTTGGGCTGGTGCGGGCCCTGCCTGCTCTGAGGGCGATACCGCCATCTTTGCGGGTGTAGCCGATGAAGGCCGCATGGTTATTTGCCAGAGCACCGCTGGCCCTTATTACCGTGGTCTGTGGCAGAACCAGGCCTATGAGAATGCCAATGTCACTGGCGAGAAGTCCAAGTGGACTGTGGATGCTTCCCCTGTCACCTTCAAGATTGACAGTGATGAGCTTGAAATCCGCCAGGATGGCAAGAAGATTCGAACCTACCGCTTTACCAATAGTTGGGTTCTTGCCAATAGGTAGAGTTCACTCCCCTTGGTCGCTACCAGAAATTGGTGACAGAAAAACGCCGGTTGATTTTTCAACCGGCGTTATGTTTTAGCACTAGCTTTTAGTGCTGTGAGTAGCTAACCATGTCTTCCCACTCGACTACCTTCTTGCGCTCACGGCCCTCAGCCTCGCCGCGACGCTTCTCCTCGGCATCAAGCTTGTACCAGCCTTCCCAGGTGGTGTAGTTGATGTCCTTGGATTCCAGGAGCGCGGTGATGTCTTCACCATTTGGCTCGTTGAGCTTGCCGGCGCTGTAGTCGGCCAGGAGCATTTCAATGGTCTCCTTGGCGTCACTCTTGGTATTACCAATCAGTCCAACTGGGCCACGCTTAATCCAACCGGTGGTGTAGAGACCTGGAAGAATCTCACCATCAACACCATCCAAGACATGGCCACCGTCATTCGGGATGACTGCCTTCTTCTCATCGAATGGCAGGCCCTCAATTGGGTCCGACTTGTAGCCAACAGCGCGGTAGATGGCCTGTACTGGCCAGTCGGTGAACTTGCCGGTGCCAGTCACATTGCCAGTGCCATCGAGCTCGGTGCGCTCGGTACGGAGGCCAACGACCTTGCCGTCCTCGCCGAGTACCTCTACTGGGGATTCGAAGAGGTGAATGAACAGCTTATGAGGCGCACCCTTAGGCTCACGGATGGCGTACTGCTCCAGGGTCTGGCAGACCAGGTCCTGGCTCTTGGATGCACGACGGACTTCCTCAGAGGCGTCGTCATAGTCGATGTCCTCAGGGTTGACGATAACCTCGATGGTTGGGGAGTGGTCGAGTTCCTTGAGTTCCATTGGGGTGAACTTGACCTGTGCTGGGCCACGGCGACCGAAGACATGTACTTCTTCAGCCTGGTTGGTCTTGAGGACCTCGTAGACATTGTCTGGAATTTCGGTGACGTGGAGTTCTTCACCGGTCTTTGCCAGAACACGGGCTACGTCCAAACCGACGTTACCCACACCGATAACAGCGACCTGCTTTGCGGAGAGGTCCCAGTCGCGCTTGAAGTCTGGGTTACCATCATAGAAGCCGACGAACTCAGCGGCACCATAGGAGCCCTCAAGGTCGATGCCTGGGATTGGGAGGTCACGGTCAGCGGTCGCGCCAGTGGAGAAAATAATGGCGTCATAATAAGGGCGGAGTTCCTCAATGGAGATCTTCTCCCCCACACCGGAGTTACCGATGAAGCGAATCTCATCGCGGTCAAGAACGCGGTGAAGGGAGGTCACAATACCCTTGATGCGTGGGTGGTCGGGGGCCACACCATAGCGGATTAGACCAAACGGAGTTGGCATACGGTCGAAGAGGTCAATCTGTACGTCATAGTCGGACTTCATGAGAATGTCCGAAGCATAGATACCAGCAGGGCCTGCGCCAACCACTGCCACGCGCAGTGGGCGAGCTTGGTCTGTAGTCATAACTTCCTTTTCATTGTGAGGGAACAATCCCTACTATTTTAATAGATTATCTGGGATATAGGCAGAAATGTGTTGGTGTGTAGGTAGGGGAAAGTAAATTAAGGGAGAGATGCCTGTGAGCATCTCTCCTGGATCATTAGTTTTTAGTAGTCTTCACGCCATGCACTGTTGTTGTGCAGATCGCTCCATGTGACCACATCACCCCATTGAGGGTTGTGTTCCCGGCGTCGTTCGGCCCAGATCTTTTTAGTGTTTTCAATATCTAGGTCCGTTGGGAATTCCTTGATGATATTGGATTGGTTGAAGAAAAAGCGACACGGTGAATGTTAATCTGGTCTTACTTTAAG
>JAUMTX010000042.1 GCA_030530985.1 Corynebacterium sp.
CCAAAAGGCATCTCCACTCCTCAAAGATAAACTCCAAGAAACGGGGACAGGTGCAGCTAGTTCCCACACTTCTCACAACTGCTACAAAGTATCATACTTTCTGATAGGTGCGCAATACTTGAATTATGCAAGTTTCATGCAAGATTCATGCAAGTCAACTTGTGCCGTCTGATAAGATAAGAAAAAATTCCTTTCACTAGATAGAATTGGACCATGCTTCGTCTTATTGATCTCACCGGAACCAGCCCATCCACCGCCACTTTGCGCAAGACTTTGCCGCGCGGCGCCACAGATATTGCCAGCGTGCTTCACGTGGTGGAGCCACTCGTCAATGAGGTTGCCCACGGTGGGGCAGAGGCCGCCCTGGCCTTCGGCGAAAAATTCGATGGGGTGCGCCCCGAAGCGGTTCGTGTGGACCAAGCCACCCTTGATGTGGCCCTAACCACCATGGACCCAGCCATTGTGGCAGCCCTGGAGGAATCCATTAAGCGCGTGCGCGCAGTCCACAGTGCACAGAAGCCAGAAGGCCAGAGCGTGGAACTCGCGCCGGGCGGAGTCGTGACCGAAAAGTTCATTCCAGTCGGTCGCGTGGGCCTGTATGTGCCGGGCGGTAATGCCGTCTACCCATCAAGCGTGATTATGAATGTGGTGCCAGCCCAAGAGGCCGGTGTGGGCAGCATTGTTGTCTGCTCCCCGCCGCAGGAAAATGGTCTTCCGCACCCAACTGTTTTGGCCGCCTGTAAGCTCCTTGGCGTGGATGAGGTTTGGGCTGTTGGTGGTGCCCAGGCCATTGCACTCATGGCCTATGGTGATGATGAGCACGAGCCGGTCGATATGATTACCGGCCCTGGCAATATTTATGTGACCGCCGCCAAGCGCCTGTGCCGCGCTGTGGTGGGCATTGATTCCGAGGCAGGCCCCACCGAGATTGCCATTGTGGCAGACTCGACCGCCAACCCTGTCTATGTGGCCTATGATCTCATCTCCCAGGCAGAGCATGATGTGATGGCCGCCAGCGTGCTCATTACTGATTCGCGCGAGCTCGCCGAGGCCGTGGACCGCGAGGTCGAAGAGCGCTATTCCGTGACCCTCAATGCCGATCGTGTGGAGGCCGCCCTGCGCGGTGAACAGTCCGGCATTGTGCTTGTTGACAACATCGCCGAAGCCCTTCGTGTCGCTGATGTCTATGCTGCCGAGCACCTGGAAATCCACACCGCCAATGCCGAGGCCGATGCCGAAAAGATCCGCAATGCCGGCGCCATCTTTGTTGGTGAATACAGCCCCGTGCCACTGGGTGACTATTCGGCAGGTTCCAACCATGTGCTGCCAACCAGCGGTACTGCACGTTTTAGTTCGGGCCTCTCCACCCACACCTTCCTCAAGGCCGTCAACCTCATCAACTACGATGCGGGTGCCTTGGAAGACATCGCCGATACAGTGATTACCCTTGCTGATGCCGAGCGCCTGCCCGCCCACGGTGAAGCAATCAAGGCCCGCCGCGTATAGAAAGACCCCCAATGACCTCCCTTAATGATCTTCCCCTGCGCCCAGAACTGCAGGGCAAAAGCCCCTATGGTGCACCCCAGCTTGATGTGCCTGTGCGCCTCAATACCAATGAAAACCCATACTCGCCATCCCAGGCGCTTATCGACGACCTCGTCAATACCATCGCGGCCCATGCCACTGAACTTAACCGCTACCCAGAGCGTGACGCCGTGGCGCTCCGCACCGCTTTGGCGGATTATGTGACTAAGCAGACTGGCGTTGACGTCACGGTGGATAACCTCTGGGCAGCTAATGGTTCCAATGAGGTTTTGCAGCAGCTGCTGCAGGCCTTTGGTGGGCCGGGCCGCAAGGCAATGGGCTTTACCCCTTCCTATTCCATGCACCCTATCCTTTCCCAGGGCACCCAGACGGAGTTCATTTCCGTGCCTCGTGGTGAGGACTTCCGCATTGATATGGATGCAGCCCTTGCCGCTATCGAGGAACACCAGCCTTCGGTTATTTTTATTACCACCCCAAATAACCCAACCGGTGATGTCACCAGCCTTGCCGACATTGAGCGCATCCTTGAGGCAGCCCCCGGCATTGTGATTGTGGATGAGGCCTATGCGGAATTTAGCCCAAGCCCATCCGCCTGCGAACTCATCGCCACATATCCCGCCAAGCTCGTGGTATCCCGCACCATGTCCAAAGCCTTCGACTTTGCCGGCGGCCGCCTGGGCTACTTCGTCGCAGACCCTGCCTTTGTGGATGCTGTGATGCTGGTGCGCCTCCCATATCACCTCTCCGTGCTAAGCCAGATCGCTGCCGAGGTAGCGCTGCGCCACAGTGGGGACACGCTGGCGACCGTCGAGAAGCTCAGTCAGGAGCGCGATAGGGTAGTAGAGGCCCTGGAAGGCATGGGCTATAAGGTCATCCCAAGCGAATCGAATTTTGTTTTCTTCGGCCACTTTGAGGATTCCGCCACCGCCTGGCAGCAATTCCTCGATGAAGGCGTGCTCATTCGCGATGTGGGCATTCCTGGCTATCTACGAACCACCATTGGACTCCCCGAGGAAAACGACGCATTCCTCGCAGCAGCTGATAAGATTTCCTCATGAGCAGTAACGACCTTCCCCGCATTGGTAGCGTATCCCGCACCACCAAAGAATCCTCCATTTCAGTAGAAATCAACCTGGATGGCACAGGTAAGACCAATATCAATACCGGCCTGCCATTCTTTGACCATATGCTCACCGCCTTTGGTGCCCACGGTGCTTTTGACCTCACCGTTGATGCCGAGGGCGATATTGAGATTGATGCCCACCACACGGTGGAAGATACCGCCATTGTTCTCGGCCAGGCCATTGCTGAGGCTGTGGGCAATAAGGCTGGTATTCGCCGCTTTGGTTCCTTCAGCCTGCCTATGGATGAAGCCCTGGTTGAGGCTGTGGTTGATTTTTCCGGCCGCCCATATTTTGTATTCCGTGGCGAGCCTGACCACATGGTGCACTCCGTGATTGGCGGGCACTATGCCACTGTGATTAACCAGCACTTCTTTGAAACCTTGGCTTTTAATGCGCGCATTACGCTGCATGTTTTGTGCCACTATGGTCGCGACCCGCACCATATTACTGAGGCCGAATTCAAGGCTGTTGGCCGCGCCATCCGCCAGGCCACTGAGGCGGATCCACGCGTGCATGGAATTCCTTCCACCAAGGGCAGCCTCTAATGTCAGCCTCTGTGATTGTGCTCTTTATTATTGCGGGTTTGCTCACTGGCGGTACCTATTCCATGTACCAGCAGGGCCACAAGTTTGTCTGCATTATGTTGGGTTTGGTCACCGCGGCGCTTTTTGCCTATGCGGTGATTAGTCTCCTGCAGGCCGGCGGGCATATCTAGGGGCTTATTGTGCTGCAGATTCGTGGCCTGGCCGCAACCTATGTGACTCTCATTGCGGCCTTTGGCGCCTGGAGTCTCCTGCTTCCCGTGGTGCCACTCACTGTGGTGTCGCGGGGCGGCTCCCCAACCCTTGCGGGTCTCCACACTGGCATTTTTATGGCTGCCACTGTGGTGACCCAATTTTTCATGCCGCGGCTTATTCGCCGCGTGGGCTATGTGCCCATTATGGTGGCGGCCTCTTTGCTTTTGGGCCTGCCGGCCTTGGCTTATTTCCACTCCATGAGTCTGCTCATCTCCCTGGTGCGCGGCATTGGTTTTGGTGGGCTGACTGTGTGCGCCTCGGCGCTGGTTGCCGAGCTGGTGACGGATTCTAAGCTGCTGTCCCGCGCGCTTGCCTTTTCTGGTTTGTGCATTGGTGGCGCCCAGGTGGTGAGCCTTGTGCTTGGCCTGTGGCTGCCACTTCCCGTGGTGATTTGGCTGGTTGCGGGCATTGGTATTGTGGCTGCGGTGTGCGCCCTAAAAATCCCGCCTATCGACGCCAACCCCCAGGGGGCCACGCGCCTGCGCCTCAATGCCGATTGCTTGGTGCCTTCGGCGGCCATGTTTCTTATCACCATGGGTTTTGGTGCGCTGAGTTCTTTCTTGGCCTCCGCTTTGGCCCAAAATAATACGGCCGGCCAGGCCACTGCTGGTGTGCTTTTGGCTGTGCTGACTGTGGCCTCCATGGTGTTCCGTACCCTGGCGGGGCATAGGCCAAAGGTGCTTTTGGTGCCGGCGCTGATTAGTGCCGGTCTGGGGCTCATGTTGCTCTCCGGGGCGCTGAGTTTCCACTCTGGTTTGTGGCCTGTGGTTCTTGGCGTGGTGCTTTTCGGTGCCGGTTTTGGTGTGGTGCAAAATGAGGCGCTGCTCATGCTTTTCCAGCGCTGCTCCAAGCCGGAGGCCAGTGCCTTGTGGAATATGAGCTTTGATGGTGGCACGGGTGCCGGGTCGGTGGTTTTGGGCTATTTTGTCCCATTCTTCACCTATACCGGGGCGTATGGTACGGCCGGCATTATGGCTTTTATTGCCCTGGCCATTGTGCTTATGGACCAAAAGAATAGGGAAACCGGCGGTAAAATTACCGCTGATACTACTGATATTGGATAAAACTTTTTAGGAATGGTGTAGCAAAACTTATGGCAAAAACAGTCGCTCTTTTGGATTATGGTTCTGGTAATCTTCGCTCCGCTTTCCGCGCCTTGGAGCGTGTGGGTGCTGAGGTGACTTTGACCAAGGACCCTGAGGTGGTTTTGAATGCTGATGGCCTGGTGGTGCCTGGTGTGGGTGCCTTTGAGGCGTGCATGCAGGGCTTGAAGGCCATTAAGGGCGACCGCATGATTGACCAGCGCCTGGCCGGGGGTCGCCCGGTGCTGGGTATTTGTGTGGGCCACCAAATCATGTTTGAGCGTGGTGTGGAGCACGGCGCCCAGGCGGAGGGCTGTGGCCAGTGGCCAGGCACGGTGGAGAAGCTGCAGGCCGATATTTTGCCGCACATGGGCTGGAATACGGTGGAGGTGCCGGAGGGCTCCCAGCTTTTTGCCGGCATGGATCCGCAGGAGCGCTACTATTTTGTGCACTCCTATGCGGTGCGCACCTGGAATTTCCCCCATGAGGCCCAAACCGAGGCGCCGCTGGTGACCTGGGCGGAGCATGGTGGTGACCGTTTTATTGCAGCCATTGAAAATGGTGCTTTGTGGGCCACCCAGTTCCACCCGGAAAAGTCCGGTGATGCCGGTGCCGAGCTTTTGCACAACTGGCTGGAACAGGTCTAAAATAGCCACATGACTTTCACCCTTTTGCCAGCAGTGGACGTAGTTGATGGCCAGGCGGTTCGCCTCCACAAGGGAGAGGCGGGTAGTGAGAAATCCTACGGTGAGCCTCTAGCCGCCGCCCTGGAGTGGCAAAAGCAGGGTGCCGAGTGGCTCCACTTTGTTGATTTGGATGCTGCTTTTAACCGTGGTTCCAATCATGAGCTCATGGCTGATATCACCTCCAAGCTTGATATTAAGGTGGAGCTCACCGGTGGTATTCGCGATGACGCTTCTTTGGCCCGTGCCTTGGGCACTGGTGCCACCCGCGTCAATATTGGTACCGCCGCTTTGGAGAAACCAGAGTGGATTGAAAAGGCCCTGGCTGAGTACAGCGATAAGATTGCCATTGACCTTGCCTGCATGGAGGTTGATGGCGAGTGGCGTGTGCGCGGCAATGGCTGGGTATCCGATGGTGGTGATCTGTGGGAGACCCTGGAGCGCCTGGATTCTGCCGGCTGTACCCGTTTTGTGGTCACCGATGTGTCCCGCGATGGTACCTTGACCGGCCCTAATATTGATTTGCTGCGCGATGTCGCCGCCGCCACCGAAGCCAAGATTGTGGCCTCTGGTGGTATTTCCACTTTGGCTGATATTGAGCAGCTTGCCCAGTATGTGGATGAGGGTATTGATTCTGTCATTATTGGCAAGGCTCTCTATGAGGGCAAGTTCACCCTGGCCGAGGCCCTGAAGGTTATTTCCTAATGGATTTTGAGCAACTCAATTCTGTAGCCCAGGAGATTACCGATGAGGCCCGCCGCATGTTTCTTCACTGCTTTGGCAGTGGGGCGGCGGTAGATAAGGCCAATGCTGATTTCGCCACCCAGGCGGATTTGGATATTGAGCGCCTCTACCGCGAGCAGCTCACAGAGCGCACCGGTTTTCCTGTTATTGGTGAGGAATTTGGTGGGGATCCCACCGAGACTTTTTGGATTGTTGATCCTATTGATGGCACCGCCAATTATTCCTGCCGCAACCCGCAGGCCGCCATTTTGTGCTCCTTGGTGCATGAGGGTGTGCCTGTTATTGCCATTACCGATATCCCTTGTACTGATACGCGCCTGACCACGGTGGGGGATAAGACTTTCCGCAATGGCAGTCCTATTGTGCACCGTCGCGGCCAGGGTGAGGTTGGTTTTGGTCGCATGAATGTGCCCGGCCGCTATGAGCTTTTGGGCCGTGTGCTTGATCGCTATCGACGCATCCGTATTAGTGGCTCCGTGGGCATTGATCATGCCTATACCGCCCAGGGTATTTATGATGGTTGCATTACCTTTAGCCCTAATCTTTGGGATAATGCTGCAGGTGTGGCCCATATGCGCGCCCTTGGTGTGACCGTCACCGACCCTGAAGGCAAGCCCTGGACTATTGAGTCCGCCGGTATAGTTGCCGGCATTCCTGAGGTTCACCGTGACCTCATTGAGATTATTAACCAGTAAAAAAACTAAGGACCCCGCAATGGCAGTAGCAATCCGTGTCATCCCATGTCTTGATGTCGACAATGGTCGTGTAGTCAAGGGTGTTAACTTTGAAAACCTCAAGGATGCCGGTGATCCGGTTGAGCTTGCCGCCCGCTATGATGCTTTGGGTGCTGATGAGCTCACCTTCCTTGATGTTTCTGCCTCCAAGGCGGGCCGTGGCACCATGCTTGATGTGGTGCGCCGCACCGCCGAGCAGGTTTTTATTCCCCTGACTGTGGGTGGTGGTGTGCGCAGCGTTGATGATGTGGATGAGCTTTTGCGTGCCGGTGCCGATAAGGTCTCTGTCAATACCTCTGCTATTGCGCGCCCCGAACTCATTTCGGAGATTTCTCAGCGTTTCGGCGCCCAGTGCTGCGTCTTGTCTGTCGACGCCCGCCGTGAACCCGACCAGCCTTCCGGTTTTGGTGTCACCACCCACGGTGGTACCAAGTCTGCCGGCCTGGATGCAATTGAGTGGGCTGTGCTGGGGGAGAAGCTTGGTGCCGGTGAGATTCTTCTTAACTCCATGGATGGGGATGGCACCAAGGAGGGCTTTGATATTGAGCTGATTGAAAAGGTCCGTGCCGCTGTTTCTATCCCTGTTATTGCCAGTGGTGGTGCCGGTAAGGCGGAGCATTTCCCACCAGCCTGTGCTGCCGGTGCCGATGCTGTGCTGGCCGCCTCCATTTTCCACTTTGGTGAGGTCTCCATCCAGGAGTGCAAGCAGGCCATGGCCGAGGCCGGTTTTGAGGTGCGCACCGCCCGCGATTTGCAGCCTGCCACTGCCGTTCTTGACCCTGCTATTAAGGCCCGTATTCGCTGGAATGACAAGGGCCTGGTGCCAGTTGTGGTGCAGGACCACGAGTCCAATGAGGTGCTCATGATGGCCTGGGCTGATGAGCATGCTTTGGCCTATAGCTTGCAGGCTCGTAAGGGCACCTATTATTCCCGCTCCCGCCAGGAATATTGGGTTAAGGGGCTAACCAGTGGCCATGTTCAGGAGGTCACTGAGGTGCGCCTCGATTGCGATGGTGATACAGTTTTGATGAAAGTCAAGCAAACTGGGGGCGCCTGCCATACGGGCGACCGCACCTGTTTTGATCGCGACAAATTACTATGAAAAGAATTCTTGTTTTTATCGGCCTTGCGGTGATGTGGCAATCCACAAGGCTGAGCTGGATGACCGCCAGCATTGCCGATGATAAAACGGGGGATACCACCACCCCTATTAGTGGTGCCACCTGGTCTACTGAGCTAGTTGCTGCCATTGCTATTGGTGTTATTGCGCTGTTGGCCAGTTTTATTCGCCCCCGCATTGCCCTGATTATTGCAGGTCTTGCGGCCATTGGTGCCTCCTGGTGGCCTTTGGGTATTCTTGCAGGCCAGCCGGATCCGGCCCGTGCCCGTAATTTGCTTAGCGGCACCATTAGTGACTGGGCCACAGTCACTAATCTTGAAACCCACAGTACCGGGCCGATTCTTGCCCTGGTGGGCTGTGCGCTGGTGCTGATTGGTGCTGTCTCCCAGGCCATGAAGAAGGGGCCGGAGCGTGTCAAGAGCAGTGCCTATGAGGCCAAGGCTGTGCGCACCTCCAAGATTCAATCAGAGCTTGAGGAAAACCCTGATTCTGGCCGTGTGCTCTGGGATGCCCTCGACCAGGATATTGACCCAACGGATCTGAAAGAAAAGTGACCCCCATGACTCTCGCCTATATTCCATCTCCACCTCAGGGCGTGTGGTTTATCGGCGATATGCCAGTATTCCGCGCCTACGGTATTTGTATTGTTCTGGGCATTCTTGTGGCCCTGTGGATTTCCACCCGCCGCTATGTGGCCCGGGGCGGCAAGTCGGATGATATTAGCAATGTTGCCATTGTGGTGATTATTGCCGGTATTCTTGGTGCCCGCCTCTACCATGTGGCCACCGACCACCAGAAGTATTTCTGCACGGACTGTGACCCCATGGATGTTTTCCGCATTACCAATGGCGGTTTGTCCATTATTGGTGCGGCGGCCTCCGCCATGTTCTTTTCCTGGCTCTATCTTCGCTTTAAGAAAATCCCCTTTGGCCCCATGGCTGATGCGGTAGCCCCAACTATTCTTATTGCCCAGGGTATTGGCCGTTTTGGTAATTACTTTAACCAGGAAATCTATGGTCGTTCCACCACGCTTCCGTGGGGGCTGGAGATTTTCATGCGCCGCGATGCTGATGGTCGGGTGGATATGATGTATGGCCACTCCACCGGACAGGTAATTGATGTTGTACACCCAACCTTCCTCTATGAGTCCCTGTGGTGTTTCTTTGCTGCAGCGGTTTTATTGTGGCTTGACCGTAAGTTCCGCTTCCAGGGTGGTGCCCTTATGGCTCTCTATGTGGTTGCCTATAGTTTTGGTCGTTTCTGGGTGGAGCTTATGCGTACGGACGAAGCCACCCATGTCCTTGGACTTCGCATTAATACCATCACTTCTTCGGCGACATTCATTATCGGTCTGATCGTATTTTTCCTCATTTGTGACAAAAAATATTGGCGCAGCCTGAAGCGTTTTTTGTCGCGTTCTGCGCGTTAAAAAGGTAGCCGAAATTCAAAAACAGGTTTATCCTAGAACGCGTGGAAAGAAGAACTAAGATTGTATGTACGCTAGGTCCTGCCGTTGCCAGCGAAGAGGGTATCCTCGGTCTGGTAGAAGCAGGTATGAATGTTGCCCGTTTGAATTTCTCTCACGGCGACTATCCTGATCACGAAAAGAACTACAACTGGGTACGCCAGGCTGCTGAAAAGACTGGCCGTCCAGTGGGTGTTCTCGGCGACCTCCAGGGTCCAAAGATCCGTCTCGGTCGTTTCGAGGAAGGCTCCACCTACTGGGCCAACGGTGAAGTTGTTCGCATCACCGTTGACGATGTACCAGGCACCCATGACCGCGTGTCCACCACCTACAAGGGTCTTGCTAAGGATGCACAGCCAGGCGACCGTCTTCTCGTTGACGACGGCAAGGTAGCCCTGCGCTGCATCGAGGTTGATGGCAATGACGTTGTTTGTGAGGTTGTTGAAGGCGGCCCTGTTTCCAATAACAAGGGTGTTTCCCTCCCAGGCATGAACGTTTCTGTTCCTGCTCTCTCCGAGAAGGACATTGCTGACCTGCGCTACGCTCTTAAGCTTGGCGTTGACTTCATCGCTCTCTCCTTCGTTCGCCATGCTGAGGACGTAAAGCTCGTTCACGACATTATGGACGAAGAGGGTCGTCGCGTTCCTGTTATCGCGAAGCTCGAGAAGCCAGAGGCTGTTGAGAACATCGAGGCTATCGTTGATGCCTTCGACGCTATCATGATTGCCCGTGGTGACCTGGGTGTTGAGGTTCCACTTGAGGATGTGCCTCTCTTCCAGAAGCGCGCTATCCAGCTCTGCCGTGAAATGGCAAAGCCAGTTATCGTTGCTACCCAGATGCTCGACTCCATGATCGAGAACACCCGTCCTACCCGTGCAGAAGCTTCCGACGTTGCTAACGCCGTTCTCGACGGTGATGACGCCGTTATGCATAACGGTGAGACATCTGTTGGTGTAGACCCACAGAACTGTGTTCGCACCATGTCCCGTATCGTCCAGGTTGCTGAGACCAAGGGCCAGGTTCCACCACTGAACCACGTTCCACGTACCAAGCGTGGCGTTGTTTCCTACTCCGGTCGCGATATTGCAGAGCGTCTCGAGGCCAAGGCTATTGTTGCCTTCACCGCCTCCGGCGACACCGCACGTCGTATCGCCCGTCTGCACTCCCACCTGCCACTGCTCGTCTTCACTCCTAAGATTGATGTTCGTCAGCAGCTCGCAGTTTCTTGGGGCATCCAGGCTGTCCTCGTTGATCCAGTTACCGACACCGACGACATGCTTGCAAAGATTGATAGCCACCTCCTGAGCATGGGCTACCAGAACGACGACGTCGTAGTCGTAGTTGCCGGTACTCCTCCAGGAATCGAGGGCAATACCAACACCATCCAGGTTCACTCCGTTGGTGAAAACGCCTAAGGTTAGTTTCTAACTTTACTATCCACAACGCCCCGGTCCTTGCAGGATCCGGGGCGTTGTTTCTGTTTAGCCATACATTCATAGTTCTTCCACCAAAGGCCGCCACTCAGCGGCCTTTACGTGTATCTACACCAGACCTAGGCCGTTTTAGGCAGTCTCGTCCCAGGGGTTGCCACCAGTGTCTGTGTTGAGACGTGCCCAGGTGTGGCGTATGAGTTCTTTTTTGAGTGTTTCGTATTGGTCGGGTACGAGTGGGTCGAGGGCGTGTTTCTTTCCCAGTGCTTGGAGGGTGGTGCTGGTTGGGGATACTGCGAGGCCGACGGTCCATCGTCCTGTTCGGGGGTTGCGCCATGCGCTTGTTCCGAGGTCGGTGAAGAGTCTGAGGTTGCCGGGGTGGCGTGTGAGTTCTTCGTGGTGTGGTTTACAGATGGGTCGCACGTCGTAGAGGTTGGTGCGTGGGTTGTTTTTGTAGTCCTCGAGGTGGTGGTATTCGAGGTGTGTTTGGCAGTCGCACCAGGGGATTGCGCATTTTGTCATTTGGATGTCCCAGATGATGCGGTGGATTTCCTTGGCGAATCGGCCCTTGGAGTGTGTGAGCACGCGGCCGTCGAGGTCGGTGACGGCCAGTGCGTGTTCTTCACCGAAGGATGCGGAGAGGTCCGCGATTTCTTCGGTGCTGATCCAGCGGTCTTTGTAGCGGATGGCCCACTCGGGGTGTGTTTTGAGCAGGTTGAGATCGACTACGACGTTGAGTCGGATCATGCTGAGATCGCTGCTTGTGCGCACGGCTTTGATCAGTACGTTGTAGGCTGCGTGCCCGTCGCGTACTGGTGCTGGTGCTTTTTGGATTTCTGGGTCGAGTTGGGAGTAGGTGCGGCGCATCAAGTCACGGATGATGGTCGCGTGCAGGTCGGATACTCCCTTGAGCACGAGGGTGTTATAGCCTTCGCGTTCTTTGACGACATAGGCTTCGAGGTCTTCTGGGCGCCACGCGCCGATAGGCTCACTAAACTGGGCCTGGTCGAAGGTGGTGGCTTTGCTCATATCCACCTTGGCGCGAGGGTTAATCTCAGGTGGGGTAGTAGTAGGCACGGCAGACATAACAGGCGCAACCGGCGCAATAGGTGCAACTGGTGTTACAGGCATGTCTGGTTCAGCCGCTGCTGCTTCCATTGCCGCTGCGGCCGCCTTGGCTTTGGCTTTGGCTTCTTCTTCGAGGATGCGTGCGCGGCGTTGTGCGTATTCTGCTTCTTTGCGTTCGCGTTCTTTGTGTTCCCAGTTTTTATTGGCTTGGTTCACGCGCTTGTCTAGTGCGTTGAGTGCGTATTGCGCGTGGGTGAGCGGGATATCAGCCAGTAGGGTAGCGGCATAGTCGAGTTGCTTTTGGTGGACGTGTCCTGGGGCGGGTTCTTTCCAGGAGCCCTTGAGTTTGCGGGCGCGTTCAGCGATACCGGCAGCGGCAATCACGCGCACCCCGTCCTGGGCGCAGCGCGCCCCGAGGGTCTTGTGCTTGAATACTTTGCCGGCAAAGGCCACGATGCGGGCCTCCTGGGAGGAGAGACCATAGTCACGGTCCATAATGCGCACGTACTGCTTGTAGGTGCGCTGGCGCAGAATCATGACAGCCTGAACAGCCAGCTGGTCATAACCAAGCTCAGCAACAGCGGCCATCATAATTCCTTCCAGTCGAAGTCAATCAGACTCCACTCACCAGAATCTGATTAGCGATCAATTTCAGTCAATTATCGCACAAAACTTCGACCATCGCAATACCTCATAAAAAAAGAGGGGTATAGGCCACTTGTGTGTTGGTTTTTTAGCGTATTGCCCCTGCTAGTGT
>JAUMTX010000043.1 GCA_030530985.1 Corynebacterium sp.
ACTAGCAGGGGCAATACGCTAAAAAACCAACACGCCCTTTGCCTATACCCCAAAAAAAAAGCCAAATGCAACTCTGATGCAAATAAAAAATGGGACACCCGAAGGTGTCCCATGTAAAAGCCTGCTTGCTAGCTAATTAGCTGGAGAGGTAGGAAGAGGTAACGAAGCTCTTAATACCATTGAGGAAGTTCTGAGCCTTAGCCTGGGTACCAATGAGGCCACCCTGCTTGGACGCATCGAAGCTAACGGTCTTCTTGTCATCGCTGACGGTGAAGCCGGCAGCAACAGCCTGACCGGAGTTTACAGTCCAGTTACCGGTACCAGCGAAGTGGTTGGCGTCAGCAACCTGGAAGTTCAGGGCAACAGCACGAAGCTGCATTGCATTCACGTACACATTGGCAATGAGCTGAACCTGATCAGTGGTTGGCTTAGCGTCAGTGCCGAAGAATGGCTTGAAGAGGTAGTAGGTCAGTACTGGAATGGACTGAAGAGCCTCGCGCTTTACGCTGAGCACGTTGGAAGCCTGGCTAATGTAGCCATCGCTGTCCTGGCTAGCAATCAGACCATTGACGATGGTGGAGGCAGCGGTATTATAAACCTCAACCTCACCGGATGCAGCAATACCAACATTGCTGGTGGTTACTA
This sequence comes from Corynebacterium sp., assembly GCA_030530985.1. Taxonomy (GTDB): domain Bacteria; phylum Actinomycetota; class Actinomycetes; order Mycobacteriales; family Mycobacteriaceae; genus Corynebacterium. Next base: position 646 of record JAUMTX010000043.1, read on the forward strand.
CACCACCGGTGGCGACATTAGCGCCCATCAGGCCGGTGAGCACATTATCCAGGGAAGGACGGGAGTTGCGGGTATCCTCATCCTGGAAGGAGTCATAGTACTTATTGAAAGCTGCCATGGTGTTGGTGAGGGCATCACCAAAGTCAGCTGCAGGGCGGGAAGCAGTGTTCACGACTGGAACATAGGTGACATCTGCATGAGCAGCAGGAGCAGCAACAACGCCAGTGAGAGCCACAGAGCCAATCATCAGGCTGGCAATAAGGGCACGACCACGATTCATCATATTAAAAACTCTTTTCTTCCAAAGATGAAGTAGGAAATACTCGTGCTAAATATAGCAAAATCACTACATTCACACAAGTTTACTCAAGTCACAATATTAACACTTCCCAGTGATCTGTGCATCCGCACAGATGAGCCTATAACCCAGCCAGCTCCCCCTTAACTGCATAGAAAAACCCCGGCGTCTCCGGAGGAAACGTCGGGGTGAGGGCTTCGGGGCGGGAAGCCGCCTACTTGGTTAGGCCGGTGACCTGGTTAATCGCCCAGGCGTAGACAAAGGCGGTCTGGCGCCAGGAGTCATAGCGGCCGGAAGCACCACCGTGGCCAGAGGACATATCGGTGCGAAGCAGGAACTCGCCACCGGTGGCGGTATCGCGCAGCTTAGCAATCCACTTGGCAGGCTCCACATAGAGCACGCGGGTGTCATTAAGACTGGTCATGGCAAGAATATTCGGGTACTTCTTGGCCTCAATATTCTCATATGGGGAGTAGGAGGCCATGTACTCATAGACTTCCTTATCCTCCAGTGGGTTGCCCCACTCATCCCATTCAATAACCGTGAGCGGAAGCTCAGGCATGAGAATGGAGGTCAGGGCATCCACGAATGGAACCTCAGCAAGAATGGCCTTGAAGGTATTCGGGGCCATATTGGCCACGGCACCCATGAGCAGACCACCGGCAGAGCCGCCGGAGGCAACCAACTGATCCGGGGTGGTCATACCACGGTCAATGAGATGCTTGGCCACATCAATAAAGTCGGTGAAGGTATTCTTCTTGCGCAGCATCTTGCCGTCGTCATACCAGGTACGGCCCATCTCACCGCCGCCGCGCACGTGGGCAATGGCAACAATGAGACCACGGTCGAGCATGGACAGGCGAGAAATACTCATGCCTGGATCCAGGGAGTGCTCATAGGAACCATAGCCATAGAGGTAGAGCGGGTGGCTCGCAGACATATCCAGGTCGCGGCGGTGAATCACCGAAACAGGGATCTGCACACCATCAGCGGCTGGGGCCCAGACGCGGTAGGCGGTGTAGTCGGCGGAATCATAGCCGCCAAGAACCTCACCCTTGCGCAGGACAATACGTGCCTCAGCATCATTAATATCCTGGGTGGCATCCAGCTGGAAGAGGGTGGCTGGCTCCGTATAGGAAGCATAGGAGACGCGCAGCACTGGGCAATCCCACTGGCCACCGCCACCGGCACCACTGCTGACAAGTTCCTCATCCCAGCGCAGCTCTTCGAAGTCGGTATAGCCATGCTCACCCAGCTTCATGACAGCAACGCGGCCAAGACCGGCACGTCGATAGCTGGCTACAATAAAGCGCTTGTAGGTATCCACCCCTTCAATACGGGCATCCTCGGATGGAGCAATGAGACTATTGAGAGTGGTGAAGTCCAGGTACTCCGTGGCCGAAGGCACAGGACCCTCACTCAACTCATAGTTGACATCATTGAAGTTGTGCAGAACCAGCAGGCGGCGCTCCCCTGCTACCTCGGTAACCTCCACAGCATATTCCACATCAGTCTGGCGTGGACGGATGCACTGGAATTCACCCTCAGGGTTCTCGCGCACATCCAGAATCCACTGCTCACTGGTGGTCTTGGAGCTAATGCTGATTACAGCATAGGTGGAGTCGAATTGGGTGGTGGAGCCCAACCAGAAACGCTCGTCCTTCTCCTCATAGACGAGAACATCCTCCTCGACTGGGGTGCCGAGCTTGTGGCGCCACACCTGGTATGGACGCCAGGCGTCGTCGACACGCTCATAGATAATGTGCTCATCACTAATCCAGGAGCCGCAACCAGCGACGTTCTCGACGATGTCGTCGAGAAGCTCGCCGGTGGTCAAGTCCTTAATGAAGAGGGTATAGCGCTCATCACCCTTGGTATCCACAGAGTAGATGAGGCGATTGGTGGAATGGCGCAGGTGGGCGCCACCCATGGAAAAGAAATCATGGCCCTGGGAGAGAGCATCACAATCAAGAATGACTTCCTCACCGGGCAGTGGTGGGCCGGGCTCGATAGTTGGGGGAATCCAGCTATCCTCATCCTCAACCTTCATGCGGCAGAAAGCACCATAATTCTGGCCGGCAACAATGCGGTTGAAGTACCAGTAGCCGAAGGAGCGGGTAGGAACAGACATATCTGTTTCCTTGGTGCGGCGCTTAATCTCCTCGAAGATATTGGTGCGAAGCTCCTCTAGCTCAGCGGTTTGCTGATCCGTATAGGCATTCTCAGCCTCAAGGTAGGAAATAACCTTCGGGTCTTCCTTGGCGCGCATCCACTCGTAGTTATCCGTGACAGTATAACCATGGTGGGTACGCTGAACTGGGATTTTATCGGCTACAGGGGGAAATAGCATTAGGCGGGGCTTCCAATCCATTCAGAGAACTTCTTGCCGGAAATACGCTCATAGGCTTCGATATAGCGCTCGCGGGTGGCCTCCACAATAGAACCTGGGAGGGCTGGTGGCTGCTCGCCACTATTCTTATCCCAACCCGACTTGGAGCTGGTCAGCCAATTGCGCAAGTACTGCTTATCGAAGGAAGGCTGAACCTTGCCCTCCTCATATTCATCGGCTGGCCAATAGCGGGAAGAATCAGGGGTGAGGACCTCATCAGCCAAAATGAGATTGCCATCCTTATCCAAACCAAATTCAAACTTGGTATCGGCAAGAATCACACCATGCTCCTCCGCCAGGCGGGCAGCCTCACTATAGATGCGGATGGTGGCTTCCTTGAGTTCAGTGGCGCGCTTTTCACCAAGCTTCTCCACCACATACTCGAAGGAGACATTCTCATCGTGTTCACCAAACTCAGCCTTGGTGGCTGGGGTGAAAATAGGCTCTGGAAGCTTGGAGGCCTCGGTCAAACCCTCAGGCAGTGGCTCCCCACAGACAGACTGGCTTTCCTTGTACTCAACCAGGCCGGAACCGGTCAGGTAGCCGCGGGCCACGCACTCAAAAGGAACCATGTCCAGCTTCTTGACAATCAAAGCCCTACCCAGAACCTCTTCAGGGATGCGTGGGTCATCAATAGGACCAGCAAGGTGATTAGGGAAGTCAATAGAATCAAAGAAGAACATGCTCATAGCAGTCAGGATTCGGCCCTTATCAGGAATATCGGAATCCAAAATATAGTCATAGGCCGAAATACGGTCACTGACCACCATGAGCAGATGATCCTCATCCACCTCATAGATCTCACGGACCTTGCCGGCGGATAGATGCTTATAGCTCGAAAGTTCTGGGCGCATAGAGATTAGTTTACCCGCATTGCTTTACCTATTTGCAAGCTGGCGAGCAACATGGACAAACTGACCCGGCCCCATACTAGGGACATAACATTTGCCCACAGCCATACCAATGCTGGCCAAAGCAAGCTCATCGGCATAACACATCATCCATGGCTCATGGCGTGGCTGGAACTTGGCCTTAAAGTGCGCCAAGGAACGGAAACCATAAAGCGGCTCCAGAACTGCACCCACCTTATCTAGAACAGTACTTAGAACGGAGGCATCGCCTGTGGCAGAGTCCTCCACGCTATGGGCCAGAGGTGCGCCAGAAAGGCTGATCCACTCGTAGCCGGCATCATGAGCGAGCTCGATGGTTTCAGCGATGAGATATTCGACCACGGGCTTAAAGCCCTCAGCATCACGGCGCATGAAGTCCAAAATGAGGCCGACGGCGCGGCCGTTTTCGAAAACAGGGAGCCAGGATGTGACTCCATGAATGTGGCCGGAATCATCGGTGGCGAGCATGAGACGGACCGAAGGATCCATGAGTTCGTCAATGCCACCAAGGGTGAAGCCCATTTCGGGCAGAGACTTATCGGCAACCCAGTCTTCGGAGAGAGCAATAATGCGCTCGCGAGTGATGGAGCTGGCTTCCGCCCAAGAAGTCCACTCGGTATGAATGCCTTCCTTGGAGGCGCGATTTTTAGCGGTGCGCACATCCTGGAACTTCTTACCCTTAAAAGCAATATCCTCCTCGGTGACCACAGGAATCACCGACTCCTCCGCCACCTGAACACTGCGCCACCCGCGCTGCTCCAAGCCCTGGGCAAAATCAGAATTCACCGAATACCAGGCCACATGCCAACCCTGTTTTCCTGCAAATTCCTCGAACCCCTGGGAGAGGGCAGATAGAGAATTACCATAGGCGGCCGCTGTGGCGGCGTGAAGTTCATCGAGAGCACGGGCGCGCAAAGCCTCGTTTTTCTTTTCCTGGGCTTGGAGCGGGAGACGCTCACGCTCCTCCGCAGTGAGGAAATCATGGGTTGCGATCTGCTCGGCACTCAGAACCCCAGGGTCAAAGGAAGAAGACTGGATGTTGATGACAGGGGCGCCAACTGTGACGGCCACGCCGTTATGGACATGGTAGGCGACATAGCCACGGCCCTCAGGGTCAAACCAGTAGGAATTACCTTCCCAGAGAGTCATCCAGGCCAAGTGGTCGCCCGTGCCGTTGAGCAGAGTTTCACGAGCCTTGGAGCGAGCCTCAGTGGCTGCGCTACGAGGAACAATGGTGAAGGCGCGGACCATGATGAGGCAGAAACCCAACCAGAAAATCAAGCTTGGCCAAATATAGGCGGCCATGGCCAGGTGGGTATGGGGCAAATGGGAATCACTGAGGCTGGCGCCGAGAACTGGCGGCATAAAACTAGAGATCCACTGGGTGGCTGAAAGATTGGCGGGAATACCAAGGGCGGCCCAAAGCGCAGAAGAAACAACGAAAAGAAGACTGATACGGGTTGCGACACCAAGGAGCAGACGGCGCGGGAGGGGGACGTCGAAAAGCGAAGAGCGGGCGGAAAGAAGAATGATAGTGCCGATCCAAGGGGCGAGAACAGCGCAGATACCAAGAAGAGAGAAATCGCGGGCGAGGGTGAGAATGATGAGGATAGGGGCAAAACTTACAATCAGAGCAAGAACCCACGCCAGGCGGCGACCACGGATAAGACCAAGGACAATGACGGCCATGCAGAGAGGGAAAAGCTGGTTGGAAATCAAAAGGGCGAAATCAGACAGCTCCTCATAGAGACGATTCGAACAGAAGAGATGGACCTGGTCCTCCATACAGAGGAAAACCTGCATTTGTTCCAAATCACGAGGAGTCCAAACATATTGAACCAACTTTGAAAATGGGCCGACAGCGTGGGTCAAGGAACCGACGAAAGGGCCGATTGTCACAGCGAAAAGAACAGTGGCAACGAGAACGCGACTTTCACGGCGAGAAATGGCGCCACGGCGACTATTGCGGAGAAAAAACACCTGTCCGAGAATCAAACCCAAGAGAGTAGCCACGAGGCGAGGGACATCACCGATACCACCGGAATATAAGAAAAGAGTGATGCTGGTGGCCAGGAGAAAAACACGCACGCGACGCTGCCATAAGACAGGCATCACAGCAGTACCGACCGCGGCGACGCCAAAAAGCCAGGTGGTGGGGCTAAGGAGGCGCTGGTGGCGCAGCTCGAGAACCCAAAGAGTTGAGAAATGGCCCAGGATCCACACAGCGATGAGGCCGGCAAGGGTGCCGATAAGCTGGAAAAAAACCATCAGGCCCATGAACCGCTTAGTGCCAAGAGCGCGCTCCGACAAAACACCGAAAGTTAAAAGAGCCACAGTGGTGATGACGCCAGCAGCGACACTATTGGCAGTGAAACCGGAGGAGACGACGTGCCACCAGTTACCTGGATTATCAAGGTTGATGGCGAAATAAAAGCGCAAGGCATTGAGGTCGTTGCGGAAGGTGATGAGGAGAAACCACATGAGAGTGATAGCACTCATAGTTGCTGGCGCCTGGGCATAAATATCGGCGATACTAGACCAGGTGCGCCCCATGCGGCGGAAAGCCTGACGGGTGAGATCCTTCCAGCGGGAAGAGCTCTCGGCGGATTTCAAAAACAAAGCGGGAAGTCCTTTACACTCTGCGGGATAAGAAAAACGGAAGAAGGAAAAACCTAAGGGTGAATTTTTTCCACCATGTGTGTTCTGTCAACCAAATAGTCTAGATTATTCACCAGACCCGCACGCCATGTATTCCAATCATGCGCGCCGGGCACCACTTGGTATTGGGTTTTCATGCCGGCACCCTGGGCCAAAGAATTCAAGGTAGCCAAGGCTTCAACGGATTCAGGATCATCCTTGCCAGCCACAAAGACGCCTTCAATTCCTGCGAATCTATCGGTGCCAGCTGCGGACTTAAGAATATCCGCCGGGTTTTGGGCGGCAAAACGAGACTCATCCCCACCAAAGAAAGTATTGACTGTTTGCCGGTGGGTACCAATAGTTGGTTCCGCCTGACCGGAAAGATCCAAGAAGGTGCCATAGGCCTCAGGGTGGTTGGTGGCCACCTGAAGACTACAGGTACCGCCATAGGAGAGGCCACCAATAACCCAGTGACTTTGGTCCTGATCCACATTGAGCCTTTCCTTGATGCTAGTAGGCACGTCTTCTGCAATATACGTCATGACATTCCACTTATTGGTGTCCATGCAAATTGGGTTACCTAGCACGGATCCTGTGGCATCAATGCTCACAATAATGGGGGCGTATCCATTGTGCCTAGCGGCATAGTCATCCATAATGCCACCAATATTGCCGCCACCAAACCACATATCGGGGCCGCCCGGGTTGCCGTGCATCATCACGAAAACAGGGAAATCAAAATTCTTATCTGAATAGTAGGCCGGTGGCACATAGACAATGGCATCGCGGTGGTGGAAGTGGCTTTTCTCGCTGCCAATGCTCATAGTGAAGACAGTACCCTGGGCGGGGGCGCTGGTACTGTTCTCATAGTCCTTGTAGAAATCCTCATAGCTGCTATAGCCATCCATGGTGTCCTTGCTCAGGGCCTGGAGATCCGGGTACTGGTTGTACAGAAAGTTGATGGATCCCAGCATGGTTACTGCACCAATGAGAGCAATAATACTGAGCTTAATGCGGCGGCCACGTTGAACGAAGGCGGAGAAAATCAGGAATGCTGTGCCGGCAACCCACAGGTAGAGCCAGTAGGGCATGTGGTCGGTGAAGGGCACCCACCAGACTTCGAGGATAGCCCAGCACATAAAGGCCACAACAATGGAAGCGGCGAAGGAGATGATCACCCAGTGGCGCAGGTGGTGGTGGGTAATGGCGCGTGCGGCAAAGAGCACGCAGAGGATGAGGATAATGACCAGGGCGATGCGTGCATTGAGGTTGGTCAAAGAAATGGTGCCAACATCTGTTGCCAGCCGCCCAATGAATCCATGCATGTGCTACTCCAATAGACAATAAGAAAATCCGGGGTGATGTACTCCTCCCCGGATTTGAAATATGTGCAGTACCTAGAATCTATGTTACTAAAATGCAACTTAATCTGGCACTCCTGCACGGTAATAGAGGCAAGTGCCCTACTGCCCAAGGATTTAAAGAATCTCGCCTGGGCTATAGGTTGCGGCGGTTGGGTACTTGGCCACAACATCAGCAATGCGGTCGAGTACTCGACCAACCTGTTCTGGGGCTGCACCAATAAAGACATGGCGGTCAGCCAGAACTGCATTAAGTTCCGTCTCATCCATTGGGAGACGCTCATCTGCTGCAAGGCGCTCAATGAGGTCCTGCTCCCCACCATTCTCACGCATATTAAGAGCCACAGCCACAGCATTTTCCTTAATGATCTCGTGGGCGGTTTCGCGGCCGACACCGGCACGAACTGCAGCCATAAGGATGCGGGTGGTGGCGAGGAATGGCAGGTAGCGCTCCAACTCACGGTCAATCATGGCTGGGAAGGCGCCGAATTCCTTGAGAACGGTAAGGAAGGTTTCATACATGCCATCCAGGGCGAAGAAAGCATCTGGAAGGGCAATACGGCGAACCACGGAGCAGAATACATCGCCCTCATTCCACTGCTGGCCGGAGAGGTCAGCAACCATGGTGAGGTAGCCGCGAAGAATAATCTGCAGGCCACCAACACGCTCGCAGGAGCGGGCGTTCATCTTATGTGGCATTGCGGAGGAACCAACCTGGCCTGGCTTGAAGCCCTCAGTCACAATTTCATTACCGGCCATGAGGCGGATGGTGGTGGCAAGACTAGACATGCCTGCACCCAACTGCACCAGGGCGGATACCACATCAAAGTCCAAGGAGCGTGGGTATACCTGGCCCACGGAATCAAAGACGCGGGCAAAACCAAGGTGGGCTGCGACACGGGACTCGAGCTCATTGAGCTTGGCCTCATCCCCGCCCATCAGGTCCAACATATCTTGGGCGGTACCCATTGGGCCCTTGATGCCGCGCAGTGGGTAGCGGGCAAGAAGCTGCTCGGTGCGCTCCAGGGCCACAAGAAGTTCATCGGCGGCGCTGGCAAAGCGCTTACCAAGGGTGGTGGCCTGGGCTGCCACATTATGGGAACGGCCGGCCATGACCAGGGTCTGATACTGGGCGGCACGACGACCAATAGCGGATACGGTGGCTACTGCCTTATCGCGCATGAGTTCCAGGGACTTGTACAGCTGCAGCTGCTCAACATTTTCAGTCAGATCGCGGCTGGTCATACCCTTGTGGATATGCTCATGGCCTGCCAGATCATTAAATTCCTCAATGCGGGCCTTAACATCGTGGCGGGTAATACGCTCACGGTCAGCAATGGAAGAAAGATTCACCTGGTCGATGACTGCCTCATAGGCGGCAATGGCTTCTTCAGGAATATCTACACCAAGGTCACGCTGTGCCTTCATCACAGCGATCCACAGCTGGCGCTCCATAATGATCTTATGCTCTGGGCTCCACAGTGCACGAAGCTCCTGGGAAGCGTAGCGGCTGGCAAGTACATTTGCAATCTGGGTGTTGTTTTCGCTCACAGAACCTATACTACTCCACTGCCATGGAACCTACCCACCAGCAGCCCCACTTTAGGGCCGAGAGATATATCGACCCAATTATGAGACTAAGTGCGAACAAAGCCGGCACCAATGTCAACAAAAAAAAGAAGCCACCCCCGGAGGGATGGCTTCGGAATTGGACTCGCTAGTCCAGGATTACTCGGAGCAACGTCCAAGTCGTGGCGCAATATTGCGGTTCTCAAGGTCAGTCAGACCGAGGGACTCTGGGCGAGCGCCTGGGTGCTGACGGGAAGCAATACCATTTGCATCGGTGCAGAAGGTACCGCCTGGACCTGCAATATCAGTCTCGTTCTTATCGCATGGGCGGAGGAATGGTGCAACCTCACGGTTGTCCTTCTCGCTCAGGCCCAGGGACTCTGGACGGTGACCGGCAAGCTTATAGGAAGCAATGCCTGCATCATCAGTACACAGTGGGCTTGCAGGAACTACGAAATTAACAGCACCCTCATCACAACGACGCAGGTGTGGTGCGAGGTTGTCATTATCGCGCTTATTCAGGTTGATGGACTCAGGACGGCGGGTTGGAATCTGGTACGAAACAATGCCGAACTGGTCAGTACACAGGCTGGCTGCTGCAAGGATGAAGAAGCCAAGGCCAGCGGCACCGGCAATACCCATCCAAGGAGCATAGCTGCTGCCGGAGGAAAGGCTGGAACCATTGGCAGCCTCACCAACGGTGAGCTCAACAGACTCAGAAGCTGCTGCACCAGTGGTAGTGCTAGCTGCATAACGAAGCTCGTAGCTACCAGCTGCAAGACCATCAATCTCGGTGGAACCGGCTGGAACGGAAATCCAGTTATCGGTGCCGGCCATGCGGTACTCATACAGGCTCAGTGGGTTCAGACCAATGATTCGACCATTGGTTACACCACGCTTGGTGACACTTGCGGTACCAACATTGTCTGGTGCGGCTGGGGTTACGGTGCTGCTTGCAACAGTAACGGTCGCAATCTGGGATGCGCGGGTCTCACCCTTAGCCTTAACACGAACCTCATAGCTACCGGCAGTCAGACCAGTGATGCTGCTGCTACCTGCTGGTACATCGGTGAACTCGGACTCGCCTACCTTGCGGTACTCATACTCAACATTTGGATCAAGGCCAGTAATGGTGCCTTCATTATTATTGCTGCCGGAAGGGGTGCTCTGCAGGGATGGTGCTGCTGGCTTATTGACAACACCAACAGTGACCTTAGCAACCAAGGAGGTTGCATTACCGGAGGCATCAACAATACGTACCTGGTACTCACCAGTAGGAAGACCAGTTACCTCGGGGGAACCAGCAGGAACATTAATCCAATTCACGCCACCATCGGTGGAGTACTGATAAGACTTATCGGAATCAAGACCAGTGATCTTACCGTTGGACTCACCCTCATTCTCAGGGGTGGTGGACGCGGATGGTGCTGGATCAATCACACCAACATTAGCGGTAGCAGCCTTGGATGCTGGGACATCACCATTAGCAGCTACACGCACCTGATAGCCACCCGTTGGGAGGCCCTCAATAGTGGTGCTACCCGGAGTAACAGCAATCCAGGTCACGCCACCATCAGTGGAATACTCATAGGACTTCGCACCATCAAGACCGGTAATAGTACCAGTCTTCTGGTCACGAACACTAGGAGTAGTACCAACAACAGGCGCCGCAGGAATCAAACCAACAGTGACCGTAGCCGCCTCGGAGGTTGCATTACCGGAGCCATCAACAATACGTACCTGGTACTCACCAGTAGAAAGACCAGTCACCTCGGTGGAACCAGCAGGAACAGTCTTCCAAGTCTTACCGCCATCAGCGGAGTACTCATAAGACTTGTCAGACTCAAGACCAGTGATCTTACCGTTGGACTCACCCTCATTCTCAGGGGTGGTGGAAGCGGATGGTGCTGGAGAAAGACCTGCGATTTCGCCAACAGTTACTGTGGTAACTGCATCGGTGTTATCGGCAAGACGAACCTGATAGGTTGCAGTG